>CAMQEO010000001.1 GCA_946999785.1 uncultured Atopobium sp.
CCAATCGCTCCTTCCATTTCGATTTTAATAAGATTATTCATTTCTACTGCATACTCAAGGGGTAATTCTTTAGAAACCGGGCTCGCAAAGCCGTTAACAACCATGGTGCGTGCTTCGGCTTCGCTACATCCACGACTCATAAGATACAAAATAGTGTCATCTGATATTCTTCCGATGGTTGCTTCGTGTCCCACACTTGCCGTGGCACAGCGAACATTATTAGCAGGAATGGTATCTGAGCGGCTAATATCATCAAGCATAAGCGACTGACAGCTTACCGTTGCCACCGAGTGATGTGCGCTTTTACCAACGATCATAGACGAGCGGAAAGTGTTGATACCGCCGTCTTTAGAAATTGACTTTGTATCAACCGAAGCTTTGCAGCCTTGACCATTCATAACGATTTTGCAGCCAGTATCTAGGTTTTGCGTTGCTCCTGCAAAGGTAATGCCCGTAAATTCGCAGGTAGAGTGGTTGCCTTGTAAAATGGTACTTGGATATAAGTACGAAACATGACTACCAAACGAGCCCGAAATCCATTCCATTCGTGAGTTTTCACCCACAAGTGCGCGTTTGGTATTGAGGTTGTACATATTCTTTGACCAGTTTTCAATGGTTGAATAGCGCATACGTGCATTATTGCCCACAAAAAGCTCAACGGCTCCTGCGTGCAGGTTTGCTTCGTAATATTTTGGCGCAGAACACCCTTCAATAAAGTGTAAATCGGCTTCGTCGTCTACGATGATGAGCGTATGTTCAAACTGACCAGCACTTGAAGCATTAAGCCTAAAATAGCTTTGAAGGGGGTAACTAAGCGTTACGCCTTTGGGAACATACACAAACGAGCCACCCGACCAGACAGCATAGTGAAGCGCAGCAAACTTATGATCTTTAAGAGGAATAAGCTTGGAAAAATACTTTTTGACCATGGGTTCCCAGCGCGGATCGTGAAGTGCGTCCTCAATGGTGGTATATACAACTCCTTGTTTTGCCACATCATCGCGCATGTTGTGATACACAATTTCAGAGTCGTACTGCGCACCAACGCCAGCCAAACTTTTACGCTCAGCATCGGGGATTCCTAAGCGTTCAAACGTTTGTTTAATATCTTTTGGAACGTCATCCCAGCTACGAGCCTGTTTGGTGCGTGGACTTACATAGGTTGAAATATGGTTGAGGTCTAAGCCCGAACAATCTGGACCCCAGTTATCTGCCATCTTGAGCTCGTGATAGGTTTCAAGCGCTTCAAGGCGCAACTGTAGCATCCATGCAGGTTCGTCTTTTTTGCGTGAGATTGAGGTAACAATTTCGGGCGTAAGACCGTCTGCGTAGCGTTCGTAGCCTTCCTCACTCATAACAAAGTCATAGAGTGAGCGGTCGATATCAGAAATATTAGAGCGGCCTTTTTCGTCGACACCAACATTTGAGTTTGCACCGCGATCTACATAGTCATCACCTGCGGATTTGGTATCAAACACATCGGTTTGACCTTTGTCGGCAAGCTCTATTAAAGATTGGTCTTTCACGTTAAGCCTCACTTGTTCCGCGCGCATCAAGTTGTTCTTCAAGTTTTTGCTCGTATTCGCTAAATCCGTGTGCGTCAATATGGTCGATAAGCGAAGCAGGACCTTCTGCCATTAAGTGGCCTTTTACCATAACGTGTGTACGGTCAACGTTTAATCGCTCAAGAATACGCGTGTTATGCGTGATCATCAACAAAGCGCCATCACACTGTGCGCGATAGGCTTCGATACCTTTTGAAACAATTGCGAGCGCGTCAACGTCTAAGCCTGAATCGGTTTCGTCAAGGATCGCAAGCTTGGGGCGAAGCAATAGGAGTTGCAGCATTTCAACTTTTTTCTTTTCACCGCCAGAAAAACCAACGTTAAGTTCGCGCGTTAAAAATGCTTCGTCCATATCAAGCTGTGACGAGATTTCAGAAACACGCTCACGAAACTTGCGCGCTGTTAATTTAAGCTCGGGACGCTTTTGGCAAATGGTACGTAAAAAGCTATAAAGTGGCACGCCTGGAACTTCAACAGGGGCTTGATAGGAAAGAAAAATGCCAGCTAGAGAGCGCTTGTCTGCGGTGAACTCGGTAATATCTTGGTCTTCAAAATGAATAGAACCTTCTGTTACGTGATAAACAGGGTCGCCCATAATAACGTGACCAAGTGTTGATTTACCTGCACCGTTAGGACCCATCATCACGTGGGTTTCCCCTGGCTTAATGGCGAGATTTATGTTATGCAAAATGGGTTTATCTTCTGTTCCTGCATGCAAATTTGAAACAGTAAGTAACTCGGACATGAGCGCCTCTTTCTTATATGCAAACGGCTAAACATCACTTATATGGACAGTACTTGTATGTACATGTTGCGCGAATGTAATTACGCGCGCATGGTGCGTAAGCTTTTGCTTAAGCGTGATGTTTATGTGCGTAGTAGGTGACATATAGTTCTTCATCTATCGTACCCTTATCTGTAAGCTTTAATCGTGTTACATGTGGAGGTTCATTAAAGTTTTATAAGGCAAAGTCTGCAGAAGATGCAGCATTTGCAACAGCTGCGGCGTCTGTAAAAGCTGTAGTGTCTGCAAAATGAAGCAACGCTTGCAAAACTGAGTTTGGTGTGCAAAAAATTGTGGCGACATAATTGCTACAGAAAGGGTATCTACACAACGATGGACAAGTAACCCATAAACAAGCAAACAATAAACAAGCATAGAGATATGAATTGAGGATGAGATATATGCAAACGCATTCAACCTGTGTAACACTTCTTTGGTATCCAAGGTGTTCTACCTGCAAAAAAGCAAAGGCATGGCTTGATATGCATAAGGTAGACTACAAACTTCGTGATATTGTTGAGCAAAACCCCACGCCCGAAGAGTTGTCTTTGTGGTTTGCGTGCAGTTCGTATGATAATCCGCGCCGTTTGTGCAATACCTCGGGTGTTTTATATCGCCAAATGAATCTTAAGTCACAATTAGATGCTGGAATGAGCACTCATGAATTATTTGAGCTTATGGGTACCGAGGGAAAACTGGTTAAACGTCCGTTATTAGTTGTTAGGTGCGATGAAAAAATAACGGCTGTTTGCGCTGGCTTTCGCGAAGAAGAGTGGACGGTTGCGCTTAATTTGTAATGAAGGTTAACGTTGCTAAGACTAACGTTGTGAGCTTATTTTTTATGTGCAACTTTGAGTTGTGCAATTTTTTACGTGTAGGTTTTTGTCCCACAACTTGCTACCATGAAATTTTTTTGCCCCACGAATTTTTGCCACGCAACTTTTTAATTAGCTAAATTCAATGCAGTTATAATTCTTGTCCGCCTCATGCGCTATCCTGTTACATGAAGAACAAAAATTCTAACACGGTATTCAAACAGTGCTGTGTATGCATGAGGAGAACTTATGTTGCGTCCAACTATCTATAATGCTTTGCAGAAACTTCTGCGCGCACAGCAAGACGTTGTTATTTTTGTGCCTTCTTTTACCATGCAAACAAAGGTCGAAGGTCTTATAGCTACGTATCAGCAGCTAGCTTTAGGTATACGTATAACGTCACCTCGTGCGTGGGTTGAAGAACGCTGGAGTGTGTGGGGTAGTAAAGCATATCTTGCTGTGCCTGCGTCTTTGCGCATGTATGCCATACGGTGTTTGCTTACTGGTCAAATTCCTTATGAGCATAATCAAGATTTTGAGCTTAGTGCCAATAATGGTTTGGTAAGTTTGCTGGCAAAGCTTTTTGAACGGGCATTTGCACAGGTTGTTTCTTGTGACGCAAAAAATCCTGCATATACGCCTGCTCAGCAAGAAATTATTACGCTTGCGCATGCATACCAAGCCTACATCCACGCACAAGGATATATCGAACAAACAGAAATGCTTGAGTATCTAAGCATGTCTTTTAAGCAGCACCATGTGCAACTGCCTCATATTTTTATGGTAGGTTTTGATACGTCTACACGTTTTGAGCAAGAACTCATTGCGCTTTTGTCACCGTGTACTCAGATAGAGTCTTTTACAACCGATGAATTTTTTGACGATGTGAGTGTTTGTGAAGAGTTGGCGTGGGTATCTCAACATATTTTTTCAAACGATGAACAAAGCGTTGCCTCAACGGGCGCGCTTGATTTACTTTTGCCAACAGGTCCGCTTGCACGCTCGCCACTTATTGCTGCGCGCGTAGAACAACTTGCTCAAACGTGCAAAACAGTTGCAATTTCTGCACCTGATGCATTCTACCTTTGGAAAGATTTAGCGCCTCGGTTATGCAAACAAGGAATTGGTGTTAAAGCCGAGCTTAGTTTTTCGGTGCTTGAAACGCAAACAGGGCGTGCAGTGTTTCAATTTTTACGCAGTGTGGCAACACTTATGCAAGCTGCAAAAACCTGGCCTGCTCCTACAAAAGAAGAAGAGGGAACATACCTTACTATTCCGCTTGATTCTATGTCGTGGTGGCCTCCAGAAGAGCTTATAGACTTTTTAATGTCAGATTGTGCGCATATGAGCATGTCAAGCGTGTATCGTCTTGATAGACTTATGCGTTCAAATCGGCTTCTTACACCAAGCGACGTATTAAATTTGCTCCAAAATCCGCACATGGTTTCTCAAAGTGTGGTAAGTGCTACGCATGAGCTGCTTAAAGGTCATGTTGCAGCTGCGCTTGGAAAACTGGCGCAACCATACCTACAAGAGTTCGATTCTCATACAACTGATGACTTCTATATTGATGCTATGGGCAATACCTGCACTATTTTTCAGCGCGAGCCTCATCCATTTGAACAAAGTCTTGCATATAGCGTCCTTATGCACCTCAATGCACGTGTTAAGGAACTTAAAGAATTTTATGTATCAAATACAGCAGATTCTTGTATAGAAGACTTTCTTCCAAACTTTATTGAGGATTTATATCTTATTGCGCGTTCAATGACATGTAGTGTGTATCCGTATATGCGCCCATCAGTTAAGAAGGTGTCGAGCAACCATTCGCATAGCGATGAAATAGCATCGTGCGATGGCTCACGTACGGATGAAAAAGCAACGTGCGATGGCTCATCTACAAGTGAGCCTTTGTGTTGTGTGTATATTGCGCAGCCTTCAGCGCTCGCGCTTTGGCTTCCTGCTTCGTTTGACGCTGTGGTGTTAAGTGGGCAAACTTCACAGATGAGTCCGCTTCCTCGCACGCTTGATCCACTTCAGCAACTTCTTGTTGCATTTGATATCGAAAAACCTGTAACGCCCCTTGCTCGCGCGCGACATGATTTTCGCGCGCTCTTAAGACTTGCCCAACATCATGTGGTTTTAGAGCGCACCTTGTTCGATGAATCTTCTCATAAGACCTATCCTTCGGTGATGTATACCGAGCTTTTAGCGTGTTATGGTCTTTCATCTTCTGAAGATGATGATGTTCTTGCGCATTTTTCACATATGAGTATGAGTGAAACAGGCATTGCCCACATGATTTATTCCGACGCGCGCCCCCAGGTGCTTGCTCAAGATAATCCTTTATGTGCAGGACAGGTAAACAAAGACTATATTCCGTTGGTATGTGTTTCGCCTATGGGTAGAAAAGCCGAGCTTGCAGACAAACCTTTGCTTTCTGCGTCACAAATTGAGGCATACCTGCGTTGTCCGTATTTATGGTTTAACGAACGACGCTTAGGGCTAACCACGCCTGATGCTGGATTTTCTCCTATGGAAGCAGGAACGTTTGTGCATCGTGTGCTTGAGCTTGTCCATACCAAATTGCTTGATGATGCGCAAAGCAAAAGCATGCATTCAGATGCGCTTTATACGATTGGAGCGCGTGCGAACGCGCAGGCACCTGTGCGCGTAAGTAAGACTGCCGATGAGCATGCGCATACGCTGCTTGATAAGTTCTTTGATGAACATCTTCACCATCAATACCTTAAGCAGAGTCAAAAAAGGTATAAACAACTGCAAATATTTGTACCGCATTGTTTGGAAGACGAAGGTTTGCTTAATCAAATACGCAAAGATCTGCACTCGTTTCTTGATTACGAATCAGGATTGTTTGAAGGATTTGAGCCGAGATTTTTTGAACTTGGCTTTGGTAAGGGTGAGGCGGCTGTTGAATATGCAGGCGTATATGTAAATGGTTCTATTGACCGCGTTGATGTGGACGCGCATGGTAACGCGCTTATTATTGACTATAAGCATAAGTCAACCTATAAGTTTTTACCGTCCTATGCGCTTTTTACCAGTGCACATCCCTATACAGATGGTACGTATGAACTGGCAGAACATATTCAAACGCTTATCTATGCAAGCGTTTTACAAAAGCTCTATCCAAATTTGCATGTAGTAGGTGCGCTTTATGTGTCTACTAAAAGAAATCATGCGATCTCGGGTGCAGTGGACGAAAACTTTATCGATCGTGTGTGTGGTTGTAATCGTGTGTCACGCCAGCTCCGTCAAAGCATTGCGGTACCTGCCAATTTTTATAGCGAGTATAGTACACTCACAGGTTTTCAAGGGGTTTTAGATGCAACCGAACATATGATTGCTCAAAAAATTACAGGCATGATAGGCGGAAACATTGCGCCAGACATCAGTTCGCCCGAGCACATTCAAACTTGTCCGTATTGTAAAATTGCTTATCAAAATGGAAGGATTCACCATGAACACTAGCGGAGTCCTCACCGATGAAAAGATATTAGACAGGCTCAACGATCAACAAAAACAGATCGTCACAACGCTTGCTTCTCCTTTATTTGTAGAGGCAGGCGCTGGATCGGGTAAAACCTTTACGCTTACCAAACGCGTATTGTGGGCACTTACCAAGGGTTCAGGTTCAAACGGTACTGCATTCTTAGATGATGTATCGCAAGTATTAATTATTACTTTTACCCATGCAGCCGCTCACGAAATAAAAGAGCGCATTCGTTCTAGTTTACGCGAAGCTCATATGGTTCAACAGGCGCTTGAGGTAGATAATGCATGGATTAGCACGATTCACGGCATGTGTTCTCGGATACTTAAAACATACGCGCTTGACCTTGGCATAGATCCGCAATTTAGCATTGCGTCTGAAAACGATACCGTAAAGCTCATGCGCCGTGCCGTTCAAGATGTTTTAAGTGATTATTATCATAAGCGTTTTGAGATCTCGGGTATGCGTTTATTGCTTGGGGCATATGAAATGGGAAGCATGGGCGATGTTTCCACAGGCTTTTTACCAACAGGGCTCTGCGATGTAATCTATACAATTTCTCGTCAAGCAAAAATATACGCCAATGGATATGACGCGTTTACCAAGGTAGAGGACACAACGCTTGAGTCACGAATAGATGACATCATAAGCGGTCTTACTACACTATGCAACGTTTGCGATATAACCGAAAAAGCCAAGGAAAAGCTTGCGCCTTGTATAGAATTTTGCTCGCGCGTGCAAAGCTGTTTGCAAAATCTTAATCACACACTTGAATTTGCCACATCTGACGACGAAGTTATTGCCTCAAGTAATGATATGTGCACATGTTTACAGGAGCTTCGCACAAAGCTCCCCACATCCGTTGGTAAGGCACATGCCCAAGAGCTTAAAACCCTTAAAGAAGATCTTGCATGCGCACATGATACCATACGGTTTATGGTGCTTAATCGCGCGTTTGATTTGTGCGTGGACATAGCTCGCAGTGTTGATGAGCGATATATGCAGCTTAAGCGTGAATGTTCTATGCTCGATAATGACGACTTAATACACGAAACTCTGCGCGTTATTAAACATAATTCTTACGTTGCAGAGCAGCTCGCGAATCGCTTTAAGTTGGTTATGGTTGATGAGTTTCAAGATACCGATACAGCGCAATTGGAGCTTATTTCTTTGCTGTCAGGAAAAAACGCTGAGCACCTTACCACGGTGGGCGATGCACAGCAGTCCATTTATGCATTTCGTGGTGCTGACGTTTCGGTATTTAGAAAACGCGAAGCCACATGTACATGCGCACTTAAACTTTGTGTTAACTATCGAAGCCATAAAGATATTTTGTCCTTTGTTGATAAAGTATGTGATGCAGGAACTCCCAGCAATCCAAAACAAGGTCTTGTTCAGCACTTTATGCACTTGGATGACAATCCTACACGTGACGCGCACGCCTATAAAGCTCATGATCTTCCTCGTTTAGATGTAGAAATGGTAAAAGCGCCTTTCAAACGCGATGTTTGCGCACGTAAGGTGTTGGCTGCTGCGCTTGCGCAGCGTATGTATGCGTATGTAAAGCATGGTCAAAAGCCTTCTGATATGGCACTTTTAGTGCGTTCTGCAACAAATGTTGATGTATATTTAGACGCCATTCGCGCACGTGGTCTTAATTGTGTGGTAAGTGGAGGCTCTACCTTTACATCTGCTCCCGAAGTGCAGGTTATGGCTCAGCTGTTGCATGTTTTAGCCAATCCGTGCGATACGCAAAATGGTCTTTTTGGTTTGTTGATTTCACCGCTATTTGCTCTCGACGAACAAGACCTTTTACTCCTTGCGTCTATGAATCAGCCGACAAGTGATTTACCTGCAAAACGTCCGATTGATCGTGGACTGGAGCATATGACATTTTACAAGGATATGCCTTGTTCTCTGCGTTTGCAGCGTGCTCACGATATTCTTATGCGCGCGCGTAATGAGCTTCCGTATAAAAGTGTTGCCGATGTATGTTTAGATGTTGTTAAACAGTCGGGCTGGTTGTTGCGGCTCGAAAAAGCAGGTACGGCAACCATTCCTGTACGTGCAAATATTATGGCTGCACTTAGATATATAGATGAACTTACCAAAGATTTGGGTTTAGGACCAGCGCGTGCTGCTCAAGAGTTTGACATTTGGCTTTCTCGCTCAAAGATCGCGCCGGCGTCGCTTGCAGGCGATAATCAGGACTCAATTCAGGTTATGACAGTTCATGCTTCAAAAGGCTTGGAATTTCCGCTTGTCTTTTTAAGCGAATGGTATACCGAAGTGCCTGCCGCTCCTCGCGTGATGTGTGTTCCTGTACCTAAGAGCTCAACAAAGCAGCCAGAATCTACAACAAAGCAACCACCGCACAGCGACGCACATTCCTCGTCTTTAGACGCGCAAGAGACCGCGGCAAAGGTAGCTTGTATGCTGGTTCCGCCGTCACGAGACTTAATGCAGCATCAAAAATTTGATGAGGGAGTCGTAGAAGAACACGCGCCTGTGTGTTATAGCGAGTGGTTTGAGTATGGAAAACGTTTGGCTTCGCTTCGTGATCGCGAAGAAAGCGCGCGTATTCTCTATGTAGGCTTAACGCGCGCACGCGAAGCATTGATTGTTGGTTTGCCTCTTGTTTCGGTTAAAGATGGCTATCGTGATACGCTTGCATTGCGCGTAGCTCAGGCTTTGGATATAACGGATGAACAAGCAGGACTTCACCATAAGGCATACGGTGGTTCTCAAGATGCTTCTGTTCGTGTGTTTGAGCTGCAACCTGATGATTCAGATACGCTTGTTATTAGAGGAAATCATGCACTTGAAGAGCTTGAAGGCTACAAGATTCCTCTTAAGCGTGAGCTTGTGTATAGCCTTAGCTTGCCGGTATCAGAAGCGTTTTCAACGAAGCACGATAAAAAGCAAGCTTCACCATGTACAGACACGCTTAAGATACAAGATGATAGAATGCATTCCAGCTCGCTACCCTTTGAACTGTATGATACAAATTCTTCGCAGAAAATGTATGACATTATAATGCAGCGCGCGTCAGCTGATTTTTATAGTTTTTCTTCGATTAAAGACAGCATGGATCAAGATAAGCAAGCGCTTGCCTCACATGGTAATCAGCAAAAAATAGATACTGTGTCTAGTCAATCAGGTGAGCATTCCCCAAAGCGCGCACATCAAAGTGTTTCGGATGAATCTATGGCCTTAGGTGTATCTTTAGATACACCGTCTCAGTCTGTTCAAGCAGCAGCGATGAATACTTCCGATACAACACGCGCAACTGCACTAGGTTCGGCATTTCATCAGCTTGCACAAAGTATGGTAGAATCACAAAACCTGTTTCCCTCAGATGAACACATTGCGCGCATGTGTGCGTATTGGAAGTTATCTGCTGCAAAAGAGAAGCGGTTACGTGACGCGCTTTGGCGCTGGTGGAATTCTAACATTCGTCGTGAAGTTCTCGCCTACGATACTATCCGTGCTGAAGTGCCGTTTTGTATCCAGCGTAATTCTGTGTACGGGCGCTATTATCATGGTGCATTCGACTTACTTGCAACTTCTGCTTCGTCGCGTCATGCGCTTCTTATTGATTACAAAACAGGAGACTTGGGCTTGTCAAAAGAAGAGATTGCCGCACGTCACACATTGCAATCACAACTGTATGCCGATGTATTATTACATGCTGGTTATACAAGTGTGACCTGTGCGTTTGTTTGCGTTGAGTTAGACGATGGACACGGACAACCTTATGTAATTACAACAGGTTACAGCAGTTGTGAGGGTAAAAACCCCGCTTGCTAAAAAGAAGGACATACGATTACGATAGATACAGCTACGATAGACGAAATTTGAGGAAATAATGGCTTTTGTTCATTTGCATAATCATTCGTTTTTTTCTGTTTTGGATGCATCAACTTCCATTCAGGATATGGTGGACGCAGCAGTTGCTCAACACATGCACGCGCTTGCGCTTACCGATCATGCATATATGTTTGGGATCCCAGATTTCGATTTAGCATGCAGAAAATATAACGATAATGCTGCCGATATGAAGCAGTACAAACACGACGTTGAATGCTATGAAAAACAGTGGGATAACAAAGAGCCTAAGGCAGATGACCCTGATGCTGCGCCTCACGATAGATGTCATGCACAATGGGAAAAAGATAAGCGTATTTGGGACGAAACGCATGATATCGAACGCGTTCGCGCGCAAAAGCCTGAGCCTCTCATTAAGCCTATTTTTGGATGTGAGGCAAACCTCATTCCTGATCAGTGCATCGAAAAAGGAACGCCACAAAAACGCTATCACCTAACACTTTTGGTAAAGAATGCTGTGGGCTACGTTAACTTAATGAAAATGATGTCACTTGCGGCAAACCAAATGATGTATTACAAGCCTCGTACTACGTTTGCCATGTTGGAAAAGTACCATGAAGGCCTTATCTGTTTAAGCGGTTGTGCGCATGGTGTTATCGCCCAAATGATAGTTACGCAGCAATACGATGCCGCGCGCGCGTGGGCGCAAAAATTTAAGGCTTTGTTTGGTGATGATTTTTATCTCGAAATCCAAGATCACGGTGTTTCTTTGGATTCTTGGAACGGTATGTCTGAACAAATGATTGCACAACGCATTGTTCAACTGGGAAAAGAAGAAGGAATACCCGTTGTTGCAACTAATGACAATCATTATTTTCATCAAGATGACGTTGAAACGCGCGATATCTTAAGCTGTATAGGTGCCAACACCCATCTCGACGAAAATTACCAGTCAACGCTTCCTGGTTCAGAGTTTTATTTTAAGTCCGAAGAACAAATGCGCGCACTTTTTGCATGGGTTCCTGAGGCCGTAGACGAAAGCGTTCGCATAGCCGCAAAATGTTCGTTTGAACTTGACTGGACGCACATGTATCTTCCTAAGTTTCCTGGTTTGCGCGAAGGCGAAACATCAGAGGAACGTTTCCGTAGTGAATGCGAACAAGGTTTGGCACGCAAATACGGCGAACAATGGCAAGACGTTACCATTAACGGCGTAAATGTAAAAGAGCGTTTTGAGTATGAATATGGCGTTATTTGTTTTAAAGGTTTTGCTGACTACTTTTTAATTGTTCAAGAGTATGTTCGATGGGCAAAAGAGCATGGTATTGGAGTTGGTCCTGGTCGTGGTTCAGCGGCAGGTGCTATTGTTGCATACGCTATGGACATTACGGCATTTGATCCACTTGAAAACGGCCTGATGTTTGAGCGTTTCTTGTCACTCGAGCGTACCGAGATGCCCGATATTGATATGGACTTCGACGATGAGCGTCGTTTGGAAGTTGTGCAACATGTTCGTGAACTGTATGGTTCTGATCGTGTGTGTCACGTTATTACGTACTCAACCATTAAGGCAAAACAGGCAATTAACGATGCCGCTCGTGTTTTGGGGTATCCCGTTGCAACTGCGCAAAAATTGTCCAAAATGGTTTCAAGTGACCCAAAGACTAAGCTCAAATTTGTGCTTTCAAAAACTGAAGGCAAAGAGGACATGTATAACCCCGATTTTGTGGATGCTTACCATAATAATGGTGATGAGCACCGCATTATTGATGCTGCGCGCTCTATTGAAGGTATCATTCGTGGCGAAGGCGTGCATGCCTGCGCTATTCTTATTGCACCAACACCTGTTAATGACCACGTTCCCACTAAGCTTGACACCAAAGGTGGCGTAGAAATTACCCAATACGAAGGACATTCCGTTGCGGATATGGGTCTGTTAAAGATGGACTTTTTGGGTTTGCGTACCTTAACCGTTATTTCTAAAGCACTTGATAACATTCGTGCTAGTTATCCCGACTTAAGCAAGCTTGATTCTTTGGGTGATGGAGTTAAAGCTTGCCTTAAACCAGGAGCTACTTGCATTGATATTGATCCGCAAAAAATACCTTTTACCGATCCGCGCATTTTTCAGTTGGTTGGTTCGGGACGAACTGCTGGCGTGTTCCAAATTGAATCGGAAGGCATGACAGCAACCATCAAAAATATGAAACCAAAAGAGTTTCGCCAAATTGTAGCTTTAATTGCCTTGTATCGCCCGGGACCTTTGGGCGCAGGAATGGTAACAAGCTATATTAACCGTATGAACGGTCGTGAACCTGTTGTCTTTTATGATGACAGACTTTCAGACATTTTGGACGAAACATACGGAACTATTGTATATCAAGAGCAGGTTATGCAGATTTCGGTAAAAATGAGTGGTTTTTCTAAAGGAGAGAGCGACTCTAAAATCAGAAAACCTGTTGCAAAGAAAAAAATTGCGCTTTTAACCAGTACCATTTTTCACTGGGAAAACGGTCGCGATGAAACAACATATGACCATTGGATGAATGGTGCAAGTGCAAACGGCTATAAAAAAGAAGTTGCACAACGTATTTGGGACGATGTTTTGGAATTTGCATCGTATGCGTTTAACAAATCGCACTCTGCAGGCTATGCTATTTTGGTTATGCAAACAGCCTGGTTAAAAGCATATTTTCCGCGTGAATACATGGCATCGGTGCTTACATCGTATATGGGTAAAACCAACAAAATTGTCCACTATATTAGTGCATGTAATCACGAGGGTATTAAAATTTTACCACCTGATATTAACGAGTCTGGTCGTGATTTTACGGCAACACCACAAGGAATTCGTTTTGGATTTGCTGGTATCCGCGGTGTTGGCGAAAATGTTGGTATTGCTATTATGCAAGAGCGCAAAAAAGGTGGCCCATTTGCAAATTTGCACGATTTTGTAAAGCGCGTTAATTCTGCTCAAGCAAACCGCCGTGTTGTAGAAGCTCTTATCAAGGCTGGTGCGTTTGATTCGTGTGGATATCCGCGCAAGCAGCTTATGGGATTTATTGATAAAAACAACCCTAAAAATATTATTGATGAGGCCGCACGTCACGAAAAAGATCGTTCTATGGGACAGTTGTCGCTGTTTGATTATTTTGGATCGGTTGAAGGATCGGGATTTGAAGAAAAAATTCCTCCTGCAGATCCGCATGATCGCTGGGAAGATGGATTTATGCTTTCGCAAGAGCGCGAAGTATTAGGTATTTATGTTACCGACCATCCTCTGCGTCCGTATCAGGTTGCTTTGCGCCGTTCACGTGATTTTACGTTAAGTGAGTTGGAAGAAAGTAAAGAAGTTATTGACGAACAAAGTGGTGCCACGCATTTAGAATACAAAGTTCCCGAAGGAAAAACAATACATTTAGCAGGTATGACGGCAACGGGTCTTATTCAACGCCGTCTTACTAAAACGGGAAAGCAGATGGCTATTGTTACGCTTGAAGATATGGAAGGACAGATTCCCTTAGTTGTATTTCCTAAGGTGTTTGAAGCGTCATCTGCACTGCTTAAAGGTGAAGTTTTGGAGTCGCTTGACAGCAGCGGCGAAAACATTTTTCTCAAGGTTACAGGTAAACTTGAGCGTGGTGAGCGCGGTAATCAAGTTATTGTAGAGTCTTTGGCACCGCTTCAGCTTTCAGGTGCAATTAACTCCATTCATGTGATAGAAATCGGCCTTTCTACGTCAAAACTCTCTACGCCATATTTTGAAATGCTGCGAAGCGTGCTTGTGCGTTATCCTGGACTTGATAGGGTTGAGTTGCTGTACGAAAGTTCGGCACATGATATTATGCATATGGAGTTACCTCTTACGGTAGATGCGTGCGATCCGCTGCTCAAGGCCGAGATTGAGGATATGTTTGGTTCTGATTGTCGAGTGAGTGTGTTTATCTAAAGGGTTGTAAGCGTGCTCGGTAAGAGTTGCGTAAGTTCAACGCATGATACCATGCTTACTCAAATGGCGTTGTGCGGTGTTAGTATAAAGTTTTGGAGCGATTCATGAATATATTGATGATACATACGCGCCTTATTTGTTCAACAGTTGCCGAAATGCTTGCCAAGCTTGAAGAACTTGACGCATATGCCACACGTCATGCAGTTGATTTAATTATTGTTCCACGTAGTTTTACCAATGCGTGCTTGAAAGTAGGTATAGCAGATCCATCTTCTTTGGCGCGCTCTTCGCGCTGTGATGATTTAGATGTGCGCTTGCGCTGCTTGTATACCATGGCGCTCCATGTGAAAACACCTTTGTTAGCTCCTTGTGATTGGATTTTTGCCTCGCGTGAGTATCCGTGCGCATTTCTTCTTGAAGAACGCTTGCCGCGTCGTGTTACTCGTTTTAGCTTGTGTCATCAAAGATTTGTGTGTACATTTTCGCCGCGTAATTTAGATGCATACAAAAAATACGAGCCACATGGAATCATCCTGTTTGACTCTCAACCACTTTCGCTCTCGTCTGCGCTCGAGTTTGTAAATGCGTCTGCACATACATCTTCAAGTGCGGCTGAAAATACGTCTTCATGTACGGCTAAAAACGAGGCTAAAAACGCTGCTACAGCCACGGTTGCAACTAAGCTCGCGCACGTAACGCCGTTTATGCAGGATGCTTCGATAACTCCTACCATATGTCCTGTATATGTAGTGCCAAGTATTGGTTGCATAAACAATAAACTTTATTCAGCACCAAGTTTTGTTTTGCAACCACATGGAACAATTAACGCGTATTGTGCACCCTTTGAACAGCGCATTTGTTTGTATAACACCAATCAATCACCAACATCTAAAGACAAACTATCAACTCAAAAACTATCAACTCGTATTCAAAAAAATCCCGACTCTGCTTACATGCATATCTGGGATGCACTTTGTATGGGTATTCAGGATAAGTGCGCAACCTTTGGCACGCGCGAAGTTGTTTGCGTCATGGATGGTGGTCTTGCAAGTAGCGTGCTTGCTGCGTTATTAGTTGATGCACTTGGTGCTTTGCACGTGCACGCGTTGATTGCGCCTCGCGAATGCTCGTATGATTTTACATCTGCCAACACATTGGCAACTGCGTTAGGAATTGATGCTCGTACCTGCAACGATATGTCGTACGGTCAAGGTTTTAGAACGCTGCAAGAAAAAATACATGTTCGCGAAGCTGCGCTTGTTGGCTATGCACAAACATGGGCACAAACGCTTTCGGCTGTGTTGGTAAGTTCGTGCGACAAGCTTTCGTATATGCTGGGTGCATACACACTTTTTGACACATGCGCGCGCATTGCTCCACTTGCCGACCTCTTACGTTGCGATATCGAGCGTCTTGCGCGTGCACGCATGTCTCGTTCGGCTCTTTTTTCAACCTGTGAATATAAAAATATTGAATATCAAAGGCTGCAAGAATGTCTGCCTGCGTCTGCTACCTGTGATGTTCGTACACTTGATAGCAACTTGCATGATTATCTTTACCAGCGAATATCAGCGTCTAAGCAGTCTCACGCCACTCAGCCTTGTGCCGCTCAGCCCCGTGCTGCACAGCCCCGTGCTGCACAGCCCCGTGTTACGCAATCTTGCCCTACTCAAGAAGAAATCGACTTCTTTACGTTGTGTTTGAATAAACTTTCGAGTACGCTTGCCGCACCATTTGATACATTCACGCTTTCTGATTGCCCCATCTCGGCATGCATTTTATCTGCTCAAGCCGATAATTTATCAGCTGCTCTGGTGCAAACAGGCCTGTCATCACAGCTGTTTCAAAAGATAGATCTGTCGTTGATACAGGCTTTTCCTCGTTCACCTGAGTCTTTGCTTCAATTGTTCGGATCAGATGGCGACGACGCAGATCCAGACGACGCAGAGGAAGATGACATAGACCCAGACGATCCATATCTTGATGATGACGACGATGATGAACTTGATGAGGACATCCTTTTGCGTCAAATTGGCGCGCGTGATGCGGATCCAAGCGCTGATAGGGACGTTATAAACCATGCACAATCCCTTAAAGCATGGCTTGAGAGCCATGGTTTTCAGACGCTTCCTGTTGCAGGTGGATTTATGACGGTGGGTAATGCGCGCGATATTGACGAAAACGAATTACGCAAGCTTTTGCAATCGCTTCCGGGCGATATAGATAGTCACATTATGCAGGCCAATATCGAAGTTCCAAGTGATTCTGTGAGCGACTTTGAAACATTTATGAAAGATATTCAGCGTGCGTTTGATAAGACGTCTAAGGATTCTCAAGAGCATACCTCAGGCGACACTCAAAGCAACACATCGGATAAGACAATTGATAAATTTATTCGCGATCTACAACATGCGTTTGATCTCAAAAATAAGATTAGAGCTCAAAAAGCGGCTCGTTCACAGGCACGTCCGCAAGATCAGTCGATTCAAGATTTGGTGGACGATATTTTGAACGCGCGGCCGCTTTCACATGAAGAAAGTTTTTATATTTTAGACAATCAGCTTGATACGTTTGAGAATATGGAGTTTCGTGCAAACAACACCCATCAGTCAAATGCACATGATGCCTCGTTTACCAAACTTATGAACAAAAAGCTTACCTCAGCGCATGCCGAGCGCCATTTGAAATTTATTTTGGGTACAGTACGTGACTTTTGCTATGGTGGCGTGTTTTATAATCATGCGCAGCGTCCCACGCGCACTTCTCATGTAAATACATCATCTGTATCGGGTACGTCTTTGCAGATGACGCACGAGTTAGATGACAATAATCCGTATTCTGAAAACTAAGTCCTTAAATCTCATCCACATTGTCAAAGAATCTGATATACTAGAACTAATGTTCCGGTTATCGGGATGATACTAAGGAGATAGCATGGTAATCCTAGGAATAGACCCAGGACTTGCACATACAGGATGGGGTATTGTGGAAACACGTGGGAGTGTGTATCGCGCACGTGCGTACGATTGCGTGGTTACCACCTCTGCTCAGTCGTTGCCCGAACGTCTTGATGCTATTTATCAGGGAATTTCCTATGCTATTGAGCGCTATCAGCCAGTGCATGTGGCTATTGAAAAAATATTTTTTGGCGAAAATGTGCGTTCTGCCATAGATACGGCACATTCACGCGGTGCGGCACTTGTTGCGTGTGCTCGTGCAGGTGTTGTTTTGGGCGAGTATACTCCCATGCAGATTAAACAAGCTGTTGTTGGTACGGGTTCAGCCGATAAACGTCAAGTGATCTTTATGGTTAGAAATATTTTGAACCTCGATCACGACCCAAGACCCGATCACTGTGCCGATGCGTTAGCTGCGGCAATTTGCCATGCGAGTTTACTTCGTACGCAGCAAGCGGCATATCAAAGTGCTTCGGTAGAAATGCTTGAGCAGCAACGTGCCGAAGCCCTTCAACACAAACTACAGGCTCGTGCGCTTACGGCAGCTGCAAGCAAGGCTCATTCCGATTATGCTCACGGCATTGGAAATGTTATGGATAAGACACGTCAGAGTAGGAGAAATAAATAATGATTGTTCAGCTTACAGGAACACTTGTTGAAGTCTTTCCAAACTCGGTGGTCTTAGACGTACAGGGTGTGGGTTATGAATTAGGAATTTCTGCCAATACGGCTGCCAATTTACCTGCATGTGGTCAAACGGCTGTTACGCTGTTAGTTAGAATGATCGTTAAAGAAAACGCTATGGAGCTCTATGGCTTTTCTTCACGCCAAGAAAGAAACGCGTTTGATAGGCTTATTGGTATTTCGGGTGTAGGCCCTAAACTTGCGCTGGCGGTTTTGTCAACATATTCTTTATCAGATTTGGCAACAATTGCGCTATCTGAAGACGTTACACGTATGGCACAGGTGCCAGGCGTTGGAAAAAAGAAAGCGCAACGTTTGCTTATAGAGTTAGCCGATGTGTTTGCAAAAGATGCCGAGCTTCGTATTTTGGCTTCTGCCGAGGAAAAGTCATCTGGCGCGTGTGCGCAAGCACCGCAGCACAGTGTACTTGATGACGCGCAATCGGCATTATTGGCTATGGGCTTTACACCTCAAGAAGTTGAGCTTGCTCTTAAACCGTATGATAAAAAAGAATGCAATGATAATTCATCGCTTACGGCACAAACCGTTATTACGCAAGCGCTTAAACGCTTAGGAGGCAGATTATAGTGTGGGTAGCAGACGAAGAAAACCTCTTTGCCGATAGCGCTTCAAGCATGCACTCGCATGCTTTACAGCACGAGCGCGAAACAGATACTCAAGCACATAACGCAGGTGCTTCGCGGAGTGTGGCGTGTGAACTTACCGAAGATGATATAGATGTTGAGCGTAGTTTACGACCCGAGTCGCTGGGAGAATATTGCGGACAAACGCGCGTGCGCGAAAACCTTCGTGTCCTTATTTCTGCTGCAAAGGATAGGGGAGAAACCCTCGATCACGTGTTGTTTTCGGGCCCTCCAGGTTTAGGAAAAACAACACTTGCTTCAATTGTTGCTCATGAAATGGGCGCGCGCCTTAAAACAACGTCTGGTCCGGCAATTGCCAGAACAGGTGATTTAGCTGCTATTTTGACAAATCTTCAAGAGGGCGATGTCTTATTTGTCGACGAGATCCATCGCCTTAATCATCAGGTAGAAGAAGTTCTCTATCCAGCAATGGAAGATTTTTTCCTTGATATTGTTATTGGAAAAGGGCCGGCCGCGCGTTCGATACGTTTAGATGTGCCTCACTTTACCCTCATTGGTGCCACCACAAGAACGGGCTTGTTAACAGGACCTTTGCGTGACCGTTTTGGAATTTCGTATCGCCTTGATTATTATACGGTGGACGAGCTGGCCGAAATTGTAAAACGCAGTGCAGGGATTCTTGAAGTTCGTATCGACGATACAGGCGCACAAGAAATTGCATCGCGTTCGCGCGGTACACCTCGTCTTGCAAATCGCCTTCTTAAGCGTGTACGAGATTATGCGCAGGTAAAAGCTCATGGCGAAATATCTTGGGATGTTGCCGCACAGGCCTTATCGTTCTTTGAAATTGACGAAATGGGCTTAGACTGGATGGACAAAAAGATATTATCGGTATTAACGCAAACATTTAGAGGCAAAGCGGTTGGGCTTACTACCATTGCTTCTGCGGTAGGAGAAGATCCAGCTACCCTAGAAGATGTCTACGAGCCGTATTTGCTTCAACGGGGGCTGTTAATTCGTACGCCACAGGGCAGACAGGCAACGTCGCTTGCGTTTACGCATTTAGGCTTGCATGCTCCAACTGCATAGATGCCAAGCTTATATATAGGTGCTGTGATATAGGTGCTGTGCGAGATAGTTTTGTGTTCATAACGAAAGGAGAATCCATGATTCATAAGGATTTTCTTGAAGAAGCAATTAAAAAATTTGTAGAAGGCGTATCTAAGCCTTTGGAATATGCGCTTCTTAAGAAAGACATAACACATCTAGGTGATGCTGACGCAGCAATTGCAGAATTACTTGAGATGAATTCAGCAGTTGTTATGCAGCTTGCTCCTGCTTCTTTGGTAACGATGATGAAACTTTCTCAAGTTGGTGCTGCAATTGCCCAATATGTTTCGTATGTTTTACGCCTTGAAGCACGCGCATATCAAAGCGCACAACATGATGAGCTTAGCAGCTTACGATTAAACCAAGCGCGCGCAATTGAAGAAGCATTTGACTGCGAACCAGATACTATTCCGCCAGAATTTAGTGATCTAAACACAAAGCTGGGATAAGTCTTAAAGAAACAGTTATATTTTTCGACTCAATTGGCGCTGTTTTAGAGTATGATAGATAATGTTCTTGTAAAAAGCTGGTTTCTCTATGTTACAAGTTACGTATGTGGTGAAACGGTTTCTTTATAAGTGACAGTTAGTTTGCGCATACATGATGTATGCACCTATTTGGTCCAGTAGGACAAGAAAGAAAGGCACGACATGGCTCAGGGTACTGTAAAATGGTTTAATCCAGACAAGGGCTACGGTTTTATTTCTCGCGAAGATGGCGATGATTTATTCGTACACTTTAGCGAGATTAAAATGGACGGCTTTAAAACTTTGGATGAAGGCCAAGCTGTAGAGTTTGATATTACTACCGGTCAAAACGGTAAACTTCAAGCTTCTAATGTTCGCAAAGCATAACTCATTTGGAGTTATACGTATAAATTAGCTTTACCGTGAGTTCATTGTTTGTACTTATTTAGAAGGCTGATTGGAAAGAGAGTCGCATGTACGCGGCTCTCTTTTTGTCGTGAAAATTCATGTTTATATGCATATATATTTACCTATAAGAAGTTATAAAGGAAATTTTGGTGGACGCACAAAAAGAGATAACACAAGCTTGCAACGAAAAAACTCCTATGGCTCAAGCCACGCACAGTTTTCAACTTTCATCGCTGCTTTTAATGGCTTCAATAACATGTCTTGCCGTCTTGTCTGAACTTATGCCCTCAGGCGTTTTGCCTGCTATGATAGAACATTATTCAATCTCGCAAACACAGGCAGCAGGTCTTGTGGGTGCATATGCAGTGGCTTCTGCAATTTTTGGAATTCCTTTAGTTTCTCTGACGGTATCTCGCGATAGAAAAAAGCTATTAGGCGTGTTACTTATAGGCTTTGCCGCTTCAAATCTTTTGGTTGCTCTATCACCACAGTTCCAACTTGCGCTTGTTGGAAGAGCATTGGGTGGTATGTGTGCTGGCACACTGTGGCCCATGATTACGGCATACGGTATGTCGCTTGTTCCTCGCTCATCTGCTGGAAAAGCCGTTGCTATTATCATGTCGGGCATAACGGTGGGCATGTCGGTTGGTCAACCCTGTATGACTTGGATTGGCCGTCAATTTGGTTTTCAGGTTGAATTTGCGGTTATGGCGATCCTTATTGTGGCAGTTATGGTGCTTTGCATGATGTTTTTACCTCACGTTAAAGGCGAAAAACGAAGCCGAGAAAATTCTCCGTTTACCATGCTTGCCAACCCAGGTATTTTGCTGGTCATTGCGCTAACATTTTTAGGAGTTGGCGCAAATTACGGTGTATATACTTTTATTACCACGCTTATTTCTACGTTTCACTATCCCAGTGTTGAGCTGGCACAAATTTGGTTTGGCATTGGCTCAATTATTTCGGTTATTCTTATTTTGAGGTTTATTGATACGCGGCTTCATCTCTTTTTAGTTTTTATGTTTGTGCTGGGCTGTGTAGCTATGCTTGTATTTTATAGCTTACATATCGAAATGGTGCTCCACGGCGCATTCGTTCTGTGGGGCATTGCATTTGGCTCGCTGAGCAGCATTTTTCAAACTGCTACCGCGCGTCAGGTTCGTAGTGGTACGGCTGTTGCTAATGCGCTTCAATCCTGCTCGTTTAATGTTGCCATTATGTTTGGATCAACGACTGCTGGATTTTTGCTCGAAACAGGAGGAATTGAGCCTATTGTCTTAGGGGCATCAGCTATCTTCTTTGTTGGTATGGTGCTCTCAGTTTGTACGCGCTCATATTTTGCTTAAAGCATACACTGGTTTACTTGAACAACAGACGCCTGTATGTCATGCGCGCGTCACACAAGACGTGAACGTACTCTATGTTCAAGTGTAACCAATTACTTTACTCACAAGTGATTGACGTAAAACTACACGTAGATTATTCGCCCTCTTGAGGCCGCGTCTCTATCGAGCGTATAATTCCTACCATTACATCATCACCAGACAACAAGCCTAACAGCGTTGCAAAATTGCGCGCTACGGGAAATACCTCGGCATCAAGCGATGCTTTTGTTCCTTCAAGTACAAATGACGTAATCTCTGGAGTGGGCGCAAGGGGTATGTTGTAGGCTTTAAGCACTGATATAAGCTCTTGTGTATCCATTGCAGAAAGTGGATGCTCAGTGGTATCAGATTGAGATATGCCTAATTCCGCACGTAATTGTGTAACAAGGCGTGGCATAAAATGCACCGCACATGCAAAACATGCTTGAGCAGATAACTTGTGGTTCTTTATCATCTTAAGGCGAGCCATGTGATAGTATGCAAGCGCCAAGCTTTCGGGAGCATACGCATAGTGCATGAAGTCGATAAGCTCATTTCGTGCTTGGTCGTAACGTTCGCAAGCAATGAGGCATTTTATAAGCTGAATGTGAGCCTGCCCGTCAACAGGTGCAATATTTACCAGTTTATAAGCATATGTAACGGCTTTTTTATAATCTTTTAAGGCAGCCGTGCACACCGATAATCCTAAAAGCATTTCATAATAGGCGTCAGGTACCAGCATCAGCGAAACACGATGCGAATCCCACATGTGCTGTTCGTGCTGCATAAAGTCGCGCGCCGTATGTGCATGCGGCAACAGCGCGTCTTTATCAAGCGCGCGGTTTTTGCGGCGTCGCTCATATTCAATGCGCCCATATTTGCTGTTATAAAGTGCACGATCTATATAGTTATTAAAGTAGCGCCATTTTACCGTTTGTGTATCACGATAGCTGCCTTTTTTCTCGATATCGGTATATACCGGTGTAAGCAAATCAAGTGCTTGTTGGTATGCTTCATTATTGCAGGCATTGATTGCCTGTTTGGCAATTTGATTAAGAGTATCGCCGCTTATGAGTTCTTCGGTGATTGCTTGAGTATTATCTGGTATCAAAGCAGCAATAAGCTTACGTGCGCAGCGTCTGCACGCTTCCGTAATGCGCGGATCAACTTCATTTTTGCCACATTCCAGAATAATCTGTACTTTGTCTGAGCAGCTTAAAGCGCCAGTTGTTTCCTCGCGTGCGAGTTTTTCTGCAACACGTGCTGCAAGTTTTTCGAGGCATTCGTTTTCTTCGATTGCTAAACCCGAGGCATGTCGACAACCAAATACGCGCTGTTGTTCTTTGGATAAGCGCGTATTATTGTTCAAGAGCACGTCGTAGCGTTTGGAAGGACAAAAACGCGTTTCGTCTAACGAAAATGTTTGTTCAATTGGATGCAACATGTTGTCAGAAATATGCATTTCGGGCACAAACTGGTGGTAGATGTCTTGTAGCTCATGTGTATCACAAAGTTTGTCAAAGTCTATGGTCAAAAAGCGTGCTTTATCAAAATCTACCGAAAGCAAGCAAGAAGTGCTGCCGTTCTGCTTTTTGCGCGCGGCAATCCAAACATGTTCAATACGGTCAGAACTTGCAAACGCAACACCAGCAAGCAGTAATGCAAGACGAAGTGTATAAGCACTTGCCAGGCACTTTTTATCGCTGATTGAATTTTTATGAGGAAGATGGTTTACAAAATCATAATCGGGAAATACATGAGCGTCCGTGACGTCAAATTCAAGAGCAACATTGCCATCTGCAACATTGGTACGAAAATCAACATGGAGACGATAGGGGAGTCGTAGTGCTTCAACAGCATAGGCTATACTGCGACGTACCACCCACTCGGTATTGGGCACTTCACCTTGGGATTTACCCAACATTGGCTTGATACGCGCAAGCTCATGGGCAATTGAGTTGGTATATGTGTCTAAAACCGCGTGAGCCTGTTCTTCTGTAAATTCCTTATCTTGAAAATGCTCAGCTAAAATAAGTGTTGCGTTAAGCGCAGCTTCTGCTTTTTCTACCGCACGTAAAGCCTGAGTTGTTAGATTTTTCCCTGACGTACGAATGTAGAAAAAATTAGACGGCTGTGGACGAACAATACGCATTTCGGTAAGTGAGAGTTTATCTGAAAAAATACCCGAATCCATAAGCTCGCACGCTAAAAACCATGCAAGACAAGAAGGCTTTTGAGGTGATTTTGCAGGCGATTCGTCTTTAAGATAAGAGTTATTTGAAAGTGTAGAGAGTTTGAGCAACTGCGTTTCTTGGCCCGTTTCGTCGCAAATTACGGTTTTTTGAGCGGATGCACTTAGGTTATTTTGCATGTGATCAACACCGCGCTTTAATTGAGCAGAATCCCACAGAGCGCGCTTGTCTTTGACATCTTGCGCAAAGAGTCGCAATGCTGCAATTCCATCGGCTGTATGGAGTAGCTTTGAGGTAAAGTCATCTAGATCAAAAGGTTCAATCTTTGCTTGAGCCAAGTTAATGTGTTGAACCAGCGCCTTTGTTTGTCGTGCGTGATCCTGTGAGTTGTCTTGGGTGTCTGTTTTTAGTGCAGCTGCGCTTGCCGCTTTTGTTGCAAGCTCGTCCGCCCCTGTTTTTGGGGAATTTGCCATGTGTTCTGCACTTGTCGTGACTGAACTATTTACATCGGCAGCCAAAGCTGCAGGAGTTGTTAAAAGTGCATCATTCGCAGTGTCTTTGTTATTAGAAACAAAATAGTATATCCAGCACGCGGCAACCAAGGCATAAGCCAGCGCTGCAATGTATCCGCATAACATGTTTTGTCCAAAAAGAGCGTCTGCTAAAAAGAGTAAACCACCAGGAAGAAATATTACACTTATGCAGATGCACATTTCTTTAGTTATTTTCATATAAAACCTTTCGTAGTTACTCTTTAGTATAGCTTGTTTATACCCATTCGTATTGTTTGAGTGCATTCATTTTAAGGTATGAGATAAGTCTTTGTAGAGATAGTGGCAAGTGTTTGTAAAGATGATGATGGAATGGGTTATGGACAGGTGAGCTGTAAAGCTGAATGTATACTTAAAATAATATCTTCGACTACACCCTCAAATTGATTCGTCCGTACTATTCAGATATATGTTTGAATGAGGCTGTGTGTTTGCTATCGCTGATGTTAAATTGCACAACGCGCCAACTAGGTGCTTTTTTTGTCTAGTATACGTAAGAGAGGTTACCGTGCACAGTATAGATTATCTGTTATTGCTCATTATTGGAGCCGTGATGGTTCGCAGTATATATCACATTGCGCGCAGCATGACAGGTGCGTGCGGATCGTGTGATATTAAAAAATCCTGCCCTGCGCATGCTGGTATCTTAAGCAAAAATTCGGGTCAAGCACAATGTCCCGCCGCGCAAGCTATGCTTATTCATGCAGATAAAGCACTTGCAGAGCGAAACTTTAATACGCCTTCACAATCAATCTCTTCGCATTAAGCGCGCCTGCGTCGTTTTATAGAGTATGTACCTAACAGGCGAAATTTGCCTGTGTATCTCATGTCTCATTATTTCTCATTAAGCGTTTGTTGATAGTGTATCTAGACACCAAAATTCGTATGGGAAATATACGTTGAAAAGTGCGTGCACATCATTTTTGCGGATATAAATTGTGTTATCTGTTTACTTTTTCGCAAAAGACATAAAAATACATATTCTTCATAGCACGATTGTGAGAAACTAACACAAATACCGATTGAGGAGGAACGTATGGGTGATGATCGCAATATCGATTTTGTTTTACGCACCGTAGAAAAACGCGGTATTCGTTTTGTTCGCCTTTGGTTTACCGATGTGTTGGGAAAGCTTAAATCATTTTCTATTGCGTCTGAAGACTTGGAAGAGGCTTTTGAAGAAGGAGTCGGATTTGATGGTTCGGCAGTTGAGGGCTTTGTTCCGCAAGAAGAGTCTGATATGCTTGCGTTTCCCGATCCAACTACGTTTCAAATTCTCCCATGGCGGCAATCCGAAAACGAAGGCGTAGCACGTATTATCTGTGATATTAAGACGCCCCATCGTGATCCATTTGAAGGCGATCCGCGTTCTTGTTTGCGCAGGATTTTTGCCGAAGCAGAATCTAAAGGCTATATCCTAAATGTTGGTCCAAAGATTGAGTATTTTTATTTTGACCGCTCTAATGTGGACGGCTCTTTACTTCCAAAAACGTTGGATACAGCTGGATATTTTGATCTTACGGCATCGGACTCTTCAACCGATCTTCGTCGCTCAACAACGCTTATGCTTGAGCGTATGTCTATCCCTATTCAATATTCCTATCACGCACCCGCTCCTTCGCAAAATAGCGTAGAGCTTCGCTATACCGAGGCCATAAGCTGTGCTGATAATATTATGACAGCGCGTTTGGTTATTCGTCAGCAGGCGTTTGACAATAATTTAATTGCATCATTTATGCCTAAGCCATCTACCGAAATTTCGGGTTCAGGCATGTTCTTATATCAGTCACTGTTTGATAAAGAGGGCAATAATCTATTTTGGGCTCCAAAAAAAGAAAATATTGCTCATTTAACGCCTCTCGCTCAACACTACGTTGCAGGACTTTTAAGATATGTGCCTGAATTTATGCTTATCACTAATCCAACAGTTAATTCCTACAAACGTCTTGTTGCAAATGGAGAAGTTCCGGTATACACAACCTGGGGTCGCAAAAACCGCTCTGCGCTTGTGCGTGTTCCTATGCATAAGCCTGGAAAACATCAGTCAACACGTATCGAACTTAGAAATCCCGATCCTACTGCAAATCCTTATCTTGCGCTTGCCATATCTTTAGCAGCGGGTATGCGCGGTATCGAAGAAGAACTTCCGCTTGCACCCGAGGCTCCCATGAAATTGGATACCTTGAGTCTTGCAGAGCAAAAGGCAGCTGGTATTCATCGTTTGCCTAAAAATTTGGGTGATGCTATTGATCTTTTTGAACAAAGCGATTTCTGCCGCGGTGTTTTGGGTGATCATCTGTTTGAGTATTTACTTAAAGAAAAACGTCGTGAATGGGATGAATACTGTTCTATTGTCACCGATTGGGAACGTAAAAAATGTTATGTAGGCGTCTAGCTTTAGGTGTTTCGGTGTGCATTGACCATATAGATGCAATTACGGTGTATTAAGGGGTTAAGGGAGGATATTCAATGCATCATAAAAATGTCTTGCTGGTAGCTCATACTAAACGATGCGTGGCCAGTATGCAGGATTTAAAGCAGGCCTTGGATGTATCTATTTTGTCTTCTACACCGCAAACGATTCATCGTGCATTTGATTCGGGTCACGAATTTGATCTTATCATTATTGATACGCTCGATCTTGATGTTGCTTTGCTTAAAACTATTGAATCTGCAGGTGTTGAACACGGCGCGTCCGCTTTGCTGCTTATTCAAGATCAACGTAATTTAGATAAACTGTATATTCCTAAACATATAAACTTTGACTTCATTTTGCCAACCGCACTAAGTGCGGAGTTTCAAATTAGATGTGCGCTTTTGTTATGGACTGGCGAAGAGATTGAACCAACGGACGAAGTATCTGTAGACAATATGAGCATCAACCTTGCTACGTATCAAGTTTGCATAGATGGTAAGCCTGTAGACTTAACATTAATGGAATATTCTCTTCTTTCATTTTTAGTTACTCATCCTGGGCGTGCATATTCGCGCGAAAAACTTTTGCATCAGGTATGGGGCTTTGAATACTGCGGCGGTACAAGAACCGTTGACGTTCATATACGTCGTGTTCGTTCTAAAGTGGGACCTCAGATTGCTTCTCATATTGCAACGGTTCGTGGAGTGGGTTATCTCTTTAAATCATAGTTATCAGCCAATGGCAAGTTTTGTATAACATGAGATGAGTGTGTGTCAGTTTTATATGAAAGTATACATTTAACCGATTATGTATATAGTTCATATATACCGACAACCTCTTAGTTATTGTTTTGAGGCATATGTGTGTCTCATGAAAAGAAAGGTGTTGCAATGAATAATGAATTGGAGCATCCTCAACACGTAAATCCAA
Source organism: uncultured Atopobium sp. (assembly GCA_946999785.1). GTDB lineage: Bacteria > Actinomycetota > Coriobacteriia > Coriobacteriales > Atopobiaceae > Fannyhessea. The sequence continues at coordinate 28,140 of CAMQEO010000001.1, forward strand.
TCGCGCCTCGTTTAGACTCTTCACCAACAGATGTTATGGATCCTGTGGTATCGCATTCTCAACATGAACCTACCGAACAAGGTACTAAGACACCTTCTGTACCACATGTTTCGGATCGTGTTGCAGATACGGCTGTGGCTCCACAAATTTCGGCTTCAAGTGCTCATGCGCAAAACCCATGTGCTCATACAAAGCCTGATTCGTGTACATCTGATACTGTGAGAAAAAAACATCACGTGCGCTTGCGTTTAGCAAAGCTTGGACTGGCACTTATTCTTGTTCTTGCGGGTGCAGGCATTGATTTTGGTGTTCAATATTACATGGCTTCCACGCGCGCACACAACTCACAGGGTAATTCTTCGCCCTTAACTATAGACGCGCATGATCAGGACACATCAGTTGCAAAAGCTGCAGCTGCTAAGGCTCTTCCTTCGGTTGTTTCAATTGGAGTGCAAAAAGCACAGGGTTCAGGCGTTGGTTCGGGTGTCATGCTTGATAGCGATGGTAATATTCTTACCAATTATCATGTTGTTTCTAATGCTCAAGCCGTTTCGGTTACTATTGCTAACAAAACGTATTCCGCAAAGGTGGCTGGTTCGGATCCTTCAAGCGATATAGCTGTAGTTAAAGCCGATTTGGAAGGCGATGAAGTAACGCCTATAGACGTTGCTGATTCAGACAAGCTTTCTGTTGGCGACTGGGTTATGTCAGTAGGCAGTCCTTACGGTTTAAATCAGTCTGTTTCTGCAGGTATCATTAGTTCCCTTGCACGAAACCAATCGTTGCGTACAAAGTCGGGTACAACCTTATATACCAATTTAATTCAAACGGACGCATCTATTAACCCCGGTAATTCTGGTGGAGCATTAGTTAATGCCAAGGGCAAGCTTGTTGGCATATGTACGCTTTTTTCTTCTACCTCGGGTGCTTTTTCTGGAATTGGTTTTGCTATTCCGTCTAATTACGCTATGAAAATTGCTCATAAAATTTTAAACGGCGAAAAAGTAACGCATGCCTATATTGGCCTTACTATGCAGACCATTAACGCACAAAATGCATCTCATTATCGTTTGCCCGTTACCGAGGGTGCCTATGTTGCTGATGTCGCCGCGTCAGGTCCTGCCGAAAAAGCAGGTATCAAAAAGGGCGATATTATTACTGCCGTTGATGATAAAGAAATTACCTCGGCGGACGCAATGATTTTGAATGTAAGATCTCATGAAATTGGTCAAACAGTGCGCGTTACGGTTTGGCGTGATAAAGAGAAAAAAACATTTGATGTAACACTTGGATCGGATGAAGCATTGCAGCAGCAACAAAACACAATGCAAAAGCAACAGTCACCCAATGCAGACCCTTTTGGAACTCCCAAAACCAATGAGAATGATTCCGATGATTCTGACCAAGATGAACAAGGTACACCAAACCAACGTAAAAAGCTTCAACGCTTAAAAGAGTTCATTATGGACCTCAATAATTTATAAGCAGGAATCTCGTATGCCATCGTCTGCGCGTATGCGTTCATATGCATTTAATGTAGAAGGTATGACCTGTTCGGCATGTGTTAAACATGTGCAACAGGCAGCCGAAGGCATTACGGGCGTGCAGTCAGCAGACGTTAATTTATTAACGCATACATTGCGTATACAAGCTTATCCACATGAAATTGGATCGTCTTTCTGCACAACGGTTGTGGATACCCTTAAACGCGCAGGTTACGATGCCCAAATTAGTGATGATGCCGGTGCTACTCCTGATACCACTGACGATACCGCGGTTAACAATGTTGCTGATGATGCTGCATATGGAAAGCCTTCTCACTCAACGTCTGCAGGCTCTGCACCGCGCGAGCTTTCCCTTCTTGCACATCGCCTTAAACTTTCGGTTATCTGTGCTGTGCCGCTTATGTATCTTGCTATGGCTCCTATGTTTGGATTGCCTTGTCCATTTTCAAGTACTTCGCGCGCCGATTATGCGCTTGGTGGCATGATTCAATTCTTTTTGGCGCTGTGCATTCTCCTTATCAACCGTGTGTACTTCATACGTGGCTTTAAGGCAGCTCGTTCAGGTTACGCCACCATGGATACTCTTATTGCGCTTGGATCACTTGCTTCGTTTGCATATTCAACCTTTCTTGTGCTTCTTCGCTGGTTTGACGTCTTTGCGTTTCTACATTATGCCGAACATATGTTATCTGTGCCGCTTGCTCAGCAAAGCCTTGCATGGATGCCTTCTGCCTATGTGAGCGTATCTACAGTTTTTCCCCTCGATCATCTTTATTTTGATTCGTGCGGTATGATTTTAGTATTTGTGAGTATTGGAACCTATTTTGAAACAAAAACCAAACAACAAGCAACAACAGCATTAACCGAGCTTATCAATTTGGCACCACCTTTGGTAACGGTGGTTACTCCTTCGGGCGAAAAACTTTATTCGCGTGATCTCGTGCAGGTAGGACAAACAATAATCGTTAAAGCAGGAGAGCGCATTGCTCTAGACGCTACCGTGGTTGCAGGTTCGCTTGCAGTTGATGAGTCTGCACTTTCGGGCGAAGCGTTTCCTCAAGATAAAACGCTTCATTCTAAGGTTTATGCAGGCACTTACGTTCTGCAGGGTTGGGCGCGTTTACGTGTAGACGCTGTGGCGTCTAAGAGCGTACTTTCTCATATTATTACGCTTGTTGAACAAGCTGCTTCAACTAAAGCTCCTATTGAGCGCATTGCCGATACGCTTGCCTCTTTGTTTGTACCTGTGGTTATCCTGATTTCTTTGGTTACGTTTGTCACATGGTTGTGCCTGGGAGAAGGTACTGCTGCACTTGGCTGGGCAATTAATTGTGCTGTAAGCGTGTTAGTTGTTAGTTGCCCTTGCGCTTTAGGTTTAGCGGTGCCAGTTGCTCTTATGGTTGCGTGCGCGCGTGGAGCGCGTTTTGGTATTTTATTCAAATGCGCTTCTGCGCTTGAAAACTTGCGCCGTGTGCGTGTGGTTGCTTTTGATAAAACAGGCACACTTACCCGTGGTAAGCCTTGTGTTACGGCGCATGTGATACTTGACGAATTATCAAATGATCCGCAGGTATACGCATCGTTTTTGCGCGATGTATGGACGCTTGAGCATAAAAGCGAACACGTTGTTGCGCGCGCTTTGTGCGTATATATTAAAGCATTGGCAGATAAGCACAACATAGAGCTTAGCAACAAAACGCGTACATCTGTTGTTGATTCCTGTGATTTTGCCCAAAAACCCGGTCTGGGTGTCACGGGTTACGTACAGGGCAGACGCCTTGTAATAGGTAATGAGCGACTTATGCATTCATTACATATTGATATAGCTCGTGTTTGTGCTTTATTGCCTAAATCTACGTTACAAACCAGTGTCATATACATTGCCTATGATACCTATGCTTGTGCATGTTTTGAGTTTGAAGATCTTTGCAAGACCTCAAGCATTAAAGCACTTGCCGCTTTGCGCGCACGCTCCCTTGAGCCAATTTTGCTTTCTGGAGACACGCAACTCTCGTGTGAGCTGCTTGCACGCCAGCTCAACATAAACGAAGTACATGCAGGTTTGTTGCCAAATGAGAAATATGCATGTATTAAGAAGCTTCAAAATGCTGTGCATGCTCGCACATCTAAACTTTTGAGGCTTGTGGGTTTGCGCACCTATCCTTTAGTTGCAATGGTAGGTGACGGTATTAATGACGCGCCATCTTTAGCACAAGCAGATATTGGTATTGCTGTGGGTGCTGGAACCGATATTGCAATTGATTCTGCCGACATCGTTTTAATGAATTCCAATGTATGTGATCTTGTGCATGCATACGATTTAAGCCAAAAAACATCACGTATTATCAAGCAAAATCTTTTTTGGGCGCTGATCTATAACGTCATTTGTATACCACTTGCAGCAGGCGTACTCCAACCGTTTTCTATAACGCTTAATCCTATGATGGCTTCGGCGTCTATGAGCATTTCTTCGCTTATCGTAGTGGGAAACGCGCTTCGTTTGCTAAGATGGAAACCGCTTACGCTTTCAAAAATTGCTCCTACCTCGTGCGAACATTCATCTACAATAAAAGAAAAAGCTCGTGTAACACATAAGGAAATATGTGTAACGCATAAGGAGAAAACTGTGATTATTAAGCTGAAAATTGAGGGTATGACCTGCGAACATTGTGTAAGTCACGTAACGCAAGCACTGTCAGAGGTTGCAGGTGTTAGTAAGGTGGACGTAAGCCTTGCCTGTAAATCAGCAGAAGTAGTATGTAGCGATGCACAAATGTCCCACCAACTTATTACTGCCGTGGAAAAAGCGGGATATAGCGCGCACTTGATGTAGTGGTGCGTCACAAATAGACGGCAGTATGAGAGTTTATCGTAGTTTGTGCTAATAAGGATCACGTATGACACAACATAGTAAATCTAAAGAGCAACCACAAAGTTCTTCGTTTAACAAAACTCAAATGATGCAGCCTACGCTGTTTGACATGCTGTCTGAAGCCAATACAGCCAATGAGTCAACCACTGCACCTGCAGCCACAACAGCTAACGAGTCAACCACTGCGCCTGTGGCCACAACGGCTGACGATTCAGCTACCGCAGTGACAGCATCTCATACGCCAAACGATCAAACCTTTGTAGCACCTGCCGCGCCAGCGCATGAAGCATTAGAGACTCCTGTTCCTGTTGACACTCACGCTACCTCTCCTGCCGAGCGTGCGCTTGAGCTTAGAAAACTTTTGGACTATCACGCTTATCGCTATTATGCTTTAGATGCGCCCTTGATAACCGATAGCCAGTTTGATAGCTATCTCCAAGAATTATTGCATCTCGAAAAAGCGTATCCATACCTTGACGATGAACATTCATACACACATCGTATAGGTGGTTATGTTTCCCAGCAATTTCGTCGAGTTGCTCATGCTCAGCGCATGTATTCTATGGACGATGCTATGAATTTGGAAGAGTTGGATACATGGCTTACAAAAACCGATGAAGCACTTGGATCTTCGCCGGCAAATCCTGTTGCGTATACCTGTGAGCTTAAAATAGATGGTTTAGGTGTTGCGCTTACCTATCACAACGGCCAGCTCTTGCGTGCGGCAACGCGCGGTGATGGTAGTGTTGGAGAAGACGTAACTGCCAACGTGGTTACCATTAAAGATGTACCGCATACCCTTTTACGTGATGGTTTGCAAAAAATTGCCAACACGGGCTTTGGTTCTGATATTGAGGTTCGCGGCGAAGTATATATGCCCAAACATAGTTTTGTACGTCTTAACGAAACCGCAGACGATGAAGGCCGTCCTACTTTTGCAAATCCGCGTAATGCTGCAGCAGGCTCGCTTCGTCAAAAAAATGCACGCATTACTGCACATCGTGATCTTGAAACGTTTATTTATGCGCTTGCTTCGCGCGAGTCTTTAGACATTCACACTCAAACCGATTTTTTAGCATGGCTGTCTTCATGCGGTTTTAGTGTCAATCCTCATGCGCAGCGCTGTGTGTGCGCAAAAGAGGTGCACGACTATTGTGCACGTGCGCTTAAAAACCGCAGCTCGCTTGATTACGATATTGATGGTGTTGTGGTAAAGGTAGATTCTTTTGCCTTCCAAGATCAGCTTGGTTTTACGGCGCGCGCGCCGAGATGGGCAATTGCGTTTAAGTTTCCACCCGAGCAAAAACAGACCGTACTCAGAGAAATTCGTATTCAGGTTGGCAGAACAGGCGTTCTTACACCCGTTGCCGAATTTGACCCCGTTTTGGTTGCAGGATCAACCATAGCGCGCGCAACGCTACATAATATAGACGAAGTGCGTCGTCGTGATGTGCGTGTAGGCGATACTATTGTTGTCCACAAAGCAGGTGACGTTATCCCAGAAGTAGTAGGGCCAGTTTTAGAAGGAAATCTTGCAGCACTTCACTTCGCGCGTCCTGTGTGGGATATGCCGCACACCTGTCCTGCATGTGGCTCATCCGTTGTGCGTGAGGACGATGAAGTGGCGTATCGCTGTGTTTCGCTTGATTGCCCAGCTCAGGCATCTCAACGTCTGATTCATTGGTGTTCTCGAAAAGCTATGGATATTGATGGATTAGGTTCTGAGCTTATCGGCAGGCTTATAGAACAAGGTTATGTTAAAGATGTTGCCGATTATTACGATAAACTTACCTTAGACAATTTGAGCACGCTTGATACGGGTCGCAGGTACGATACTACCAATAAATTGCACAAGCAGGGAGACGCTGTTCGTGTTGGTAAAAAAATTGCGTCAAAAATTATTGCACAGCTTAATAAGAGTAAACAGGCAGGTCTTGCCCGTGTTTTGTTTGGGTTGGGAATTCGACATGTAGGAGCAAGTGTGGCCGAACTTATCGTGGCAACATATCCTAATCTTGAGAGCTTGCTGCATGCAAACAAAGAAGAAATTGCCTCTATAGATGGTGTTGGCCCCAAAATTGCTGCTGCATTGGTTGACTTTTTACACATACCACAAAATATGGAAGTGCTTATCCGTTTGAAATCTGCAGGTGTGGTGCTTTCGGCTCCTGCACAGAAAGCAAAGCTTCCGCAATCGTTAACAGGATATACCTTTGTGCTTACCGGAACACTTGAGAATCTCTCGCGCACCGCTGCAGGAGATGCACTCAAAGCCTTAGGCGCAAAAGTTTCGGGTTCGGTATCTCGTAAAACAAGTTTTGTGATTGCAGGGGAGCAAGCAGGTTCAAAGCTAGATAAAGCGCGCGAGCTGGGTGTATGTGTCATTGGCAGAAAAGAGCTTGATGAAATCTTATCTACTCAAAAATTGCCGCACTATTTGCTTGAACAGCTTAAGGAATAGCTCAAAGGAGAAGAGATGTCATTATCACAGTTAAACGACCATATAGAAGTTCACGAAAACACGATGGACTTTATGGGCTATAAAACGTACTACCGCATTGCGGGCGACATAACTTCTGGTAAAGCACCGCTGATCACGCTTCACGGAGGACCTGGTTCTACCCACAATTATATGGAACTCCTTGATCCTGTGGCTTTGTGTGGCCGTGCGGTTATCAGCTATGACCAGCTTGGTTGCGGAAAGTCGTATGTAGAAAACCGACCCGATTTGTGGAAACTTAGCACATGGGAAAACGAGCTTGAAGCCCTTATCAGCCATCTTGGTTTATCAAAATATTATCTGTTAGGTCAATCATGGGGCGGTATGCTAGCACAGAGCTTTGCGCTGGATTGCAAGGCGCAGGGTTTACAAGGACTTATTTTGTCGTCCACTTTGCCGTCTTCGCAACTTTGGGCACGCGAGCAACATCGTCTTGCGCGTATGCTTCCTGCGCTTGAATGCAGTGCGCTTATGAATGCCGAAAAAACACAGGATTTTTCTGGCCGTGCATATACTCAAGCTCTAGACCATTTTATGACCATGCATTGCTGTGACTTAACATACGATGAAAGTGCGCCCGAGTGTTTGCGCCGTCCTAAGAAAAGTGGCGAAGAATCCTATGTAGTTGCGTGGGGTCCTAACGAATTAACGGCAACGGGTACGCTTGCAGATTGGAATGTGATTGACCGTTTGCACCAAATTAAGGTACCAACGCTCATTATAAGTGGCACTGATGACGAGTGCACACCGCTTATTGCTAAGACTATGTTTGATGGTATTCCAAATGCACGCTGGGAATTATTTGAAGGTTGTAGACATATGTGTTACGCCGAAAATACCGAGCATTATCTGAGCGTTATTTGTGATTTTATGACCAACTAGTATAATGTGTGCCGTGTGGGGTTGCTTATATGCTTACCAGACCTTATAGGACAAACTTGTACCATATGAAATGAGATTCTATGATAGCAGTAACTAATGATATTTTTAGCGGAACACAAGCACCTGTTATTATTGGTATTATTATCGCTGTATGTTTAATCGTAGCTGGTGTTGTAATGCGCCAACGTCATAAATAATCAACGGCTCTATAGTCTATGTACCTGCACAAATTTGTCTTATGTGCATAGGTACTCAATGAGGCAGTATAACTAGCAAAATCGGGTATCCGCTTATAGCAGATACCCGATTTCTTATGCAACAAACTATGAACTGTAACGTCTGATCTGGCTGTATCAACAGATGTGTTAGTTTACCTGTTTTACGTGTACGTTTTCTTTGAGTTCGTCCATGCGCGAAAACGTGCCTAAGCCTGCAGACATAGCAACATTTGCACCACATGCCATAGCAACGGTAAGTGCTTGTTCAACAGATGTTTTATGCACCACATATGATGCCAAAAAACAACCAAGTGTAGCATCGCCTGCACAAACCGTAGAATAAGGCTTAATTTTTGGTGCGTTCGCATACCAAACATGTGCTCCATTATAAAAGTATGCACCGCGCGAACCAAGCGTTAACAACACGTTTTGAAATCCTTGCGTACCCAAATCATGGAGCGCACGAACAGTATCATCTTCGCCTGAAAGCGTATAGCCAAAAATAGCATGCAATTCGTCGTCGTTAGGCTTAATGAGAAGCGGCTTCTTTGCGCCAAGCTGGCTGAGGTGAGAAGAGCTGGTATCAAGCACAATGTCTACGTGCTTAGAAGCAAGGGTATTAAAAATCTCATCATAAAAGGTAGGTTTAACTTCGGGAGGAAGCGAGCCCGATACAACAAGACAAGTTAAATCATCAAGCGAGCTCAGTAACTGTAAAAGTTCGTGCTGTTTATCTTGTGGCACACTACAACCTGCATTAGGGAAGGTATATTCTTGCGTAGGCGTTGAAATAAAGGGGTTGATGCGTGTGATACCGTCTACCATAACGGGATAAACGTCACAGCCCTTCTTTCGTGCCTCGTCAACAATATAGGTACCGCTAAATCCCCCAAAAAAGCCCAAAATAGGAGCGTGTACACCAAAATGTTGAAGGGTAAAGCTTACATTTAAGCCCTTGCCGTTTGGAGTATATACCGCATCTTTGGTGCGACAAACACGATTAGGTACTACAACATCTGCGCTTACATTCATGTCAACGGCAGGATTGGGAGTGAGCGTATAAATCATGGATATGTCCTTAGGTTTGTGCTTGTTCAAAACGAGCAATAACGTTTGCGCTTGTGTCTTATGAGCAGATCACTATGCTTTGTTGGTTGATCCCAGATTATCCATATGCGATGCAACAATATCAAAAATTGCCTGTTGAGCTGGGATAAACGGTTTTTTAGGATCAAAGCATGCAGGGTTTTCTCCCATATATTTCATAAAGCCAGCGGTAAAGACTTGTCGCAACTCGGTTGCATAGTTTACTTTGCAAATACCATTTTGAATAGCTTGTGCAACTTGATCGTCGGGTACACCCGAGGTACCGTGCAATACCAAAGGTACATTTGTGTGTGCTTTAATCTCTTTAAGAACGCCCTGTTCAATATGAGGAGTACCTTTATACACGCCGTGAATGGTGCCAACGCCTACTGCTAAGGATGTGCAATGTGTTTTTGCAATAAACTCTGCAGCTTGTTCGGGGTCGGTGTAGGGGTTTTCGTCGGCAGCAAGTGGTCCATCGTCTTCTTTTCCGCCCACTTTACCTAACTCGGCTTCAACAGGAAGGCCAATAGGCTCAGCAACTTTGGTTACCGATGTCGTAAGAGCAAGATTGCTTTGATAATCAACATGTGATCCATCGATCATAACCGAGGTATAGCCTGCTCGAATAGCCTGAACGCAGCGCTCAAACGTATCGCCGTGGTCAAGATGAAGTGCAACAGGAACATCTACCGACTCTGCTGCAACGCTGACCATTGCCTTAAAATAATCAACATTTGCATATTTAAGCGTTCCAGGCGTTGTCTGCAAAATAATAGGCGAGTGCTTTGCTTGTGCGGCACGCACGGCTGCCATAACAAACTCAAGGTTCTCTACATTAAATGCACCAACGGCATAATGTCCTTCGTAGGCTTTTTGCAACATTTCTTTTGTTGAAACGAGCATGATGACACTACCTCCTATAAAACGTGTATGAGCTTTGCTGTCAAAAGGCATAATAACAAGGCAATCATGATTTGATACTTCATTTGACAACAAAATGTACCTTCATTGTAGAATACTTTATGAATCTCGCGTTATCTCATGTATGCTTTGTCGTGCATAATACATAATTGAAATTGTAAATTCTGTTGGCATTAAATATAGACCCTGACCTGTGCTCCTTTGGGTTTTTATATGCATACCACTTTCTTGAGGGAAAGGCATACTTTTATGATTTTAACCGTTACGCTTAATCCTTCTATCGATACAAGTTACGCGCTTGATAAGCTTTGTATAGACGATGTTAATCGTGTAGTTGCTCATAAAACAGCAGGAGGTAAAGGCCTTAATGTCACACGCGTTTTGCACGAGTTGGACGCGCGTGTTCTAGCAACCGGTTTTGTAGGGGGATATATGGGCTCTTATTTGCAGCAGCTCATGGATAACTCTGATTTGCCTCATGATTTTTTGCAAATAGAGGGCGAAACACGTGTGTGCATAAGCGTGCTGCACGAAGGCAAACAAACCGAGTTTTTAGAGGCGGGGCCTTGTGTGACACCACAGGATACGCAGGCATTTAAGGAAAAATTTACACACCTTATACAAGACGCGTCGTGCGTTACGATTTCTGGATCTATGCCGCAAGGCATACCCGATGATTTTTATGCGCATCTTATTACGAGCGCTGCCGCTGCGCGCAAACATGTGCTGTTGGATACATCGGGTGCAGCTCTTGAAGCAGCTCTTTTGTCGTCGGATAAACCAACGCTTATAAAGCCCAATCTTTCGGAACTTAATGCTATGCTGCACACAAACTTTACCAGCGAAAATCCCCAAGCGCTTGTACATGCGCTTGAGTGCGATGAACGTTTTACGGGTGTTGCATGGATTGTTATTTCTATGGGAAAAGACGGTTTGCTTGCATACCATCAAGGGAGCGTGTATCGCGTGCACGCTGCTCAGATTAGCTGCGTTAATGCAACGGGTTCGGGTGATTCTACAATTGCAGGATTTGCCTATGCGCTTTCGCAAAATATGAGCGCACCTGACGTGTTGCGCTATGGAGCCGTATGCGGTACGCTTAATGCGCTTGAAGCCCAAACTGGTCATATTGATATGAATAAATGGGACAACGTATTTAAAGATACCAAGGTAGAACATATTAAATAAAAAAGTATAAAGAAGTGTTGTCATGACCATGGATTTAGATAGTGCGGCCGCTCAAATTGTCACGTACGAACACGATATTGCTGCAGGGCGTAACCTGTATTGCTTATCAGGTATTCAGAGAAACTAAAGTTTTATGGATTGACTAGAACATGAAACTCAACTGTTGTAGGATAATTTCATGCTTATGTACAGTCGCAAACTACACCTGAGGGTATGGTTGAATGCTTTAAGCGTTACGCCAACGTTAAGTAGGTAGTAGACTGTAGCTAACAAGCATTGCATATAAGATAAATGGAAAAGGCGACTTTTGCTTAAAGCGAAGGTCGCCTTTTATAGATGAATTTCACCTTCCAAAAAGATTTGTTGTTATATTTCTAACCGGTATTACTATTTAAAGACCTTTATGCATTTAACTTGTATTTTAAGGTGTTCATATTCATATACTCACTGAAAAATATAATCGCACATGAGGTGTACATAGCAATTTTATACGCACTTCTCATGAAAAATAACCCTTGTGAACTGCTGTTATCCGTTAGCCAGCGTTTTCTGTCCGTTCACCTAACACAACTTTGTATCTAATGACTTTATACACATTCTTTTATACACTATGAGTAGCTGGTTATAACCAGTTATACAAAATGTCTGATGTGCCGCAAAATGAACGTCCCACACGTTGAGCGATAGGAAAACACATGGTAGGTTGCATTATTACAGGACACGGTGATTTTGCACAAGGGCTTATCTCTGCACTCGAAATGATTGCAGGTCCTCAAAATGCAACTCAAGCCGTTATTTTTCACGAAGACGAAGCTGCCACATTTGGAAACAGCCTTACACACGCAATTGATGAAGCAATTGCACAGTTTGGTTCGGTTGTAGTTTGTTGCGATTTAATGGGTGGCACCCCATTTAATCAGGCATTGTTGGCTGCAGCAGATAAGCCAGTTGAAATTGTAACTGGTTGTAATTTAGGCATGTTACTCGAGCTCACCTCTTCCCAAAGCAGTGCCTCTTCAGCTCAAGAACTTGCCCAGATCGCGCAAGATGCAGGCAAGGAAAGCGTTGCACACATCAGCCCATCTCAAATCAACACCCACACAGAAAATCAAGACTCTTTAGATCTGTTTGATGAAGGAGATGGTATTTAATGAGTGAGATGTTTCTCAACGCTTTAGGTGCTTCTTCGTTGGTTATTGCCGTTCTTCTTACTTTAATTGCACTTGTTTTGTTTGTGTATATGACCGTTTTAAAACAACGCAAGCAGCACGAATTCAAAGAGCTTCATAAGGAGCTTGCAGTTGGCCAAAGAGTTTCTGTTATGGGTGTTATCTTTGGCGAAATAGTTGCGCTGCGTACAGATACTTGTGATATCAGGGTAAAGTCGGGTGCTGTATTAGAAGTTTCGCGCTATGCAATTCAATATATCGATTCACAAACTTTTGACAAATAGTCGTTCGTTTTGTAGGTAATAGGTCAAACTGTGTTGCCACGCGCATCGCTACACGCATGAATATTTACGTGTACGCCTATGAGCTTGGTAACAATGAGATTTTGTTGTGTGAGCAGTCGTAGGCGTTTGTGCATACGGGTTGCGTTTACTGAGGAAATGATGCATAAGCATTCATAGGCATACAACCGAAAGGGTGAGCGGTATGGGTGAACCAAATATTGTACTTGCACGTATTGACAATCGTCTTATTCATGGGCAAGTGGCAACTCAATGGACAGGTAGCGTAGGAGCTAATCTTATTCTGGTTGCAAACGACGAAGTTGCAAGCAATACCATGAGACAACATCTTATGGATATGGCTGCTCCGCAAGGTGTTGCAACGAGATATTTTTCGCTTCAAAAAACAATTGACGTTATTCACAAAGCTGCTGCTCGTCAGCATATTTTCCTCGTGCTGGAAACACCTGAAGATGCTTTAAAGCTGGTAGAAGGTGGCGTTCCCATTAAAGTTTTAAATATCGGTAATATGCATATGTCTGAAGGCAAGCGTCAAGTTGCAACTTCGGTTGCGGTAGATGATGCCGATGTAGCAGCATTCAAAAAACTTGTTGACTTAGGCGTTAAGCTAAGCATTCAACGCGTTCCTACCACAGCTGTTGAGGATTCATCAAAGCTGTTTAATTAATTGGATTTTACGTGCATATATGTGGGGTATATGCACGATAAAAAGGGATATGTATGTTTTTATACATTGAAAGGAGGAGCAAAGATGGAATATTCAATTATTCAGGTTATATTGGTCTTTTTGGTAACGTTTGTTGCCGCAATCGACCAATTTAGTTTCCTTGAGTCACTGTATCAGCCGTTGGTTACTGGTCTTGTTATCGGCCTTATCTTGGGCGATGTTCAAACTGGTCTGATTGTCGGTGGTACGTATCAGTTAATGACAATCGGAAACATGCCAATCGGAGGTGCACAACCACCTAATGCTGTAGTAGGTGGTATTATGGCGGCAGTTATTGCTATTTCTTTGCATCTCGATCCAAATATCGCAGTTGCAACTGCAATTCCATTCTCTCTGCTCGGTCAATACGGCGTTACGTTGATCTTTACGCTTATGTCCCCACTCATGAGTAAGGCAGATCAATATGCTCACGATGCCAATCCACAAGGTATTGTTAATCTTAACTACCTTTCAATGGGTCTTTTAGGCCTGGTATTTGGTATTGTTGTTACCCTGTTCTTTGTTGGTGGCGCAACGGTTGGTCAGTCTGTTGTAGATTCAATACCACAATGGTTAAGCAATGGTTTGAGCGCCGCTGGCGGTATGATGCGCTTTGTTGGTTTTGCAATCCTTCTTAAGTTCATGATGACCAAAGATATGTGGGGATTCTACTTCCTTGGCTTTGGTCTTGCACTTATCGTTACCAACATTGCTGTTCTTGCAACACCTGCTCTGCTTATTCTTGCCCTTATTGGTTTTGGTATTGCATATTGGGATTATCAACAAAATACCGAGCTTAAAGGTAGTGTTGTTGTAAATGCGGGAGGTGAAGAAGATGGCATCTAATGAGCAAACAAGCTATAAAAATTTGAACGAGGGCGCACAGCTTGATCAAGCTACCCTTAACAAAATGGCATGGCGTTCATGCTTCTTGCAAGCATCGTTTAACTACGAGCGTATGCAGGCTGCAGGTTGGCTTTACTCTATCTTGCCCGGTTTGGAAAAGATCCACACCGATAAAGATGACCTTGCTACTTCTATGACCCACAACATGGAGTTCTTCAACATTCATCCATTTTTGGTAACGTTTGCAATGGGTGTGATTCTTTCCATGGAGCAAAAGAAGGTTGATATTCCTACCATCCGTGCGGTCCGTGTATCACTTATGGGACCTCTTGGTGGTATTGGTGATGCCTTGTTCTGGATGACGCTTGTTCCTATTACTGCAGGTATTTGCTCTAATATGGCAATTAGCGGTAGTATCTTTGGCCCTATTTTATTCCTGCTTATCTTTAACATTGTTCAATTTGCGCTTCGTTTTGGCCTTATGAACTGGTCGTATAAGATGGGAACACAGGCCATTGATTCTCTGATGGCTAACATGAAGGCATTTACCCGTGCAGCTTCTATTTTGGGTGTATTTGTTGTTGGTTGCTTAACGGTTGCTATGGGCGGAACGCAAATTAAGCTTTCGGTACCTAATGGTTCAACTCAGTCATACGTTGCGCATGTTGCCGTTGTTAAAACCGACGAAGTTAAAAGCTTTGACGTCATTAAAAAGACCGACGAAGGCGTTACGCTTTCGGGTACTAAAGATGCAGCTGGCAAGCCTCTTAAAACAGTTGACGACAAAGGCCAAACCGTTGTTGCTGGTGCTAAAGATCTTGGAAATGGCATGAGCGAAGTTACCTACATGGAAATGGTTCAAAAACCGGTCAATGTTGATATCGCTAAGGTACTTGATAGCATTTGTCCTAAGCTTGTTCCATTAGCTATTGTTATGCTTTTGTATTATTTATTTGCACGTCGTCGCTTTACTCCTATGAAGGGTATCATTCTCGTTTTGATTATTGGTATCCTAGGTGCAGGACCATTTGGTATGTGGCCAAGTATTTGGGGTTAATTTCGTGCTAAGCATTTCAAAGGCGTGCGGTGCCTTGCACACTGCACGCCTTTTTTATAGGGGGCATATATGACCGCTACAAGTAAAAAGCAGCCTTTGTATCAACAACTGGTTGATACTTTGCGCGAACAAATTGATAACGATATGACACCTGGCGCTCTTTTGCCCTCCGAACGCGAACTTGCTTCTAAATATGGCTTATCGCGCACAACGGTAAGGCTTGCGTTAGACGAACTTGAAGGATACGGCATAGTGGTACGTCGACATGGAAAGGGAACATTTGTTTCTGAGTTTTCGAGTCATGCAGCCAATCTGATTTCGGCATACAGTTTTACCGAACAAATGAAAGAGCTTGGTCGTGTTCCTTCTACCAAAATTTTGAGTTTTGACGTCATAAAAGCAACGCGCAATGTTGCCGAAAACATTCATATTCCCCTAAACAGTGATGTATATGTTATTAATCGTTTGCGCCTTGCAGACGGAGTTCCCATGATGGTAGGTGCAACGTATTTACCCGTTTCGCTTTTCCCAAATATTAACTTAAACTTGTTGACCGATAAACCCTTGTACGATGTGCTTGAAGAGCATTTTAATCAGCATATTGTTGTTGCAAATGAAGAGTGTTTTGCAAGCACAAGTCGCATGGATGAAGCGGCGTTTTTGAACATTGGCGAAGGTGTTCCCGTATTAAGAATTTGGCGTACCACCTATAATGACAAGCATCAAATTATTGAGTATACCAGAAGCGTTGCACGTGGTGACAGCTTTAAATACGTTGTATCTCACGTGCGAAATAAATAAGTAAGTAAAACCATATGAGCGTATGCTCAAGAAAGAAGGCGGATGGCATGTTTAAAAAATCATCTGAGGAATTAACACAGCTAGGTGCGCATATTACAACTCATGAGATTTTTCAGCAAAGTGATTTATGGAAACAAACCTATGACGTGTATACGCAGCACAAACAGGAGATAGCCACATTTTTGAACGGTGTCGTTGCGGGCAAAGGAAACCACGAGGCTGTTCGCGTTATGTTTGCAGGTGCTGGGACTTCGGCTTATGTGGGAGATACGCTTGTACCGTATTTACGTCGCTCGGCGCAAACGTCTCCCTATGAGTTTTGTGCACGCGCTACAACCGATATTGTGTCTGCCCCTTATGATTTTATTCGCCCCGATGAACCTACGCTGTTTGTTTCGTTTGCCCGTTCGGGCAATAGTCCCGAGAGCTTGGCAGCTATCGAGCGTGTAGAACAGATCGCAACCAATGTTCATTTTCTTAATATAACCTGTGCTCCCGAGGGTAAACTTGCAGTGCAAAGTGCAAACGATCCAAATGCATATACCGTGTTGCTTCCGTTTGCAAATGATCAAGGCTTTGCGATGACAGGTAGCTTTACCTGCATGTTATTGCTTGCTGCACTTATTTTTGATCCCTTAGAGGATGCTCGCAAACAAGAGCTTGTTGAGCAAATTGCTCAACTTGGTAAAAATATTACCGATCGCGAGGAAGAAATCTGTAAATTCTTACAAGACGACTTTACGCGTATCACCTATTTGGGTTCAGGAGCCTTAGGAGCTCTTACACGCGAAGCGCAACTTAAAATTCTTGAGCTTACTGCTGGAAAAATTGCAACTTCGTTTGATACCTCAATGGGTTATCGTCATGGACCAAAGTCTTTTGTTGATGCACACACGCTGGTATTTGATTTTGTTTCAAACGATTCTTATACGCGTCAATATGACCTTGATATTCTTAACGAAATTGCAGGCGACGATATTGCACTTCACACGGTTGCCATTCAGCAGCTTCAAACCAGCAATTTTGAGGGCGAATCGTTTAACCTCAGCGCGCAGGAAGCACTGCCCGAACTTTATCTTGCTTTGCCGTATATTTTGGTTGCTCAGACAATTGCGCTTAATACATCTGTTAAAGTTAACAATACCCCCGATACACCTTCTCCTTCTGGTACGGTTAATCGTGTGGTCAAAGGTGTAACTATTCACCCTCTGTCATAGCTCGCGCGTGAATATAAATCAACGTTCAGCTAAAGTTTGTATACGTGGTGAGATGTGTGTAAGCATATGCGTATGGAGTTTTGAATCAAATAGAAGAGGTAAACAGCAATGTATGCGGTACAAGTTGGAAAAATTGTTCTTCCCGGACGCGTTGAAACTCACGGGTATCTTCTGATCGACAAGGGTGAATTTATAGGCTTTGCCCATGAGAAGCCTTCAGAAGATATAAACGTTGTGGACAGATCAACGTATTGGGTAGCACCTGGATATGTAGATACACACATTCATGGTTTTATAGGACACGACGTTATGGACGCTAACGCCAAAGGTTTAGACGAGGCGTCTCGTGCCTTGGTAAAATTTGGTACTACTACTTGGGTACCAACTACGCTTACACAAACGGTTGAGCAAATTGGTCGTGCGTGTGAAAGTGTATATGAGG
Organism: uncultured Atopobium sp.; assembly: GCA_946999785.1. Lineage (GTDB taxonomy): Bacteria > Actinomycetota > Coriobacteriia > Coriobacteriales > Atopobiaceae > Fannyhessea. The sequence goes on from CAMQEO010000001.1 coordinate 45,855, forward strand.
CACGCTCAAATCGTTCAGATGATTTTGTGGGTGCGCGCATTGAAGGAATCTTTTTGGAAGGGCCGTTCTTTACCGAAAAACATAAAGGTGCGCAAAATCCTGCGCATATGATTGACCCCAACATCGAAATTCTTGAAGGTTGGCAAAAACGCGCGCATGGTTTGATTTGCAGAACTGGTCTTGCACCCGAGCGAAGTGGTGCCGCGCGTTATTGTGCGCAAGCTCGTGACTTAGGCGTTGTTTGCGCACTTGGACATTCAGACGCAACTAGCGCAGAAGGTTTTGCGTGCATAGAAGCTGGCGCTACAACATTCATACATGTGTATAACGGTATGAGCGGTCTTCATCATAGAAATCCAGGCTTAGTTGCGTGCGCCATGGCGTCGAGTGACACCTATGGTGAGCTTATTTGCGATGGCATGCATATTGTACCTGACGCATTAACTGCATTTGTTAAAGCAAAAGGTTGGGAACATACACCCCTTGTTACCGATTGCTTGCGTTGTGGTGGTATGCCCGAGGGCAACTATATGTTAGGAGATTTTCCTATTCGTATGCAGGATAATCTTGCTCGTCTTGTTATGCCAGACGGCTCCTTAGGAAGCATTGCAGGCTCGGTACTTACCCTTAATCAAGCAGTTAAAAATGTTGTTGACTGGAATATTGTAACCGCTGAGCAGGCAATACGTATGGCAACAGAAGTTGCAGCTCAGGCGTCGGGTATTGATGATGTGTGTGGACAAATTTTACCAGGCCGCCATGCAGACTTTAATATCCTTGACAACAACCTCAATGTTGTGGAAACATATTTATCAGGTGCTTGTGTACAAACATCGTCACAGTTGTAATATGCAAAGTTTTGGATGAGTATATGATTAAATTAATTCTTTCGGATATTGATGGCACGCTTTTGCCTTTTGGCGCCCATGTTGTGAGCGAGCGTACCAGACGTGCTATCGCATTGGCAAACGAAGCAGGAATTGTATGCGGTCCGTGTACAGGCCGTGTATATGGACAACTACCTCCCTTGTTTGCCAATGAAAGTGCTTGCACAGAAAGTGCAGTTGCAACTAATGGCTCACAGGTTTTTTTGCGTGGCAAAAAAATCGAAGAAATTATTATTCCCTATGAGCTTCTTTGCGCGCTTAAAAGCGAAGTTGAGCGTATTCCGCACTGTGGTATGTTGGTGTTTAAGGATACAACTCCTTATTTAGTTGCAGGAAAACGCGAGGATTTGGGCCTTCATTTTCCTTCATATGCAGATATATGTATTCCAGTGTCTCAGATGCCAACGCACCCCGTGGTAAAAACAAATGTATTCATGGCCGAGCCCGAGCAAGGTACGCGCGCTGTTATAGATCATCTTAATAGCTGCGTAGATGGTCTTGATTTTGACTATCCGCGTGTTGGCTTTTCTAATGTTATGCTGAGCGGTCATAATAAAGCTACAGGTATTGACACCATGGTCAAGGCGCTTGGTATTAGCTACGACGAAGTAGTTGTTTTTGGTGACGCAGGTAACGACCTCACCATGTTTTCAAAAGTACCTGCTTCTGTTGCCGTTGCAGGTGCAACTCCAGAAGCTGCAGCTGCCGCGCGTTATCACATCGGTGCGTGCGAAGACGATAGCGTTGCATGTGCAATTGAAATGCTTGCACAAAATATTTGGCCCTTTTCTTCCTAAGCTGTGCTATGATTCATACATATGCAATGACGGAGAGGGTATGCCTTTGCCATTCGGTCGGTGTAGTTAAGAGATAAAATCCTTGGCTGAAAGATTTTACGTCATCGAGGCATGCGTTCACTCTATCAGCAGCTATCTGAAAGCTTTTGAGTTTTGTATAAAGCAAGTAGGTGCGCCGTTTTCTCACGAAACGAGATTTTAAGTGGGCAAAACAAAGTTATACGTTTTGCCAAACAAGGTGGTACCGCGGAATATTATCCGTCCTTGTGTTTGATACACGAGGGCGGTTTTTTTATATAGAAGTTCGTTTTATACACAAAGTTGTATGGATTTCTAACTATGTGTACAGTTTGAAAGGGGAGCTTATATGTCAATGGCAGAAAGCCTTGAAGCTATTCAACACGAAGTAGAACAAGGCCTTGCACAAGCGTCTTCTCCAGAAGAGATCGAAGCTATTCGCGTACAAGTTTTGGGTAAAAAAGGCTCGCTTACGGCAGTTATGCACATGATGGGTAGCGTGAGTAAAGAAGAACGTCCTCATATGGGAAAGCTTGCAAACGATGTGCGCGAACAGGTAACAAGCCTTATTGCCAAGCGTAAAAGTGAGCTTATGGATGCGTGCATGCTCAAACAGTTTGAATCCCAAAAAGTAGACATAACGCTTCCGGGGCGTGCATATCCAAAAGGCACGCAACATTTGATCTCATCTATTCGCGAAGAAATTGAGGATATTTTTACGGGTCTTGGATACACGGTAGAAGATGGCCCTTATGTTGAAACCACGTATTATAACTTTACTGCACTTAACGCTCCTGAAGATCATCCCTCACGTAGTGCAAAAGATACCTTCTATTTGGTAGATCGTGCACCCGAAGGAAAAGAACATCATGTTTTGGGTGAGTCCGATGTTTTACTGAGAACTCAAACATCAGGAGTGCAGGTACACGTAATGGAACATACCAAGCCTCCTATTTATATGATTTGCCCAGGTACCGTATTTCGTCCCGATACAGCAGACGCCAATCATCTTCCACAATTTACGCAGGTAGAAGGTCTTGTTGTTGATAAGGGAATTACGTTTGGCGACTTAAAAGGTACGCTTGATTATTTTTGCAAAGAGATTTTTGGAAAAGACAGAAAAACGCGGTATCGTCCACACTTTTTCCCATTTACCGAGCCAAGCTGCGAAGTTGATGTATCTTGTGGTGTTTGCAAAGGTAGTGGGTGCCGTTTTTGTAAATATACGGGTTGGTTAGAGATTTTGGGTTGCGGTCTTGTAGACCCCAACGTCTTTGGATATGTAGGTATTGATCCCGAGGTATATTCTGGTTTTGCCTTTGGTATTGGTGTTGAGCGTGTTGCTGCACTGCGCTACGATTTGCCAGACTTACGTATGCTCATGGCAGGCGACATGCGCTTCTTGCGCCAATTTTAACATCATCTAATACAACTGCTGTTACGTTGAAAGGTTTATAATGCGTATCTCGTATGAATGGTTAAAAACTTTAGTAGATATACCCGATGATCCAAATGATTTAGTACGTGAATTTATTCGTACTGGAACCGAAGTTGAGGCGGTTGATACAACAGGTGCCGATATTACCCATGTGGTCACATCACAAGTTATAAGCAAAACGCCTCATCCCGACTCTGATCATATGTTTGTATGCAAAATGGACGTTGGTACTTATCATACCGACGACAAAGGTAATCCCATACCGCTTCAGGTTGTTTGTGGCGCCCAAAATTTTAACGAAGGTGATAAAACCGTAACGGCGCTGGTAGGAGCAACGCTTCCTGGTGATATTCACATTAAAAAAGGGAAATTACGCGGCGTTGAATCGTGCGGTATGAACTGTTCTGCACGTGAGCTGGGCTTGAGTTCAGATCATGCGGGCATTATGATTTTAGACCCAAGCGCGCCGGTAGGAGTAGATTTTTGCACATGGAAAAACTTGCGCGATACTGTTATTGACTGCGAGATTACGCCCAATCGTCCCGACTGTTTAAGCATGTTAGGCATCGCGCACGAAGTAAGCGCTATATATAACGAGCCGTGTCACATTTCGCTTGAAAGCGTTCAGCACGAATCTACGCGCTCTACTCAAGACCTTGTTGACGTGCGTATCGAAGACAATCAATTATGTCCTCGTTATACAGCACGCGTGTTGCATAACGTGGTAATTAAAGAAAGCCCCGAGTGGCTTCGCAAACGTTTAATAGCTGCAGGTACCAGACCCATTAATAACGTGGTAGATATTACAAATTACGTTATGTATCTTACCGGCCAACCCCTGCACGCCTTTGACCTCTCTAAGCTTTCATCTGATGAGAATGGCAAACGCCATATTGTAGTACGTGCTGCACATGCAGGTGAAACGTTGGTTACCCTTGACGACCAAGAGCGCGCGCTTACCGATGACATGATTGTTATTAGCGATAATGGTCAAACACCTATTGCGCTTGCAGGTGTTATGGGTGGTAAAAATTCTGAAATTGATGAATCAACGCAAGATGTCTTGCTTGAAAGTGCGGCATTTTCTGCAGGTCATATCTCACGTACCAGCAGAAACCTTGACCTTATGAGTGAAGCGTCTATTCGCTATGAACGTCAGATTGATGTTAATGGCTGCGCGCGTGCTTCTGAAATTGCTGCTGCATTATTTGAAGCATATGCGTCAGCTGAAGTTTCCAAAGATTTGCTTGATGTGTATCCACAAGGTGTAGAGCCTGTATGTATAAAATTACGCTGCAAGCGTGTTTGCGATCTTGCAGGAGAAGCTATTGATCCAAACTTTATGAAAGAGCGTCTTGAGCGTCTTGGGTGTTCGGTAAAGCCCTATACCTCCTGTGATAGTCAACATGGCGATGTGTGTGCACAACCTTCGGATAAAGCATGTGAATATCTTGTGTATGCGCCAACTAATCGTCCCGATTTAACGCGTGAAATTGATTTGGTAGAAGAAATTGTCCGTTTGTGGGGCGAAGGTGATATTACGCCAACGCTTCCTGCAGCCAAAAATCACGCAGGCGGTTTAACTGAGGAGCAACGCTATCTGCGCTGTATAGGCGCTACGTTGCGTGCAAGTGGACTAAGCGAGACTACTACGTATAATTTTGCCGATCCAGCCGATTTGGCGCGTTTAGGCATGTCTGAGGAGGGTAGAGGCGTTCCTATTCAGATTATGCGTCCGTTGGTAGCCGACCAAAGCGAAATGCGCCGCGATATAATCCCTGGACTTTTACGCAGTGTTGCCTACAATCTCGATCATGGCGTTAAAAATGTACATTTGTATGAAATTGGCCGTGTTTTCTTTGGCCACGAGCACAAAAGTCAGCCTACCGAGGCTGTCTATGTAGCAGGAGTTATGTGTGGCTCATGGGCCGAGGATGCGTGGTGTGCCACCTATCCTACCTTTGATTTCTTTGATGTTAAAGGTGTTGTTGAGCAGCTTTGCGAGCGCTTGCGCCTTACTAAAGTTCGTTATAAAGTTGCCGATCCAAAAGCATTTGGTTGGCTGCAACCGGGTTGTGCAGCCGAGCTGTTGTGTTCAGGTGAGCGCATTGGTTGGTTTGGTGTTTTGCATCCAAAAAGTTGTAAAAACTTTGGTGTTTCTGAACCCGTTATGGCATTTGAATTATCGAGCGCGGCTCTTCTTCGTCATGCACATCACGAACTTGCTTACCAAGATGTTCCAACGCTTCCAGGCGTATCTATTGACCTTGCCCTTGTGGTAGATGAAGATTTAGATGCCGAAAGTATTATGCAGCGTCTTGGCTCTGCTGGTGGAAAACTCTTAACTGACGTTCGTCTTTTTGATATTTATCGCGATGAAAAGCGCATTGGAGCCCATAAAAAGTCTATGACCTTCTCGTTGACGTATCGTTGTGATGATCATACGCTTACCTCAGAAGAAGTTAATAAAGCTCATTCGAAATTGATTGCTAAGATAACAAAAAGTTGTAAAGCAGAAATAAGAAGCTAAACTGTATACGTTATACTATTTCTCGTGTGCGACAAATTAAGCCGCACACGAGATGTATGTGGTCTTAAACTCTAAGAAGGTCTTTATGCCAAGTTGGAACGTTCA
>CAMQEO010000002.1 GCA_946999785.1 uncultured Atopobium sp.
AACTTTTATAAGGCGTTGCCCTTTGAATTGAGCGCAGAGCAGCAAAGTGCAGCTCATGATCTTTTACATGATATGCAGGCAAAAACGTGCATGAATAGGCTGTTACTTGGTGATGTTGGAACGGGAAAAACCGTTGTTTGCGCCCTTGGTTTTGCGGTTTGCGCCGACACATCCACGCAAGCTGCCATGCTTGCGCCAACCTCTGTTTTAGCTCAGCAATATGCCGAAAAAATAGGCACGCTCCTTACCAAATTGTCTATCTCGTGGGCACTATTAACGTCTGCAACAACAAAGTCCGAGCGCGCCGATATTCTGAGCGGCTTACAAACAGGGTCGGTTCAGGTCATTTTTGGTACCACATCGCTTTTGTCTGATGATGTGCAATTTCACAAGCTTTCCTACATCGTCATTGACGAGCAGCACCGCTTTGGTGTACATCAGCGTCTTGCGCTTAGACAAAAATCTCCGTTTGCCGATTTACTTGCCATGAGCGCAACTCCTATTCCACGTACGTTGGCACTCTCGTTTTACGGCGATCTAACCTGCTCTTTTATTAAACATAAGCCGTTTTCTACAGCAAATGTAACCACAAACGTATTAGCAAACGAAAATGTATCCGTTGCCTATGATGCTGTTGCCGCATGCATTGAGCAAGGTCAGCAAGCTTATATTATTTGTCCACTTATCGACAATCAAGACACGCGTACCACGGTTGATGACATTGCTCCCAACGCGCAGTCTTCCGCACAAACGCTGCACAGTGCTCAGCAAACCTTTGAAGCTCTCAAACATAGTAGCTTTAGCGCTTATCGAATTGGTCTTTTAACAGGTCGCATGGACAGCGAAGAAAAAGACAGGGTTATGAGTCAATTTAGGGCGCACAAGCTTGACGTATTGGTGGCAACAACCATTGTTGAGGTAGGCGTAGATGTTCCGCGCGCCTGTGCTATGATTATCCTTGACGCCGATCGCTTTGGGCTTGCAACGCTTCACCAGCTGCGTGGCCGTGTTGGCCGAGGCAGTCTTGCGGCACAGGTTTATTTGGTAACCGCTTCAAAAAAGCATAGTTTAGCTCGCCGAAGGCTTGATATTTTGGAGAACACCTTTGATGGCTTTGAACTTTCTCAAAAAGATTTGGAGCTCAGACGCGAGGGCGACATTTTAGGCTATCGTCAAAGCGGTACGCTTACCCTGCATGTTTGTGATATGGTGCGCGACATGGATCTGATTGAAGCAGCTCATCGCGATGTGGGCGAGCTGTTAGATGGTGATCCTCGTTTATCGCAAACCCAACATCGAGCACTGGTGCATGAGATGCACGCGCGCTTTCCGGCTTACTTTGAAGAACTGAAAGGTATCGGGTTTTAGCGCTTTGAACTGTGAACCTTTGCACCTGCGCCGTCCGCTGCGTCCTCGCCGTTCGCGCCACGTATTAACTCATAAAGCTCTCTTGAAAGGAACCATATGCGTATTGTAAGTGGAGTTTGGGCTGGTAAAGAGCTCATTACTTTGCAGGGACGAAACGTCACGCGTCCAACTACTTCGCGCTTGCGTGAGTCTATAGCGTCTATGGTTAAGCATGAGTTTGATTTGGACTTGGCTCGCGCGTACGTTTTGGATGCATTTGCAGGTTCAGGAGCTTTGGGTTTTGAGCTTATGTCGCAAGGTGCAGCATATTTGGCGTCTATCGAAAAAGATCGCAATGCTTTTAAGATTTTGCAAACCAACGCGCAAAACCTTGGATGCAAGCCAAACACGTTTACGGCGTTGTACGGTGATTGCATGAATCACACCCTCATTGAGCGTATTAAGCACCCAATTAATTGTGTACTGCTTGATCCACCGTATGCCTATAAGCCAGATGAGGTATGTAAGCTTTTTGATGCATTAAGTTTGGCGCATGTGCTTGATTTGCATGCGCTTGTAGTGTACGAGCACGAAAAACATACCACACTTGAAAAAAGTATCCGCACCCACTTTGCCACGCTTGAGCTTGTGCGCGAGAAAACTCACGGTATTACGCAGGTAAGTCTTTTTCGTGTGTCTGCACATAATTTGTAGCAAACGTTTGTTGATATACGTGCAAATATTGATACACATAAAAAAAGGAGTGCTATGAATACAGAAATTTCTCATGTGGTAGTTCCTGGTACTTTTGACCCTATAACGCTTGGCCATCTTGATGTTATTCGCCGCGCACGAAAAATGTTTCCGCAGGTAAGTGTTGCTGTTGCGCTGTCAGCGCGCAAGAATGAAACGGGCGCTACCTTCTCGCTTGAACACCGTGTCGAGTTGGTGCGCGCCTCGCTTGACGAGGCACATCTAAACGATGTAAACGTGTATCCGTTTGAAGGTCTCCTTGTTCAGTTTGTCAAGTCAATAGGTGCACAAGCTGTGGTAAAAGGCTTGCGTGCTATGACCGATTTTGAATACGAGCTGCAGCAATCCGACCTTAATACGCGTATGAATCCCGATATCGAATCCATTTACGTGATGAGTAACCCCAAGTACGGTTTTATTTCGTCCTCGGTTGTGCGTGAAATTGCAAGTATGGGTGCTGATGTAAGCATGATGGTTCCTCCGTGCGTTTTGCAGTACTTGTATAAGAAGTAGGCGAGAACTCGTGTGAAAGCGCGAAGAAGAGCGTTTTGGGTTGTAAAGTTATGGAACTGTATGCAATATCGTAAAATCTCCCTTCGTTTTATACTTTTATCTGTTAAGATAAAAACGTATGGTCAAAAATGAAGTTAAAGTGAACCTATTGATCATTCTAAGAATTGAAAGGAGTCCAGTATGCAGCCGGGTGAAGAAATCGAGAGCCTTGTTAATGAACTTGAATTAATGGTAAGCGAAGCCAAAACACCGTTTGCTGCTGGTCAAGGTAAAAAAATCGTTGATGAAAACGATGTTTATGAAATTCTCGATGAAATTCGTCGTGTTTTTCCCCAAGAATTTACTGACGCACGCCGTATTGTTAAAGAAGAAAACGAAACGCTTGAACGCGCTCAGCAACAGGCTGATTCTATTGTTGCCGATGCTCAGCAACAGGCTATTATTTTAGCAAGTGATCAAGAGATTGTTCGTATTGCCCAACAAAAAGCCGAAGAAGTTAAAGCTCAGGCAGATCAATACGAACGTGACACGCGCTACAATGCAGAAGAATATGCTGATACCGTTTTAGCACATTTAGAAGAAAATCTTAAATCCCTTACTAACTCTGTAACACGTGTTCGCCAAACGCTTAATGAAAACTCTGGCGATCGCAATCAATCTAATAACGTTACGTGGTAATTGTATTCAAGCAGGTGTTTTAGTTACCTTATGAAAAAAACCGTTGCAATTTTAGATGAGCGACTTTCGCAGCGCGGAAGCTCGGTACATCTTACAGGTCATGTTGATGAAGATTCGTATACGCTGGGTGCGCACCATTTTGTGTTACCTCAAGGGGTTGAGTATTCCCTTGATTTAACAAATGCTGGTCAAGGTATTTTTGTAACTGGTATCCTTTCGTGCACGGTTGAAGGCACCTGTGATCGCTGTCTTGATAAGGCGGTGTTTGCGCTTGAAGGCGAAGTTGACCAGTATTATTTATTTGAAGAGCCTGAACAAACTCCTTTATCATCTGATGAAGACGAACTCGATTTTGAGCTTGTGTCTGCTGATAACACACTTGATCTTACACACGCGCTTGAATCGGTATTACTCATGGAAACACCTTACGTTATTTTATGTTTTGATGAATGCAAAGGTTTGTGTTCTGACTGCGGCTGCAACCTTAATCACACTCAATGTAGTTGTGCCGAGCGCCTGGCACATAACACGTTAGAAGAGTCTCAATCTCATAACGCACAAGAGCTTGCTAAATTAAAGAAGCTTCTTTCTTCTTCTGATATCAAGTAAATACGCGCCACCTGCGCGCCAACGTACCCTGCATTAGTCGCGTGCGCACGTTTATTGCATCTCTTGTTCGCATTTTTTGTGCGTTCAAGTACGTGATAATTTTGTTATGTTTGAGCATAAGACTTGTTTATATGGTGAGTACATGTAAAATTTCTGATGGTATAAGGAAATGTTAGGCGTATACCATATAAAACATGGTATAGTACATTCTTGCGTATTTTTAATAGATGCCGCTCAGGAGTTCATTCGCCTGACGCTATGATGTTTTAAGAGAGGTTAATGATGGCAGTTCCTAAGCAAAAAAAGGGTCGTGGCGCAACTCATACACGTCGTTCAGCAAACAGCAAGCTCGAAGCAGCAGCTCGTTCAGTATGTCCTCAATGCAATGCTGTTAAGCTTCCACATCACGTTTGCTCTAACTGTGGCTACTACAAAGATCGCGAAGTAGTTGTTACCGAGTAATTTTGCACTAAAACCTATGAGCAGGTCGGTCCTTACTCGGATCGGCCTTTCTTTTTATGTGCTCAATAATTTTGCGCGTTTGAAAAGTAGCGTAACTCAAAGTTTGGAGTAGACCATGGTTACAGTTTGCGTTGATGCAATGGGTGGGGACGAGCCTAGTGATGTTGTTCTTGAAGGTATTCACCAAGCACTTGTCGAAGATCTTGAGCTTCAGGTTCTTGTTGCAGGATTACCCGAAGTTGTAGAGCCTTTTTGTGCTACGCATGCGCGCACGCAGCCTTTGGTATGTACACAAACTATTGGTATGGAAGAACATCCTGCTACTGCTGTCCGAACAAAGCGTGATTCCAGTATTGTGTGTAGTTGCCGTGCGGTAAAAGACGGTCGCGCACAGGGATTTTTTTCCGCTGGTTCAACGGGCGCAATTTTTACAGCGGCAACTTTGGAAATTGGTCGCATTCGCACTATTAAACGTCCGGCTATAGCCTATGCAGTACCTGGATTAAGTGGCAAAAAAACAGTTTTTCTTGATCTTGGTGCCAATGCCGATGCACGCCCAGCTACACTTGTGCAGTTTGCTTATATGGGTCGCGCGTACGCTCGCAATATTTTGCATGTTAAGGATCCATCTGTGGCACTTTTGTCCAATGGTACCGAGCCAACAAAAGGCTCTGAAGCAGTTATTGCAGCTCACAGTGCGCTTGTTGAGGCAGGTCCTTGGTTTATTGGAAATTGTGAATCCTCTGACATCTTAGCAGGCAAGATAGATGTTGTGGTAACCGATGGTTTTACGGGTAATGTTGTTCTTAAAATGATTGAAGGCACCGTTAAATATTTGTATACCCAGCTTAAAGGTCAAGCAACCCAAAATATTGGATACGCGGTGGGACTTTCTTTGGCAAAAGGTGCACTTAAACGTATTGCAGTTGATTTATCGGGAGAAGAACAAGGTGGCGCCATGCTTTTAGGACTTAAAGCACCGGTGCTCATAGGCCATGGTTCAACTTCAGCTGCAGCCATTAAGCATGGAACACTTGCATGTGCTCGGGCAATAAGAAGCAATCTTGCCAGCAAAATTGCTTCTGATCTTGTCCGTGAATCTTAAATGTATATCGTGCTTTTAAGCATGTTTTTATCGTTATTATCTATAAAATAGAGTTTATATAGTTTTAAGCTTTGCTAAACTAACTTTTTTGAATATGTATTTTACAGGTAATAAGGAGATTTATATGGACTCATCTCAAGTTTTTGAGACGGTTATAAACATTATCAGTACCGAACTTGATGTTGATAAACAATCTTTAACTCCTCAAACAGAATTTAAGGATTTAGGTGCAGATTCATTTGATCTTCTGTCGCTTATTACAGCTTTTGAAGACGAATTTGGCTCTACACTTAATGATGATATTTTACAAAATATAAAAACGATAAACGATGCGGTAGACGCTATTGTCAATGCACAATAGATAATAAAGAGGCCTTATATGTCTGTTGAAGCACGAATTAAACATGCAGAACAAATTATTGAATACACCTTTGAAAACAAAAGGCTCATCCAAGCTGCTATTACACATCCTTCTGCAGTAGAGGGGCTTCCCGTTTCTGCTTCGTATGAGCGCCTTGAGTTTTTAGGTGATTCAATTTTGGGAGCTATTGTTGCTACCGATATGTTTGAAAAATTTCCTGGTATGGATGAAGGTGCGCTTACACGCATGAAAATTTCGCTGGTAAGCGGAAAAACACTTTCGATGGTTGCAGACGAATTAGGTATAGGTGATTGCATCATCTTTGGTGACTCCGAAAAGGGTACTGGAGTGCGTGGATTTACTTCTGCCTTGGAAAATGTGTATGAATCGCTTGTTGGTGCACTTTATTTAGAAGCTGGTTACGAGCCTACAGTCAAATTTATTCGTCGTACTCTTACGCCATACATGGTGCCCGAACTTGCAAAGCATCCTATTTCACCTAAGAGTCGTCTTCAGGAAGTTTGCCAAAAGCGTTTTCATATTGCGCCTGTGTATGAGCTTGAGGACGAAACAGGTCCAGCTCATGCTCCGCAGTTTACCTCTGCTGTATTTGTAGATGGTGAGCTGCTGGGTAGGGGCACCGGCTCGTCTAAGAAAGAATCTCAAAGTATAGCGGCTCTGTCGGCTTTAGATAAGCTTGACATTGATGATGAGGCATAGTGTCGTTTGAAAGCAAAGATAAGGTACGTGAACATGTGCCTTTTTTAATGCGCTTTACCGCTTGGCGCTCACACGCTTTAAGCGTTATGCTACATTTGAGATACTGATCGTTGTGAGAGGTGTAGCTTGTGTATCTTAAGTCTTTAACGCTTAAAGGGTTCAAATCCTTTGCCGATAAAACCGAGATGATTTTTGACCCTGGCTTAACGGTTGTTGTGGGACCTAATGGATCGGGCAAATCGAATGTATCCGATGCTATGTTGTGGGTCTTAGGCGAACAAGGCCCGCGCAATCTTCGCGCCCAAGCTATGGAAGATGTTATCTTTGCAGGTTCATCCAAGCGCGATGCCGTGAGTTTTGCCGAAGTAACGCTTGTTCTTAATAATGCTGATCACACACTTCCTATTGATTTTAGTGATGTTGCTATCACGCGCCGTATGTATCGTTCGGGTGAAAGCGAATATCTTATTAATGGCGCTGCTGCCCGTTTGCGCGATATTAATGATATTCTGCACGATTCTGGCCTTGGTAAAGAAACGCATTCTATTATTTCTCAGGGAAAACTTGATGCTATTTTAGTTTCAAAACCTCAGGATCGCCGTGATTTAATTGAAGAAGCTGCAGGTATTGCAAAACATCGTCGGCGTAAAAAACTTGCCGAAAAAAAACTAGAGCTTATGGCAACTCACCTTAATCGGATAAAAGACGTTAAACGCGAGATTCATAAACAGCTGCTTCCCCTCGAAAAACAAATGGGTGTTGCAAACCGTGCGCGTGAGTTAACTTCTGTGTTGGCCCGCAGCAAAACGATGTGTGCTGTTGACGATTTGTCGGGGCTTAAAGCTCGCTATGAGCAGCTTTCATCTAAATTAAAAGAGGCAAATGCATCGGTTGAACTTCTTGAATTTAGAAAACAAGAAGCTCAAAAATCGTTGGAATCGTACAGAGTTTTGCTTGAACAGAAAGGCTTGTTTGTAGGCGATTTAAGCGAACAGCGCCGCCGCCTTCATGACATTGCTGGTCGTATGGATTCGGATATGCGTTTGCTTGAAGAAAAGGGCAAAAATATGGTGAAGCATTTAAGCGAGCTTCGCCGTAATATCAGTGCGCAAGAACATACAAAGCAGGATTTGTTAAAAGAAAAACAGGAGTTGATGGATTCTCAAGCCGCCGGTCATGGCGAGATTGAGTTTTATCTTGGATCACTTGCTGAAAAAGAGCCTCAGCTTGCGTCAGCAAAATCTAAGCGTATGGAATATTCTCGTACGTGTAATACTTTAAATGACCAGATAAAGCACACTACACGTCAGCGTGATACCTTACAAATTTCTGTTGCTACGTTAGAAGAACGCTTAAAACGAACTAAAACTGAGCGCGCACTTTTTTCTGAACGACTTTCTGAATTACAAAATGCTACCAAGCAAAACGAGCAAGCGCAAGCTGCTCTCGATGAAAAAATGACGTCAACAAGCGCTCAGCTTAAGGAAAAAACCGAAGAACTTTCTCAAAAACAGCGTTTATTGGATGAGGCTTCTGCACAAAAAGCAGCAGCATCTACGCAAAAGGCAGAGCTTGATCGCAAACTCTTTAAGATTCGCGGCGAGCTTGTTGCTAAGACCTCACAAGTAGAGGCTGCTCAACATGCTTCGCAGCGCCTAAGCTATGTAAAAAAGACATTTTCGCCAGATATTCTAGCTACGTTTTTAGATGTGTGTCGTGTTCCAACCGAGTACGAAACGCTTGCAGAAGCATATTTGTCTGATGTATTGTCTATGCTTATCGTTAAAGATACTCCTACGGCATTACATATGATGAACTCGTGTTCTTCTCAAAAAGGACGCCTTGTTTTATATCCAATGCCCAAGCTCAAAGATACAGATTTACAAACAGCGCATAACAAAATTCGCACTACCTATGCTTCGTGTGGCATGTCGCTTTTTGACGCTTTGGATGTCAATGCTGCGTATAAAAGCATATTTTTTGCACTTACGGGTACCGTGTTTTTTACCGACACCTTACAGCATGCCTGTGATCTGCACAAAAAATATCCCGAGCTTACCTTTATTTCAAAAGATGGTTCGTGTTTATACGCTGATGGACGATGCGTTTCGCTCATTAATACGGTGTCTGTCTCAATGCTTGCACTTCAGCGAACCATTCGCTCGTTAAACACGCAAGAAAAAGATATCCAAAGCAGGCGTGATGAATGCCAGTCCACGATTTCTTCTCTTGATGAGCGCATATCTGCGCTTTCAACTGAAGTGGCAACACTTAGACAAACAAATGCGCAGCTCAAGGGCGAAGTATCATCGCTCGCGCGCGAACACGAGCGCATTCAAAAGAATCAGCAACTTACTCAAGAGCAGCTTAGTCGCCTTAAAACGCAACAACAGTCGTTTGAATCAGATGACAAGCTCACGTGTGAAAAACTTGACAGACAAACGCAAGAGCTTCAAGAGGTTCGCGCTCAAGTTGAGAGCCTCCATGATACATATGAGGAAAGCGTGCAAAAACGCAACGAGACATCTCGTTTAGAGAATCGTCTTGAAAAAGAGGTGAGCGAGCTTAAACTTAAGCTTGCACGTGCGCAGGAGAGAAAAAACCATCGTGATGCACGCGGCACGCGCATTGATAAAGAGCTTGCGCTTATTTGCCAAACTATAGGCGAATACGAACAAAGTGCGTTTACACTTGATCGTATGAGGTATCGCGTTGAGCCGCTGTATAATCTCTATCAAAAGTTAGTTGAGCTTGTTCAGGCGTGGTCGCAAAAGCTTAAAAGTTCAGCTACGCTTGCCGAGGCTGATTCTGCTTCTCTTAAGAAAACAGTTGCCGAGGCACAGGCGCGCCTTGATAAGAGTTCTTCAGAGCTTGAAAGTGCAAAAGTACAAGAGTCCGATCTTCGTGTTGAACAAACGCGCCTTGAGGTTGAAGTTAAACATGCACTTACACAGATTACCGAATTTGGTTATTCGTTAGACGACGCACTTGATTTACCTCATATTCAAGATAGAAGTTTGTGTGAGCGTCAGATTGCTCATATTGAAGCCGAGCTTAATTCCTTGGGTCCCATTAATTCGGCTGCTCCCGAAAATTATGAAGATACCAAGAAACGCTATGAGTATATTAGTGCGCAAATTCAAGATCTTGAAGCTGCACGTACATCGCTCAAAAAAATTACTCGTGCTATTGAACACAAAATGAAAGAGCAATTTTTACAAACGTTTAAGCAGGTCAACGAAAATTTTGTACAAATTTTTTCTATTTTGTTCCCGGGCGGATCAGCGCATTTGGAGCTTTGCGATCAAGATTCTATCCAAGACGCTGGCTTAGAAATAATTGCACAACCACAAGGTAAAAAAATTCGCAATATGATGCTTATGAGCGGCGGCGAAAAATCTTTGTGTGCTCTGGCGCTTTTGTTTGCCGTGTATAAAACGCGTACCGTTCCATTTTATGTGTTTGACGAAATTGAAGCAGCACTCGATGATGCAAATCTTTCTAAGCTTTTACATGCCATTGACGAGCTTAAGAAAACAACGCAGCTTATTGTAATTTCTCATCAGCGCAGAACAATGGAGGAGGCTGATGTACTCTACGGTGTTTCAATGCATGCCGATGGAGTAAGTCACGTGGTAAGTCAGCGATTACGTGACGCTTTGCTGGCCGAGGGTATTTCGGATACTAAAAAGTAAGAAGGGATCACATGTTTAATTTTACCGAGCGATTAAAAGCAGGACTTGCTCGTTCGCGCGCAGCGTTGAGTGAAATTTTCTATATGGGCGCTTGTGTTGATGATGACTTTTGGGATGATTTAGAAGATCGTTTAGTTATGGCAGATGTGGGCGCAGAGCTTACCGCGCGCATCTGCGATGATCTTCGTGATTTAGCTGCTCAAAAGGGGTATACGCAAGCTGCTCAAATTCAACAAGCACTGATTAAGCGTCTTGCACAAGAGTTTTATACCATTGATTACGACATGTTTTCAACCTATCCTGGCTGTATTGTATTTGTAGGCATTAACGGTGCAGGTAAAACTACCACGGTTGGAAAACTTGCCTTTATGTGCAAAGAATCGGGTCATTCGTGTTTGATTGGTGGAGCCGATACCTTTAGGGCTGCTGCAATTGAGCAGCTTGATGTGTGGGGTAGGCGTGCTGGTGTGCGCGTAGTAACGCGCGAACGAGGTAGCGATCCTGCTAGTATTTGTTACGATGTGCTAGAACAAGCATCTGCACAATCAACCGATTTGGTACTCATTGATACAGCAGGGCGTCTGCATACATCAATTGACTTAATGAAAGAGCTCCAAAAAGTTGTGGCAATCTCGCGCAAACGTGCTTCAATGCCCGTAAAAATTGTACTCGTGTTGGATGCAACCTGTGGCCAAAATGGACTTATTCAGGCGCAACAGTTTCATGAATCTTTGACTTTGGATGGTATTATAGTTACTAAGTTAGATGCCACTGCAAAAGGTGGTATTGCGCTGCGCATTTCTCATGATTTTAAGCTGCCTATTGTTCGTTGTGGTGTTGGCGAGCAAATTGAGGATTTGCAGTCGTTTGATCCAGCTGAATTTTGCGCTGCTTTAGTCGGTACAAGCGAAGGGGAAAAATAGTGTTTAGTAACCTTTCAGATAGATTACAAGAAACGTTTGCGCATTTGCGCGGTAAAGGCAAGTTAAGCGAGCGTGATATCAATGATGCTATGAGAGAAATACGCATGGCATTGCTTGAGGCCGATGTTAACTATCGTGTTGTGAAAGATTTTGTTGCAACATGTAAAGAAAAATGTTTAACAGCCGATATATTGCAATCGTTGAGCGCAGCTCAAAATGTTGTTGCGGTTGTTTTGGAAGAGCTTACCGCGCTTTTAGGTACTACCGAATCAAAACTTACCTTTTCTCCTCATCGAACCCCTCATGTTATTATGCTTTGTGGTCTTCAGGGTTCAGGTAAAACTACGGCCGCAGCAAAGCTTGCTTATTTGCTTAAAAGCCAAGGTCATGCTCCCTTACTTGCAGCATGTGATACACATCGTCCAGCTGCAGCCGACCAATTGCAAACACTTGGTGAAGAAATTGGTGTTCGTGTGTACAGAGGCGACGGAGCTAATGCAATACGTGTAGCTCAAGAGGCAGTTCAAGATGCAATAGACAATCTTAAAGACGTTGTCATTGTTGATACGGCTGGTCGTTTGCAAATTGACGAAGAAATGATGCAAGAAGCCATAGATATTAAACATGCTGTTAAGCCCGAACAAATTTTGATGGTCGTAGATGCTATGGCAGGTCAAGACATTGTGAACGTTGTTCAAGAGTTTTCTAAACGTCTTGATTTTGACGGTGTTATCATGTCTAAACTCGATGGTGATGCACGTGGCGGTGGCGCCTTATCGGTTAGAGAAGTAACTGGTAAACCCATTAAATTTGTTTCTATGGGAGAAAAACCATCATCACTTGAGGTGTTTCATCCCGATCGCATGGCAAAACGTATCTTGGGCATGGGCGATGTTGTTGGTATTATCGAACAAGCTCAAAAGGTTGCTCAAAAGTCTGATTACGAGCAAGCTGAACGCATGCTGCGTGAGGGCTTTACCATGAATGACATGCTTGATCAAATGCATCAGATCTCAAAAATGGGCGGCATTAAAAAGATCATTTCGTCACTTCCTGGTGGTGATAAAGCACTTCGCCAAGCTGGAGATACCATGGGTGAAGCTCAGATCAAACAGATCGAAGCAATTATTTATTCGATGACAAAACAAGAGAGACTGCGTCCAAAAATTATCAACGGTCAGCGTAGACGTCGTATTGCAGAAGGTAGCGGAAGAACTGTTCAAGAGGTTAACCAGCTGCTTCGTCAATGGGGCGAAATGAATAAGATGATGAGCAAAATGCGTCAACTTACCCAAGGTGGCTCAGGTGCTAAGCGTGGATTGCGTCAGATGAAAGATATGATGCGTCAGATGGGCGTCTCATCTGGTGGAGCTAATCCTTTTGGTGCGCCAGGCATGGGTGGGTCTTTGCCCAATTTAGGAAATTTTGGTGGTATGGGCTCTGCCAAGAATCCTTTTGGTAATGGCAAGTTTCCCTTTTAGAATTGCGTTTATGCACCATGAATATTCAACACGTTACCAATCTTAACGCCAAAGAGCTTGCTCCTTATGTAAGCCTTTCAAATCGCGAGCTTAAAAACATTGCTCATCCAGGGGATTCTTTTGTCATTTGCGAATCACTTTTGGTGCTACAAACTGTTTTTGAGTTGCATGTAGAGGTTATATCTGTGCTTGTGTGGGATAAGCATCTGAGCAATCTTGAGCGCAGTATCTCGCCTGAGGCTTTTGGCGATGTGCCTATATATGTTGCATCTCATGAGCTTTTGTCTCAGCTTGTAGGTTTTAATGTATGTCGTGGATATTATGCATGCGTACGCAGGCCTTCGCTTTTGTCAAGTGCTTCCGTTGATTGGCACTCTTATACGCGTATTGCTGTGGTGGAAGACTTATGCGATGTATCAAATCTTGGTGCGCTTATACGTAACGCTTGCGCGCTTGGCATTGATGCTGTGGTGTGTTCGCCTACCTGCGCCGATCCATTTAACAGGCGTTGTGTGCGCACTTCTATGGGAACGGTGTTTAGATTGCCGATCATACAGGCTCATTCTAACTGGCCTGATGACGTGTTTTCTTGCCTTTCAGCTGCAGATTATACGGTTTTTGGTGCCGCATTACGCAAAGACGCCTTAAATGTGCACGATGTCGATTTTTCGCATTATAAGCGTTGTGCGCTTTGTTTTGGCAACGAATCAAAAGGACTTTCAACACCTGTTATCGATGCGTGTGATCGGCTGGTTATGATACCTATGAAACATGGCGTTGATTCGCTTAACGTTGCTGCGTCATCGGCTGTTTTATTTTGGGATATGTGCTCTTAAACGTACGATTTTAGCTAGGCATTACTGCTAAGTTTTGTTGCAAGTGCACAAATTGCCTGCTTATAGCCGTCTATACCTTCCCCAATAATACTTTTGAAACACGCAGCGCGTATATAAGAAATTTTGCGAAACTCGTCACGCTCGTCTATGTTTGTAATGTGCACCTCAACTGTTGGAATATTTACGGCTTTAAGCGCGTCAAGAAGTGCGATAGACGTGTGCGTATAGGCACCAGGGTTAAATACAATACCTTGATAATTTCCATACGCCTGTTGAATCATATCTACAAGATCGCCTTCGTGATTGGATTGATAGCATTTACACGACGCAAAGCCAAGCTCTTTTGCCGTGTGTTTGCACAATTGAATAAGCTGCTCATACGAGCTACGCCCATAGAGCGCAGGCTCTCGTATACCAAGCATATTAATGTTGGGGCCGTTTAAAATTAAAATATGATAGGGAAGTAGTGCTTCTGTGGCACAAGCATTACGATCCCAAGACTCACGCTTACTCGCATTTTCGCCAGACGCTGTATGCGTTTTCTTGTGTTGTTTTCCGTTTGCATCGCTAGCATTGCGGGTATGCAAAGCTTTTCTATGTGCAATTTTATTAAGCGAAATTTTTTTATCGTTTTCAAGCAACAGTTTAGTAAGCTTTTCGGCCTCACTTGTCATACGGTTTACATGGTGTGGATCAAAGGTGGTTTGATGAAGCATAGGTTTAAGTTGGTGTTCTTGTGTTCTTTGAACAGACGCTTTAGGATTGCTTATCTGAACTTTGAGTGCCTCAGAATTATCAAGGGTTGCACCAACACGGGCGCGTGTACGGATCTCAAAATTATTAGAAAGCCCTGTCAAGCGAGAGAAAGACTCAAAAATTGCTTGTACAAGCGTTGGCCGACATACAATTTCTATGCCGTGATCGCCAAGTTTGAGGCTTCCTAAAACGCCTGATATATCGTTAAGACCTGCTTCATCAACCAATGTCGGTTTGATGATTTGTATACGAAGACGAGTCATACACAATGCATTGCTTTGAATGTTTCCAGTGCCACCTAAACACGCAATAATAGAGGCAGCTATTTCTTCATTGGTCACGATATACTCCGTTTGTTTGAACACGAAAAGCTTGGTGCTTACTTCATGTTTAATCTTCTCATGTTTGCCTGACTTAGCAAGATTTTTATACGTCAGCGCGCAAAATAAAAGGCTTAACGTAGGTTAAGTCTTTTAGAAGCGCAAAAGTTCATGTCACGCGCACACGTCTTCACAGAGGATGCGCGAAGCTTGATGTAGAAAACCCCATATTGCTTTTACGCAATATCCAGTCGACTGATCAGTGCTTGTGCATCTTTTTGTGCAGAGCCTAAACAATTATGCACAACATCGGCCCAACGTTCATACGCTTCTTTACGTTCTTCATAAAGTTGCTGTAATCCCTTTGCTTGTGATAGTGGACGATCTTTTACTGAAAGCGAGGTCAAGGGGCGCGTGAGATACACAATCACAGAATTTTGGTGAAGGTATTGGTAATTACTATCTCTGCATACAATACCGCCACCACACGAAATAATCAAACCGCTTTGTTTGCCATAGGTTTCAAGAAGCTTAGATTCTTTCTCTCTAAACGCTTGTTCGCCAAAGGATTTGAGAAAATCGGCAGGACGCATATGGTAGTGACGCTCAAACTCTTCGTCTAAGTCTACAAACTCACGTCCTGTAGAAGCACCCATACGACGCGCACAAGAAGTTTTCCCAACGCCTGGCATACCAATAAAGGCAATATTTTTTTGTTGATGCATAAGCTTGGTACTTATTCGCGTAATGACCTTTGTGTCTATGTGTGTATTTTGGAAGTATTCCGAAGACTTTGCAGCTTGTGCTACCAGCATAGGAAGTCCTGTTTGGTAGGGGATATGAAGACGCTCGGCATTAAGGCAAATTCCTGTAATGCTGGGATTATAGACCACATCGATAACGCCTTTGAGCTGAGAGAATTTTGCAAGTCCATCCGTGTCTATCAACGAAGCAGGACAGTTTGGATACATACCAACAGGTGTTGCACCCACAATAAGCACTGCGTTGGGCACGCGTTCATACATGGTTTGATACGTGAGTTCACCCTCGCGATCTACTACATGAATACAAGCATTATAGGCACGTAAGGCGCAACATACGGCTTGAGATGCGCCTCCTGCTCCTAATACTAAGACGTCACGTTGAGCAATGACGTCTTCTACGCTGCTTTTGAGCTGCGTTGTACAAAAATGTTCAAGTAACCACGAAAAACCATACACATCGGTGTTATAGGCATAAACGCATCCATCTCTTTTTACGAGCGTGTTAGCAACGCCTAAACGACATGCAAGCTCGTCGGCTTTATCTGCATACTCATACGCAGCACGTTTATATGGAATGGTAACGTTTATACCATCCCAGTTTCCATGAGTTATAAAGTCTTCAACTTCATGTGGTTCTTTTTCAAAATAGGTATATGGATACGAGCCAAGCTCTTTATGAATTACATCCGACCAGCTATGTTTAAGTGTTCGCCCCAACAGACCATAAATTTTTGTTGTATTTTGAGCCATTATATAACCTCCGTATAGCTACCCAAGTAGCGAACCTCAACACATTCTTGCGTAAGTGTTTCCATAAGACGAGCAAACTCTGGAGCTAAAGGTGAGCACGAAATATCAAAATAGAACATAAATTCAAAGTCGTGGTCGGGGATTGGTCTACTTTCCAGTTTTATAATATTGATACCCAGGGTATAAAACGTTGCAAGAATTTTGTACAAACTTCCCGGTTTATGCGACGCTATCAGCATAAGCGATGTGCGATCTGCTCCTGGAAAGATTTCGAGATTTCGTGCAATACACGCAAAGCGCGTGTAGTTGTTGCTGCTATCTTGAACATCTTCTTTAAGCACGTCTAAACCATAAATTTCCGCGCAGGTTTTACTTGCAAGTGCGGCACAGTTTGAATCTGGTGACGATGCAACCATTTGCGCAGCAACAGCGGTATTTTTTACCGTGTGAATTTCAACATGCTTGAGCGTATCAATAAAATGAGAAGACTGAGCAAGTGCTTGTTCGTGGCTATAGATGTGCGTAATATGTTCAAGCGTGCTCCCAGCTTTTGCCAAAAGATTGTGCTCAATTTTAAGCCTGCATGTTCTGACAATTGAGAATTGATAGCGGTGCATAAGCTCAAACACCTGGTTAACCGACCCTGCATAGCTGTTTTCTATAGGTATTACTCCATAGGTACATACACCGTCTTCTATTGATCGAAACACATCTTCAAAATGTGGATAGTAATTAAGTGTTGCATGTTTGAAGAGTTTATCAGCCGCAAGTTGCTGATAAGCTCCTTCAATTCCTTGGCAGCTTACATGAGCAAACGCAGGAAACAATTGGTTGGAATTTTTCTGTATTGCCTTGGTTATGCGTATAAGCTCAGCCGTTTCAGAGTTCATATGCGTATACTCACTTATTTTTGCAATGTGCATAATAATCTGAAACAGTGTTTGCATGGGTTCGATAAGCTCTTGCGGACTCATAGTGGCAATGCGCTTCAGCACGCGGCGCTCGCGATTGTTATCAAGCACCGCTAAGCCGTGTTCTTTTTTATATGCAGCAATGGCACGTACGCAGTCTAAGCGTTGCGTTATAAGTTGTACAAGCTTAGTATCTATTGCGTCAATACGCTCTCTTTGTGCGGCAAGTATATCTTGGTTTGTCTTCATATGATCCTTCTATGCTTGGTTATTGGAGGTGCACGTACGTGCAGGATAGCTTATGAGAGCGTCAAGTGTTACCAGCGCGCATACTGCTTCTACCACCACACATGCGCGCGGTACAATACAGGGATCGTGCCTGCCGTGGATTTCTAAATCAACGTCTTTGCCACTTTGCGTATCTACCGAATGTTGCAGACGCGCAATACTAGGAGTTGGCTTAATGCCTACGTGTACCAATATAGGATTTCCTGTGCTTATGCCACCTAATATACCTCCGGCAAAATTAGTGTGAGTTACTACCTGTTTATGTGTTTCATCCCAAAAATATGCATCGTTATGCATTGAACCACGCATGGTACAAGCTTCAAAGCCTTTTCCAAATTCAACGCCTTTAACTGCGGGTATGCCAAATAATGCCCGTGCATACATGTTCTCAAGACCATCGAACATGGGCGAACCCACACCTTTGGGTACACCACATACAACGCATTCAATACTTCCACCAATGGAGTCTTTTTCGCTACGTACAGTTTCAATATGCTCTTGCATGTGTTGCGCAGCGTCTGCATTGAGTGTGCTGAGGTGTTGCTTGTGCGTTTGATAGCTTAGCATGTGAAGTTCTTCTAAATGGCGTAGCTGGTTTGCAAGCGTCTGTTGAGCGTTTGCTGTGGTATCAAAGGCACAAAAGCTTGTGTCATGTACATCGCCAACTGATGATATATGAGCGTATACACGTATGCCTTTTGAGTTTAAGTACTGCTTTGCCAGTGCGCCTGCAATACATAAAGGAGCGGTAAGTCTTCCCGAAAAATGTCCGCCACCGTAAATATCTTGTACGCCCTTCCACTTTTGATCGGCCGAAAAATCGGCGTGTCCAGGGCGATAGATATGCTCAAGTGGTTTATAAGCGTGTGCGTGTGTATTGGTATTAGCTATAAAAGCACATATCGGAGCGCCGCATGTTTGGTCTGATTTATTAAGTCCGCTTACAAAATGTATCTCATCGGCTTCTTGACGAGGCGTTGACCACGGTGCGCTTCCGGGTTTTCTTCGCGCGGAAAACCTGGCAAGTAGTTCTCTATCAAGTGTCATACCAGCGGGAAAGCCGTTAATAACGCAGCCGATAGCTTCGCTGTGTGATTGTCCAAATACCGAAACAGTGAGTGTTGTTCCAAATTGAGAGGGCATTAGTCCTCCTTCGTTTCTAGATATCCACCTAACTGTACAAAATCTTCAAAGAAGGTTGGATATGATTTTCGTACGCATTCGGCGCCATGTATCGTAGTAGGGTGTTGAGCATACGCAGCTGCTATTGTGGCCATCATGGCAATTCTATGATCACGAAAACACTCAACTTCGCCTCCCGTAAGCATACCGTGGCCGTGAATATAGATGGTATCTGCATCTGAGCTTATATCTGCACCCATGTTTTGCAGTGTTGTTGTTATGCTTAAAATTCTATCGGACTCTTTAAGACGCAAGCGCGTTGCATGCGTAAGTTTGGTGGTTCCGTTTGCAAAGCATGCAAGTGCCGCTAAAGGTGGTGCTAAATCAACAATATCGTCCAGCGGAAGTGTTGTGGGCCTGAGCGATTTTGATCCAACTTCAATATACGATGCAGTTTTTTGTGTACGCGCACCAAAAGCTGCTAAACACGCCAGAATTGCTTTATCACCTTGTGAAGATGTAAGTGAAAGACCGCTCATGCGCAAAGGATTGCCCAAAGCTGCTGCACATAACCAAAAGCCCGCTCCCGACCAATCACCTTCAACGGTTAAAGACTGGCGTGGTACACAAAGTGTTTGCCTGTCTATGCTAAAACGTATAAATTCTTGCCCCTGATCGTCATGCTCTTGCGTTTGTTTTACGTTGATTCCAAACTGTTGGAGTGCATCGATTGTCATCTTTACATACGATTTTGACTCAAATGGCTTTGAAACGATAATTTCTAGATGAAGGTGTGCAATTCCTGCTGCCAGTAAGAGTCCACTTATATATTGTGACGAAACGTTACCTGGTATATGAAACACACCACCTGAGAGCTTCCCTTTTATTTCTAAGGGAAACGATCCTTCATCTGATAAGAAGCACCCATGAGCACAAAGTTCAGAATACAGAGGTTCAAGGGGGCGCGTAGCTAGTCTTCCTTGGCCAACAAAATATGCATGCTTTCCAAGTGCAGCAACTACGGGAAGCATAAACCTAAGTGTTGAACCTGATTCACCACAGTTTAAGATGGCTGGAGTATCGCATGATGCGCTTGAGCTATCTGTGAGGAAGGCTTGGTTGTCCGCTGGCTGGCTTTGGCTTGCAAAAAACATACCGCGCACACGGTATCCTAAGGTGGTGCGAGTAATACACGCACCAAGTGCCTCTAGGCACTCAATGGTTGCTTGTATATCATCTGAAGTACTTGAGCAATTAATATCTACAATCGCAGACGTTGAAGCAGCTAAAATAAGAAGTCTGTGTGCCATCGACTTAGATGCTATTGCGCTTACGGTACCTTGTAAACCATGCGGTTGAATAACTACATTCATGTAAACCTCAAACTTTTATCAAATTTCATTCATTACATCATACTCGATTTGTAGCCATTTTTGGCCGCGTAGTTGATGTAAATAAGCACAACTTGGCGTGCCCTCCTCGTGCTGCTTTGCAAGCTTAGGCGCAGCAATTGGGCGGACACTTGTAGCTACGCACGTGCGTACGAAAGAAATGTCTTAAATTCTTCGAGCGACATACGTTGAATATATACCTGTCCAATTTCTTGGGGAATAACAACGTTTATCGAATTGCCATGACGTTTTTTATCGTGCGTTGCATAGTGATAGAGAACATCTGTTTCTATATTGGTAGTAGTAGGGAGTTGATAGCTACTTACAAGATCGATGATTTCGTTCATAGTTTGCGCGCTACACAGCTTTTCGTGATAGGCGGCGCGTGCGATACAGCACATACCTGCTGCAACGCATGATCCGTGCCCTTGTTCAAAGTTCATTGCTGCCTCAATAGCATGACCTATGGTGTGTCCAAAATTAAGAATCTGCCTTAGACTGCCTTCGGTTTCGTCTTTGCTTACAACAGAACTTTTTATTTCGATACAGCGCTTAATAATTTCACCAAGTTGGTGTAGGTCTTGAGGTACTCCTTGAGTATGTTCTTTGCCGTAGCGTTCCACCTGATTATGAGTGGTTAAGAGATGCCATAGGTTTTTGTCAGCAATAACTGCATATTTAAGAATTTCACCCCATGAATCGCAAAAAAGCTTCTGATCAAGGGTAGCAAGAACAGACGTATCTACAAAAACGCCCACAGGTTGTGTAAAGGTGCCTGCAAGATTTTTTCCAGCTTTAAGATCAATAGCGGTTTTTCCTCCTATCGAAGAATCAACCATTGATAGCAGCGAGGTTGGCACATGGATAAGCTTAATTCCTCGGAGATAAACAGCAGACGCCAATCCAGCAATATCGCCTACAACGCCTCCACCCAACGCAAGAATTGCATCGTCGCGCGTAAGCTCGGCTGCGGCAAGTTCTTCTAAGAGAAACGAGAGTGTCTGGATATTTTTATGCGCTTCACCATGAGGAATGACTATACGAGATACACGATAACCTGCGTTTGTAAGCGACTGCGTAATACAAGACCCATACAGAGGATATACATGATCATCACTCACGATACAAATCTTGGTAGCTTTCATAAGAGGTACAAGATAGTTCCCTATGGAATCGTAAAAAGCTGAGCCAACATACACGTTATATGAGTGCGAAGGTGTTGACACTTGTACCGTTGTAAGATCATTCATGATTGTTCCGCTTTCTTCTTTAAGGCGTCGCCTTCCGCGAGCAAACGATGAAGCATATTTTCATCTGCGCTGTCTAAGGCATCTTTGTATTCTTGTAGATGAGAAATAATAAGACGTATCTCGTGTGAAAGATTATCTTTATTAGCTAAAAAGAGTTCGGTCCACATGTCGGCGTTAAGTCTTGCCACGCGTGTGAGGTCTTTATACGAGCCAGCGGAAAATCCTTTGTGTGCTTGTGCGGCAGGACTTTTAACATAAGCATTAGAAACAACGTGAGCAAGCTGAGAAGTGTATGCAATTTGCTGGTCGTGAAATTGAGCATTTGTGCAGCGATAACTTCCAAACTTACACGATGCTAAGAGCTTTTGTAGGCGCCAGCACAACTGTTCTTGTTGCCCAGAGGTGTATGAATCGGGAAAAACTACCACCATGGGAGCATGATGGAACATGTTTGCGCGCGCATGTGCAAAGCCTGAATATTGCGTTCCTGCCATGGGATGACAACCAATAAATTCCCATGGATAATCGTGCGCGAGTGCAAAACAGCGCTTGCAGGTAGTTCTTTTTACGCCGCCCGTATCAATGACAAGAGCATCTGGCGAAATTTGGGATGCGTGTTGCTCAAGCCATGTTTCATTTGCATGAGGATAAGCTGCCAAAATGATAAGTTCGCACTTAGATATGTTTTCATTATCAAGCGCAAGCGCGTGGCAATCCGCACATGCCTGCTTCATAACCTCTTGGTTTCTATTAAAGAGATAGAGTTTTTGCGCGTCCTGGCAAAGTGCTTTTGCAAACGATCCACCAATAAGACCAAGTCCTACAATTCCTACGGCACCAGGAACAAATGACGTTGTATGCTCACAGGTAGACGGCTTGTCTTGTGGGGATTTTTCTGCATGTATTGAGGTGGCCGTGGCAAAGGGAGAAGAACTTGTTTGTTGTGGATTTAAATGTGCCACCTATATCACCTCAAAAAATGGTGACTCCAGCGGGGTTCGAACCCGCGACCTTTCGCTCCGGAGGCGAACGCTCTAATCCACTGAGCTATGGAGCCGCGTTGTCGTACATAGACGTATTTTGCATGACACTATGGTACCTGATTATACGTACTTTGTTAGTAATTTATTTATTTTTCTTAAATGTCACGATATTAGTGCAAACTTATGAAACGTTATCAAGTTGTTTGTGTATCAAAATAAGGAGCAATGAATGAGTGTTAAATCTTCATCTACGATAGCTGATGAAACACCCAATCCAGGGCTTAGTGCAGCCGAGGTTGCACAAAGAGTATCTCAAGGTTTAAGTAACGTTAATGCCGATGTTAAAACACTTTCAATTCCTCAGATTTTTGCAAAACACGCATTGACGCTTTTCAATGTAGTCAATTTGTTTCTTGCATTTTTGGTGCTTACTACGTATGAATTTAGAAACATTCTTTTTATGGTTATTGTGGCGCTCAACTTAGGGATAGGCGTGTTTCAAGAGATTCGCGCTAAACTTTTAGTTGATAAACTTTCTATTCTTACTACCAAGCTTGCGCGCGTTCGCCGCGAGGGCAATGTGATGGAAGTTGGTATTCAAGATATCGTTCGCGATGATTTGGTGCTTTTGTCGCGTGGCGATCAAGTTCCTGCAGATGGGGTAGTTGTCGAGGGCTATGCATCTATGGATGAAAGCCTGCTTACAGGAGAGAGCAACCCCATTGAGAAAAAGCCAGGAAGCACCATCCTTTCTGGTTCGTTTGTTGACTCGGGAAACATCGTTTTACGTCTTACCAACGTTGGTCTTTCCTCATATGCTGCGCGTATAAATTCCGAGGCAAAATATCTTAAACCCGTTCGTTCCGAAATACTTGATACCGTGCGTATGATTATTCGCTTTTCAACGTGTATTCTAATTCCTTTGGGAATTTGTTTGTTTGTGCGCATTTACTTTTTTAGTGGGAGATCCTACGATGATGCAATTTTGCAGTCAGTGGCAGCTACGGTAGGCATGATTCCGCAAGGCTTGGTTTTGCTCACCTCAACCATTTTTGCCATTGCAACTACTAAGTTGGCGCGCAAACACGTGCTAGTCCAGCAAAGCTATTGTGTAGAAACTCTTGCGCGAACAGATGTTGTTTGTTTGGATAAAACCGGTACGATTACCACAGGTTCTATGGAGTTAGCACATATGTGTGACGCTTGTGGAAATGATTCTAGCACTGCATGCGCTGAACTTTCTCAGGCTCTGGCAACCATCGTGTATGCTGGTAAAGATTCTTCTAACGAAACAGCGCGTGCGCTCATGCATGCAATTTCTCAGCAAAACGTTAAGCCTTCTAAAATTACGCGCGTTATTGCGTTTTCTTCGCGTACTAAATTTTCGGGTTGTGTAACTGCTACAGGTGAAGCTCTTGTTATGGGAGCTGCCCAATTTGTTCTGCGCGATGAATATCACAAATATCAGTCTGTGCTTAATACGTTTGCGCCTACACATCGCGTGTTAGTTGTTGGCCGTGCTCCAGGTTTTGATGAACAAGGTGCTCTCATAGGAGCGGGTGCGGATATTGATGTATTTGGTTTTGTAACGATTCGCGAAGAAATTCGCCCAAGTGCAGCTGCAACTATTGCTTATTTTGCGCGTGAAGGTGTGGATGTGCGCGTTATTTCAGGCGATGACCCTAAAACTGTTTCTCATATTGCAGGAGAGGTTGGTGTAGCTGGCGCTCAAGACTATGTTGATTGCACCAGTCTTTCGCGCGATGAGGATTTTTTGGCTGCTGCTGCTAAGTATCACATCTTTGGTCGCGTAACGCCTGCTGCAAAGCGCAAACTTGTACGCGCACTGCAAACGCTTGGTCATTGCGTAACTATGACTGGTGACGGCGTAAACGATGTGTTGGCTCTTAAAGAAGCAGATTGTTCGGTGGCTATGTCCTCAGGTTCGGCTGCGGCACGTAATGTTTCCGAGCTTGTATTAGCTGATAACGATTTTTCGCATTTGCCCGATGTTGTGTCTGAAGGTAGACGCTCCATCAATAATTTACAACGTTCTGCCGCACTCTTTTTAACCAAAACCGTCTATTCTGCTTTGTTAGCACTGGTTTGTTTGCTTATTCCACCGTATCCGTTTATCCCCATTCAAATGTCATTGATTAACGTGGCAGCTATTGGTGTTCCTTCGTTCTTACTGGCACTTGAAGTAAACCACGAGCGTGTGCGCGGATCTTTTGTTGTCAATGTTTTTGAGAGAAGCTTACCTGCCTCGGCTGCAATTGTTGGTGAACTTATGGTGACTATGATTTTGTGTCGTGTGTTTGAGATTCCTCAAGAAACTATGTCTACGCTGTGTATGATTGAGATGGAGTTGGTTGGAATTGCGCTTATTTATAAAATATCGTTGCCGCTTAACAAGTTGCGCTCTTCTGTTCTTGTGTTGTGTATAGTACTTGTCTTTATAGGGTGCACCTGTCTGCATGACTTCTTGCGAATTGGCGTTCTTGGCATGTCTGAGCTTGGCTTATGTGCTGTTTTGTCGGCAGGTGGGCTTTTACTTTTTCATGTATTGTATAAAGCAACGGTTGAGCGTAAAGCACTTGATGGGTTTTTTACCCTTGTAAAGCGCACAACTTCAACAAGAACATTTGATGCATTCAAGTCTGCTTCAAAGTAAGCGTTTACGCCTACAGAGCCTTGCCTTTGTGTGCGTATCATCTAAGCAATGAATATCGCTTGTGCAATTTGTTTTGTTTTCTTTTTGTTTTACGCTCTAGCTAAGTAGGGTAGTATGAATATACAAAGATTGATTAAGAGAAGAAAGGTATGCTGTGATTTGTCCTAATTGCGGAGCACATATTGCCTCATCTGCATTGCGGTGCCCTTCGTGTCGTGCCGATGTGGACTGCACGCGTGCACTTCCAAAACAATCAATATCGTATTGTGCTCGTTGTGGCAGTAGGGTTCCCTCTGGTTTGCGCGTGTGCCCGTATTGCAATTGTCCGGTTGTAAGTGATGCGTTTATCTCAAAAGTAGATCCATACGCACCTCATACGCGCGCCACAGATCGCAGGAGCGATATCGAGCAAGAATTATCCGAGGCTGATCTTACAACAACTATTCCTCGTATTGGGAGTGCAATACCTTGTATGCCAACTGGTAGTGGCTTAGATGATACGCGTGATCGCTTGCCACGCTTACGTATTCTTATGGCGTCCTTGTGTTTCGCGGTAATTTTTGTCAGTGGAATTGTGCTTTATATTACGCATCCTTGGAATCCAAATATTTACGATACCAAAGCTAAAGTAGCAGCCGATACAACGCACGCTGGTTTTCCAGGAACAAAGGATGAGCTTCAAAGTCAAGATAGAAGTAGCGTTGCTCAAGAAGACGTTACACAATCTGCCGATGATGCCACTTACGATAAGTTAAAGGATGCTTACGAATCGTTAGGTAAACTTTCTACAGCGGTTGAAGACAACGAAAAGCAATTCCTCGATAGCTATGCTTCTGCTTCAAGAGAAGATCTCAAAAAAGGAAAAGATACGGCTCGTGATATTTCGCTTAAAATAAGCAATTTGATTAAGCAACTTAATGCTGTAAATGTAGAAAGTGGTACGTATCAAAAAGACAGAAGCCAACTCCTTACGCTTTCAAATTGGCTACGCAACCACATGGATAAGCTCACACGAGGGTGGAGCACAGCACTTACGTATTGCGGAAAACCATCTTGTAAACAACGCGTAAATGCAGTATTTCCTACAACAAATGACGCGGCATCAAATTCTTTTAAAGCAATGTTTGACCAACATTATCAAGATTATAAGCCTACATATCGCGAGCCTGCAAAATAATTCATCTGCCGAATATGTGAATAGCTCAGCAACTTGATAATATTTAAGGCTATAATAAATAAACAATAAACTTTTATGTATGGCATCTCGTATTGCTTGAGTTCTATCGGTGTCTTATCTTAAGAGTCTGAGGAAAGAATGAGGATTATATGGCTACTTACACTCCAACGTATCAACTTCAAGGAGACGAACTCGCAGTTTTTACTACCAGTAAAGGTGAGATTTGTGTAAAGCTTGATTGCGAGGGCGCGCCTATTCACTCATCAAATTTCTGTGAATTGGCAACAAAAGGATTTTACGACAATCTTAAATTTCATCGCTTTGTTCCAGGCTTTGTTATTCAAGGAGGTTGTCCTTTTACAAGAAGCATGACTCCTGCAGAAGTTGCACAAGGTGCAATGGGAAAAGATGGTATGCCTGGTACAGGCGGCCCTGGTTATTGTATTAAAGAAGAGTTTTCAACCAACCCTCATAATTCTCATGTTGATTGTGCTCTTGCTATGGCACGTGCTCAAGATCCAAATTCTGCAGGCTCACAGTTTTATTTTTGTTTGGGCGCGCAACATATGCTTGATTCAGGATATACTGTTTTTGGAACAACATTAGAAGGTAAAGATGTAATCTCTGCTCTTCGTCAAGGTGACGTGATAGAACACGTTACCATTAAGCATCAACAAGCTTAATGTGAGAGGTTAGGTGAGGAGATATCGTGAATTATCAGGCATTCGAACAAGCAAAACAAGCTTATAAACAGGGTAATTTTTCTGTAGCTGTTAATTTTTTACGTCTCGCTAAAACCGCTGGCGAACCTTGTGGCGTTGTAGATCATTTACTTGGTAATTCTTATATGAAGCAAGGTCTGTTTGACGCAGCTGCTCAAAGCTATGCACTTGCTTTAACCGATGCGTCTTATGGTCATGTTGGCTCGCTTGCATGTAATCGCGGACGTGCATTACTTGCACAAAATAAACCTTCAGAAGCGGTTGCTGTACTCAATATGGCTTTAAAAGACGACAGCTATAAAACTCCCTATAAAATTTATCTTGCACTTGGTAATGCATATACACAGCTTAACAATCCACGGGATGCAGGTGTTGCATATCGAAGTGCTGCCATTGATGAAAATAATCCGCAACCTGCAGTTGCTCTTAAGCATCTTGGTCATTGTTTTATGCTTTTAACGCGTTATGTTGACGCAATTGAAGCGTATCGTACGGCATTAGATTTTTCTTCTCCTGCAAACGACCAAAATGCGGTGTATTCAGATCTAGGACTTGCTTATGTTGCTGCAAATCGTATGAACGACGCGGTCGATGCTTTTGCAAAAGCTACTGCTGATGGATCGTTTAAGCTGTCTTCGGACGCGCAGGCTGCATTTGAAGGTGCTCAAAAGGCAGTTGCTGCAATATCAGGTTCCGAACCTTCGCAAACTGATGCCATGTTGGCTCAGGCAGGATATGGAAATGTGAATATTGATCCTCTCGATCCTACGGGTAAATCTGGAACATTTATGCCGTCACCAGAAGATACGGGATTTTTCTCGCTTTCCGAGGCAGAGCTTGTTGAGAAAGATAAACAAGAGCAAAAAGCAAAGAAGAAACACAAGCATCCGTTCCTTAAGTTTATAGTAACTTTGTTGGTGCTCGTTCTTATTCTTAGTGGCGTTGGAGCATTTGCCTTTTATAAAGGCTATGGCTGGCCTACTCAAGAAATGGTTACCGAGCAGCTTTTTGCATCTAAAAGTCAAGGTTCGCTTAACACCGATCTTATTGCATCATCGCTTACCTCTAAGCAACGAGATGATTTATCAAACTCGCTTCCCGATAGCACTTCTTCAGTAACTGTGTCAGGAATAGATCGCAATATGAATGAGTCTTTAGTATATCTAACAGCTTCTCTTTCAAAAGGCGGTAAGCAAGATTATAAGATTTCGTTTGTTCGCGAAGGGCTGCAGTGGAAGGTATATGGTGTAGAAGTGGTTTTTGCCTCTAAATCTTCGCCTGCACAAGCTCAAAAGACATCTCATTAAGTGATGTATACGTTAATGTTTGTTTGTTAGGAAATACTATGTCTTTGCTCGATTCATTATTTGGACAATACGAAGGCGATTTAGCTATCGATCTAGGTACTGCAAATACGTTGGTTGCAGTGCGTGGACAAGGCATTGTGCTTAACGAGCCATCGGTAGTGGCTATTGATAAAAGTGAAGATCGCGTTTTAGCTGTTGGCGCAGATGCAAAGCGCATGGTTGGTAGAACTCCAGGCTCAATTGCTGCAGAGCGTCCTTTAAAAGACGGCGTAATTGCAGACTTTGATGTTACAGAAGTGATGCTGCGCTACTTTATAGAAAAGGCGCACGGCACCAAAAGATATCCTTGGAGTCCTCGTCCAAGCGTTGTTGTGTGTGTGCCATCTGGTGTTACGTCTGTAGAAAAACGTGCGGTGTTTGAGGCAACTATTTCTGCTGGTGCTCGTCAAGCCTACCTTATCGAAGAGCCTATGGCCGCAGCTATTGGAGCCGATTTACCTATTGAAGATCCTACGGGCTCTATGGTGGTAGATATTGGCGGCGGTACCACCGAAGTGGCGGTTATTGCTATGGGTGGTATTGTTGTCTCACAATCCATTCGTACTGCAGGCGATGAGTTTGACCAAACTATTCTCGAACATGTTCGTGATGCCTATAATCTCTCTATTGGTGAGCGCACAGCCGAAGATATTAAAATTAAAGTTGGCTCGGCAGCTCCTCTTGCCGAAGAGCTTGATGTAGAAGTCAACGGACGCGACGTCATGAGCGGCCTTCCTAAAACGGTTCGTATCGAAAGCGAAGAGATCCGTCGCGCACTTGATAAACCGTTGGATGAGGTTACAAAAACCGTCAAAGATGCGCTTGACTTAACGCCTCCAGATTTGGCAAGTGACCTTATGTATTATGGTGTCTTACTTACCGGTGGCGGTGGTTTATTGCGCGGTTTAGATCAGCGTCTGCGCGATGAAACAGGTGTTCCGGTAAATGTAAGTCCTACTTCTTTGGAAAATGTTGTTAATGGTTGCGCTAAAGTTTTGGAAGCAAATGCACTCTCGGGTGGTTTTGTTCAAAGCTCAAGTTAATTGGAGTGTTAAGTAATGCCTATGCACAAAAGGCGTTCAAAAATTGGTCTTAATAAACAATCGCAGTCATTGAACTTGCGTGTGCTTGTATTTTGTCTTGCAAGCTCACTTACCTTATTTGGATTCAGCTTTAGAGAACAAGGCGTAGGTCCTTTTTCTATTGCACGCAGTGTTGTAGGCACCCTTTGTATTCCTATTCACTACGCAGGTGCTCTTGCAACATTTCCTTTTAGAGCCGCAGTAACTGCATTTGGTAATGCTGGCGCAACTCACGAGACGCTTTCTTCGCTTAAGCAAGAAAACGCTCAGCTCTTAGCACGTGTTAGCGAACTTGAAGAAGCAAAGAAAACAACGGATAGGCTCCAAGATCTTCTTGCGCTTAAAAGCACCTATAATTTGCAATCATGTGCCGCTCGCATTATTTCGGGTTCACACAGTTCATGGGAAGATTGCGTAACCATCGATAAAGGAACTACTTCAGGCTTATCGGTTGGCATGCCGGTTATGGATTCTAATGGTGCAATTGGGCAAATCGTACAATGCAGCGCTACTTCATCGGTTGTTCGCTTGCTGAGCGACGAAAAATCAAGTATCCCAGCTATGATTCAGTCGAGCAGAGCTCAAGGTGTAGTTCAAGGTTCTGTTGATGGAACTATTCGTTTAACTCTTATCAACTCCAACTTAAAGGCCGAGGTGGGCGATATTGTCCTTACCAGTGGTTTGGGTGGCATTTTCCCTAAGGGCGTTCCACTTGGAAAAATTACCGCCGTCGATAAGGTACCTGGATCACTTTATTACAATATTCATATAGCCAAGCTTTCTCCGCCTGAAAATCTTGAAGAAGTGCTGGTTGTAACATCTCTTACCGAGGAACAAAAAGCAACTGATAAAGATATTTCTGACGCTGACGCTCAAGATAGTGTTGCTAATCAGGATTTCACCTCTGTTAAATCTAACGACAGCTCGTCTTCTGCGTCGTCTTCTCCTACCAAAGATTCGAGCGCCTCAAGCACTTCAACATCTTCGAGTAAGGGGGAATAATTTGCTTACAAACTCCTCGTCACAAAAGAAAAACCGTATCCTTCCTTTTGCCTGCATTTGCTTTATTCTTCAGGTTGCACTTGCGCCTGATATAGTTTTGGCTTCAGGTCAGATAAATTTTGCGCTTATCTTTACGGTTATATGCGCACTCTCAAAACGAGATAGCACCACTATTGTGTACGCTTTTATTGCCGGCCTGCTCTTTGACCTTTTAAGCACGGGTCCTGTTGGTATTATGGCTTGTTTGCTTAGTATAGTAGCCTATCTTGTGGTTGATAAAATACATGTTAATTTATTTGAAGATATAGCAACGTCATCGATAATTTTTAGTGTTCTTGCACTTATGGTCTGTTTGCTTCATTTTCTTATTATGCTTGTATGTGGTTCGGTTACATCTTTTATACCATCTCTCATTTATCGTGTTCTACCAGTGTTTATATTAACCTCGTGTGCTTTTATTCCATTGGCGTTTTTATATCGAAGGCTAACAGGTGCAATATCAATGCACTCACGAAATGCATCGATGCGTCCTACGCGCAGTCACAAACTTCATCTCTAGGGTACCAAAATGAATTTTGTTGTTATTTTAATTGTTTTGCTCACTGTTTTAATTTGTGCACTTATAGCTGCTTTCCTACTTAAGGTTAAGTCTTCCCGTCGCTTTACGCTTGATATTGGAGGTGGTACGCCTCGTGCCTCTGGTGGAAGCGAAAATTCACCTTCATCCCATTTCAAATCCCGAATTAACGCTACAGGTATTTTTGCCG
Organism: uncultured Atopobium sp.; assembly: GCA_946999785.1. Lineage (GTDB taxonomy): Bacteria > Actinomycetota > Coriobacteriia > Coriobacteriales > Atopobiaceae > Fannyhessea. The sequence continues at coordinate 30,789 of CAMQEO010000002.1, forward strand.
GTACTGTTATCGGTGCGCTTTTTATGCGTCTATGGAATATGCAGGTTATCTCATCGTCTTCATATACCGAACAAGCAGAAAAAAATCGTACACGTTCTATCTCAACTCATGCTGCACGTGGTCGAATTTTAGACAGAAATGGTGCGGTTTTAGTGGGAAATCGTCCAAGTTTGGTAGTACTTGCCGAACAAAGTGTGCTTGAGGATGAGGCAGAATTGCACATTCTTGCAGCGCTTATAGGTATCCCAAAGGCGGTACTGCGCCTAAAAATAGAGGATTCCTCACAAGGTCTTCAACGTGGCCGTGTTATTGCGGTTGATGTTTCTCGTCGTGTGGTTTCTTTTATCAATGCGCATCCATCGCTTTTTGATGGCGTTTCGATCGAAGCTCGTAGTCAGCGGTCTTACCCCTTGGGCAGCCTTGCGGGTCAGGTTTTGGGTTATACCGGCGTTATTACTTCCGAACAGCTTAAAGCTTCGCAAGATAATAAAGATGAAGGAAAGATTACGTATGAACCTGGTGATGTGGTTGGCCAATCGGGAATCGAAGCGTCGTATGAGAATGTTTTGCAAGGTATCAAAGGTGAGCAAGTTGTCTTTGTGGATGCAGACGGCAATATCGTTAATCATAGCAGCAGCGTTGAAGCCCAAAGTGGTTCAGACGTGGTACTTACCCTTGATGCTGATATACAAAAAGCGGCTGAAGATTCACTTTCGTCCACTATAAAACGTTTACAAGAGCATGGAAAACCCGATTGCTTTGGTGGATGCGCAATTGCTATGGATGTAACCAACGGTGAAATTATTGCTATGGCATCTGCTCCTTCATTTTCGCCTAACATGTTTGTTGGTGGAATTTCAAGTGATGATTGGGATATGCTTTCATCTAAATCAAGCCATAACCCGTTGTTAAACCGAGGTATAGGCGGCCAATATCCGTCTGCATCCACTATTAAGCCGCTTTCCGCGCTTGCTGCTCTTAACGAAGGAATAGCCACGCCGCAATCAAGTTATATGTGTACGGGTTATTGGACAGGCTTTGGTGCTGCGTTTGGGCAATATTGTTGGCTGCATACAGGGCATGGTCCCATGACGCTTCAAACAGGTATTACTCATTCGTGTGACGTTGTATTTTATGAGGTAGGTAAGGGATTTTTCTATTCATCTAATAAAGATGGCTTACAGCAAACGTTAAAAAAATGGGGGTTAGGTTCAAAATCTCAAATTGATTTACCTGGAGAGCTTCAGGGCCGTATTCCTGATGAAACGTGGAAACGTGAATATTTTGCTTCGTATCCCGATGACGCTAAGGCATGGCAAGGTGGAGATAACACCAATTTGGCCATTGGTCAAGGCGACTTATTGGTTACGCCTCTTCAAATGTTATGCGTATATGCAGGTATTGCAAATCGTGGATCCATTCCTCAGCCGCATCTCATGAAGTCAATTAAATCGACCTCAAATTCTGGCTCTATTATTGACTATAAATGTTCTACACGTATTTCCGTGGACGAAAAAGACGAATATATGGATTTGATACAAAGAGGCCTCTATGGTGTAATTTACGAAGAGTCTCAAGCACAGGCGTCGCATTTTACTAATATGAAAGAAAAAGTTGCAGGAAAAACTGGTACCGCTGAAACTTCACACGAAACACCAACTGGTTGGTTTATAGCGTATGCACCTTACGATAAACCTCGTTATGTTGTAGCAAGTGTGCTAGAAAATAGCGGATTTGGTAGCGATGGAGCGATGTATGTTGTTCGTGATATATTAGGTGCACTCTATCATGAACCAGATACTTCAACTATGGTCGATACAACAGGCGCGCATTAAGGATGAGCATGAAAAAAAGTTTGAATACAAAACAATTGTATAAGTTTGCTCATGCACATAAAAGAAATGCATTTTCAGGAGCACATGCAACCAAGCGGTCATCTCTAACTTCAAATGGTTTTAGATCATCTATAGCGGTTGCGTTAGCGCGACTTGCAGGATTTAAGTCTACGTATGGACGATTTAATGGACCTTTATATCTTATGCAACTACTTCCTGCACTTTTGATCGTTGCTTTTGGCGCGCTTATTATTTATACTGCATCGCTTAGCATCCCAAAGGCTTCCTTTGTACGACATGTTGGTGGAATTGTATTTGGACTTGTTCTTGCAGCTGCTTTGTGGAAATACGACTATCGTGCATTTTCTCGTATGAACTCGTCACTTTTAGTATTAGTAGTTATCCTCATTTTGCTACCACTTATACCAGGATTAGGCGTTCAAGCAAAAGGTTTAACGGGCTGGGTAAAGTTGCCGCTTTTGGGTTTGCGTTTTCAACCGTCCGAGCCTGCTAAAATCGTTGTTATTTTGCTTATGGCATCACTAGGTAGTGCGTACAACGGAAAAATAGATTCCCTCAAAGACTACCTTAAACTCTGCGCAATTTTGTGCGTACCGTTTATTTTGATCTTGCTCCAACCCGACCTTGGTACTGGTCTTATTGTTATGGTTGTTGGTGCTGCCATTATTATTTGCTCTGGCGCAAAAAAAACCTGGGTATTGAGTACAATTGCTCTTATCGTTTTATTAGCAGCGGTTGTTATTTTTTGCTCGATGACCGAAGGCTTGCCCCATATTCTCAAACAGTATCAGATGAATAGGTTGATTGTTTTTGTTGATCCAACGGTTGACCCAGGAGGTTTTGGTTACAACCTTCAGCAGGCTAAAATTGCTGTTGGATCAGGAGGCATTTGGGGTAAAGGTATTGGCGGTGCTTCTCAGGCAGGAAGTGGATTTTTGCCCGAGGCACATACCGACTTTGTTTTTGCCCTGCTTGCCGAAGAGTTTGGCTTTGTGGGTTCTTGTATTTTGTTGGCGCTTTTTGGCCTTATGATTTTTTCAACATTGCTGCTTGCGCAAAAAATTGAACTTCCCTTTGGTAAACTTGTACTTGTTGGGTGCGCTACGATGTGGGCGTTTCAGTTATTACAAAATGTTGGCATGTGTATTGGTATTATGCCCATTACAGGTATTCCGCTCCCATTTGTAAGTTTTGGTTCTTCTTCTATGGTAGCGCAGTTATTAAGCGTGGGTCTTGTCCAATCGGTTTGGCATCATCGACCTAAAGCTGCATAAAAGCGTACAAGGCCTCAAGCGTTGTATATGTAAGATAGAGAAAAGTATTGCGTGTTCTAAGAGGATGGCTGTGATATGAATAACATAAATTTTTCTTCTGTGGATACACCTTATCATACGAATACAAAACGGCTTGTTTTTGCTTTATATAATTTGCAGCCAGCACCTTTGTTTAACCTTGTGCAATCTTATCTTGCGCCTCAAACTTGCGATGTAGAGATCGTACAGCTTTTGGATGGTGACCATCTACCAAATGATTGTAATGCTTTATTTCTTATAGGTGACGAAGAAAAATCCTCCTGCGTCAATCGTAACAATCATCGTAACGACCACAGCAACAATCAAAGCTTTTCTTTGCACAATCAGCAGCTTTTAGATCTTATTCAAGAGGCCGATGCCGCTTTAGTGCCTATAGTAAGTATTGCTGAAACCTGTCCGCCTTCTGCAATATCAAATATTTTACAAGGAGGGGCTCCTTGCGAAACGCAAGTTGTTTCATATCTTGTACAAACGTCCAATGCGTGCAGAGATACGCTTTCAGAGTATTTTGCGCGTTATCACGCTTCATACCAGGCTCAACTAGTTCGTGCATATCCATGGTTTAAGCAGACTTTAGCACACGAAATTGTGCATCGTCATCGGCGTAAAATCACCGATATTGCATCTACTCATTCGTTGTTGTATCCTTTTTTGCCAAAGATTTTGCGCTTAGGTGATATGCCGCGTATGATTGCCGAAGAGTTTAAGCTCTTGCATGAGCTTTCACGTTTGTATCCAAAACCTACACAGACTCATGATGCTGCTTACATACATTCACAGGCTGTAGTGGGGGATTGTTCAAATTCTAGTACAGGTGAATCTTTGCGGTCTGTATCTTCAGATGTCGAAGCCGATGCTAATACTAATGCAGGTGCTCATGCTGGTACCAGTGCAGCTGCCGATGCTGATCATAAGATCCTCGATGTTGCAGGACTTATCTGCTTAGGATATATAAGTCGAAGTCTTGCACGCACTCTTACGAGGCGCCTTCCTTTGCTTTCGCCTATCATCAAACCTTGCATTGCATATGGCACAGTTACCCTTATGGGGCATGGATATGTCCTTTTACATAGTTCAGATTTTGTTAAACGTGTTGTTGACGTACTACAACACAATCACCGTACGGCATTGCACAGCACGGGAGTACAAGAAACAATTCATACAGGTAAATCCCTATTCTCACAACACAACAACGAAGTCCATGGTAGATATGTTCTAGACAATCATCTACAAAATTTGCAAGTTGATAGTGCGTCCGCGCCTATAAGTTGCGCATCTTCTGTGTATCCGATAATTTTTAGTTCACATATGCACAAAACAGAAGATAATAATGTGTGGTCTTCTGATAGACATCACCAAGATAAAGAACACTATATCGAGATCAAAAGCTCTTAGATTGGCTTGCTCGTATTTTTATGCTCTATTTGGGAGAGTATTGTTTTTTATTTTGTGATTATTATGAAGACAACCATACGTTTGGTAAAAAATGTGCATTCAACTGCACGTTCTTATCTTGCCATGCGGCTGTATAAAAAGTCTTCTTTCCCTTTATTGACTTTACCGCGGGTTTTAGAGTAAGATTGGGAGCTGTTGCACAGATACTGTAATGAAGGGTTAGCACATGTACGCAATCGTTACCACTGGTGGCAAGCAGTATAAGGTTGCCAAGGGCGACATTATTAGTGTTGAGAAGCTCGACGCGCAACCTGGCGACAAGGTTAAGCTTGACGTTCTTATGCTCAATGATGGTAAAAAAACCATTTGTGATGCCGCTACGTTATCAAAGAAAAAAGTTACCTGTGAGGTACTTGAGCAATACAAAGACAAAAAGGTCATTGTGTTTAAGCTCAAGAAACGTAAACGTTATCACCGCACAAAGGGACATCGTCAAAACCTTACTAAGCTTGTTGTGTCAAGCTTACCAACTACTCGTTCTGCCGCTGCTAAAAAGGCAGACAGTACCGAAGCTTAAGGCTTATGGGTTGCAAGATTAAGTTGATTGAACGTATAAGGTAGGTTAGTTATGGCACATAAAAAAGGTTTGGGTTCATCCCGTAATGGTCGTGATTCCAACGCACAGCGCCTTGGTACCAAGGTTTTTGGTGGTCAAGACATTAAAGCTGGTCAGATTATTGTTCGTCAACGTGGTACACACATTACTCCTGGTGAGAATGTTGGTCGCGGTAAAGACGATACATTGTTTGCATTGGCAGACGGTAAAGTTGAGTTTGTAAAAGGTGCAAAACATTTTGTACACGTTCGTACTGCATAGTTTTGTAATTTACAAACAAGATTTTATATAATGATCTAACATAAACCCGTCTGATTGAGGCGGGTTATTTTGTATCTTTTTGAAGATCCATACGCACGTGTTCTGTAAGCATAAACTATGGTCACACAAAGTTGTGAGGTGTTAAGATGCCCAACGAAAAAAGTTATGAGAAAGCATTAGAAACAAGTAATGCAATACAGCAAGATCTTGCTATTCATCCGCAATCATATACCATGCTTACTGGGGATAGGCCAACGGGTAGGCTTCATCTTGGGCATTATTTTGGAACCCTTAAAGAGCGTGTTCGTCTGCAAAATATGGGTATTAACACCAATATTGTAATTGCCGATTATCAAGTTATTACCGATCGCGACACCACCGAGCACATTGCTGACAATGTGTATAACATGGTTATTGATTATCTTGCCTGTGGTATAGATCCAGATAAAACTATGATTTTTACGCACTCGGCTATTCCTGCTGAAAATCAGTTAATGCTTCCGTTTTTATCGCTTCTTACCGAAGCCGAAATGGAGCGAAATCCTACCGTCAAAGCCGAACAAGAGGCCTCTGGTCATGCCCTGACAGGCTTGTTGCTTACCTATCCGGTTCATCAGGCTTGCGATATCCTCTTTTGCAAAGGAAATATTGTTCCGGTTGGACGCGATCAGCTTCCACATATTGAAGCTACCAATAAAATTGCTCATCGTTTTAATGCACGCTATGGTAACGTTTTCCCTGAGGTTAATGGTTTACTTACATCTATGCCGCTGCTTCCGGGCTTAGATGGTCGCAAGATGAGTAAATCCTATGGCAATGCTATTTCTTTGTGTATGGATGAGCAGCAAACTGCAAAACTTATTAAGAAGTCAAAGACCGACTCCGAGCGTATGATTACTTTTGATCCTGACGCTCGCCCTGGTGTTTCGGCGTTACTTACCACGGCAGGTATTTGTCTTAATCGTGATCCTCAAGACATTGCTGAAGAGATTGGTAATGCAGGCTCAGGTGCACTTAAATCATTAGTAATTGATGCCGTTAATTCTTACTTTGAGCCAATTCGAGCAAAGCGTCGCGAGCTTGAACAGGATATGTCTTACATCAAAGATGTTTTACATCAGGGTAATGCTCGCGCTTGCGCCAAAGCAGAACAGACGCTTGCAGAAGTTCGAGAAGCAATGGGCATGGTGTATTAATGCAATGCAGAGGTAAAGGCGCACGTTTTGCGATAAACCTTTAGACGTACTCAACTATTTTGTATGTTTCTTTTGAAAAAAGACATATAGAGCGCGTCTTTACTTGCATGTGTGCGTGTTTTCATTTATAGTAGCTTACGCACTGTTGTTAAGGGTTGTTTACGGTACAAGTTTACACCCTAACATGTGCTTTGTTTGATGTGGGCGTTTAGCTCAGGGGGAGAGCGCTTCCCTGACACGGAAGAGGTCAGAAGTTCAAATCTTCTAACGCCCACCATTTTCTTTTAAACCATGTGTTAAGTGCATAATTTTTGTTTATGATGACCACAAGCTTAATACCTTATTAATGGTATCAATAAGCATAATTGTTCATTAATGGTACCAATAAGCGTAATACCTCATCAAATAATTTTATAACCTTGTTTTCTTTTTTGATTGAGATTTTGTTTTGCTATGTATAGCAATTCTTACCCCATCGTTGTGAGGCGATGTATATTCTTTAATGCCTCTTTGTGCGAGACGTTTAACTCGTTTTTCTAGGTGAGTCCATCGTGCATGTATAGTTGCCTGGTGTGTGGAGCGTAGTCCCAGTAATGGAACAGCTGCAAGAACGGGTAAGAAATACTCGACCATACGCCATACTACATAACCTGCAGCGGTATTTACCCCAAACATTGGCATGAATAGGAATGCAAAACCGCCTTCGGCACCAAGTGTACCACCTGGTAGCGGAACAGCGGAGGTGAGCAATTCGAGCATGCTACCGCAGGCAAGGCACGTAAGAAGATCTGCGGGTAAGCCAAATGCTTTGAGAACAAACCACGGCAGGGCGTATAAGCAGCCCAGTTGAAAGAGCGTTATAACAAGAGCAAGAAACATTTCTGACAGATTTTTTGCAGCTGATTTAAAACCGTGAGAAAATTCTATAATTTGTGTTTCCAGTGTTGCTGACCATGCTTGACAGGTTTTTCTAAAGTAGCCGATGTGAGACATCAAACGAAGCACAAACTTAGCAATACTTGCGATACTTTGTGGCCAGATACAAACGGCAAGTAATCCGAACACCTGCAAAATTTTAAAGAGGAAAAGTGCCGCACCTACATAGAATACGTCGCCGTAGGTTTCAAAGAAGTAGTGGCCTCTAAAAATCATCATCAGCGCGGCAAATATACCTTCACCTGCTTCGTAAATAATAAAACGTGTATATTCAAGAGCTCCTGCTTGCGCAATCGAGAGTCCAGCGCGCGTAAGCCTAAAAATTTGTGAAGGAGGACCTCCTGCGCCGTTAGGTGTTAAGTTGTAGAAAAATATGCCCGATGCTTCTACACTCATAAGATCACGTATACCAACAGGACTATGTGGGTCTTTGATAACTGCTATAACATATGCGCTTACGCCCAAAATGTAGTAAACCACGTAGCAGAGCATGGCATATATAACCCAATTGGTGTTGACGCCTTGAAGAGCTTCGATAAATTCATCGAGCTGACCAGAAAATACCAGATAAAGAAGGTATGCCACCCCAACAGCACATAAAAACAGTAAGCTCTTACGAACAAGAGACATACTTTGTTGCTCTGCTTGTTCTTGGTTTTCGCTCACACTTGATGATGCTGATACGCGGATAGAAACTTTTTTTTGAATGCGATTTTTTACATCACGAGCTGTTTTGCTTTGATGAGCCGCATGTGTGTGTTGCAAGGTAGTACCTCCTTTCGCGTGTTTTCATGTTGTATCAACTACGTAGCCTTATGTTCAATAGGGTTATATTTTACCTCATGTTCTTTTAACACCACGAAAGATGCAGGGGTTGCTTTTGAATTATGCCGCCACCTACACAAACTTTTCCTTGATAGATAACACCACTTTGTCCTGCAGCAATTTTTGGTATGGCACTTTCAAAACGTAGCTCTAATCTATGATCATCTATTGGTTTTACATGCACATCTTGAAGCTTTCCGGTATGACGAAGGCGGACTTGATATAAAGCGTGTTCGTCGATTGATTCATTAAGAAGATATACATCGTCTAATACCATGGTTTGGCACCATAAATCAGGGCATTGGGTATTAGCTGTTACATACACGCGATTTTTTTCGGTATCGGTACCAACAACATAGCGTGCAGGTCCTCCACCCAAATTTAAGCCTTTGCGCTGGCCAACGGTGTACAGAAACGCTCCGTCATGATGACCTAAAACATTACCAGTTTCCCATTCAATAATGTCACCTGCACGTTTGGAAAGCGTATCAAGTAAAAACGTGCGTATGCCTACCTCACCAATAAAACAAATACCGTCCGAGTCTGGTTTTGACTCTATGCCCAAACCACGTGCAGCACACATCTGTCGAACAATTTCTTTAGACGCAATCGATCCGATGGGGAATATAGTTTTTTCAAGCAAGGAAGGCTTTACACGCCAAAGAAAATACGTCTGATCTTTGTGTTCATCTGCTGCTCGTAACAGATGTGCGCTGTTTTGGCTATCGGTATAGACGCGCGCATAATGACCCGTTGCAATAAAATCTGCTCCGTGCTCAAAGGCACGCGTTGCAAAGGTGCCAAATTTTACCGTTTGATTGCACATCACATCAGGGTTTGGCGTAAATCCGTGCTGATATGCGTCTATGAGGTAGTCTACAACTGTTTCTTTGTACTCTTTTTCGCAATCCCATACTTCTAGGGTAAGGCCTAATTTAACAGCAAGTCGCTCTGCATCCGCTAGATCATCTGCCCATGTGCACTTAAAACCTGGTAAATCGCGCGACCAGTTGCGCATGTAGATCGCTTTAACGTCATACCCCCATTCTTGGAGTAAGGCAGCAGATAATGCCGAGTCTACACCACCGCTCATACCAAGATATACACGCGCTCCAAAAGGAGCGTATGAAGGGCGTGCAGGCATTTCTTGAGCCGAGGTAATTACGGTATTGAGCAGGGTGTCTAAATCTGCGTCAGGTTTTAGTGGGGAAGGCGTATTAAGGGGCGTGCCTGTCTCGTGTGGTGTATTTGTTGTCATAAGTTCATCCGTTCTAGGCGTTTGATGTAAATGCTGTTTGTAACATATACGTTTAAACATATGCGTTGAAAACTGCTCGTGCTTTACGCATTGGTATGAAGTGATGTGACAGATTCATTATTCATTCTCTCGCATATGATTTTGTCAGTAAGGTTAAGGCGCTGCATCTCAGAGTTAACTGCCTTTTCTATACTAGAAATTGCATAGGTTATTTCTTCTTGAGTTGTGTGCTTGCCGAGGGTAATTCGCAAGGATCCCTGTGCTATGTATTCTGGTATTCCAAGTGCTTTGAGTACGTGGGAAATTTTCATCTTACTAGCTGCACATGCAGAGCCTGTCGCAACGTAGACACCCATATTTTCCAATAAAATAATAAGGCGACGTGCTTCTAGATGGGGAAATGATATGTGTAACAACCCTGGTAAGCGATGTCGATCGTTGCGAGGGCCCGAAATTACTGCACATTTAAATAAACGAGTTAATTGTTTTTGCATAAAATTTCTATTGCGCTTAAGTTCTTGAAGTCCTGAGCTTGTTCGATATTGTTGAGCGAGCTCTATAGCTTTGGCAAATGCTATGGTACCTGCAACATTTTCGGTACCAGAACGCATGCCTCCTTCTTGTCCGCCACCTAAAATCTGTGGTTTGAGCGCAACGTTTGGCGATACGTACAAAAGCCCAACTTGTTTTGGTCCATAAATTTTAGCCGCCGATAAGGTCATAAGGTCTACGCCTAATGAGGACACATTAACCGAGCAGGTAAGAGCTGCTTGAGATGCGTCACTGTGAAAAAACAAAGGTGTTGTTTCATGATGAACAAGTCTGCGGTATCGCTCTTGTTCGATAACTAAAGCAAGCTCGCGCAATGGCTGTATTGTTCCAATTTCGCCATTTGCATATTCTACGGAAACAAGTTGCGTTTGCGGTGTAAGGGCTTTTTGGAGGTTTTCGGGTGTGATAAAACCTTCTTTTGTTGGAGTAAGCAGCGTATGCTCGCGTTGATTAACGCACGCCAAGATACTATCGTGCTCAAGCGAATCAGAAATAACGGGACCAGTTACACATGCTAAAGCAAGATTATTTGCCTCTGTTGCACCTGCCGTCATAACAATTGATGCGCTTTTTGTACCAAGTGTTTGTGCAATATGCGCCTTTGCATTATTGAGATCTTGCCGAATGTGTTGTGCTACACAATAAGAAGCCGAAGGATTGTAAAACTTATGAGTAAAGTAGGGGAGTTGTGCCTCGTAAACCTCTTTATCCATAGGGGTTGCTGCTGCGTAGTCAAGATAAACTTCCATGGTGTCCTTTTACATGTTGATGTAAACGTTTTTAAGAGTATGCATCTGGCTATGATGCCTGTTGCATGTTTGTCACATACTTGCAATTATACATGATGAAAGCGACCACACGTGCGCATTGGTAGTTGTCACGCATTTTTCAGAGACTCTTTAGTTTTTAGTACGTGTTCGAATGAAGTCTGAAATTAACCGTTTTTATGAAAGCTGGCTTTATTCAGCACTGCAACAAGTCTTTAAAATATGATTGACAACGAGTTACAGAGGTCATAGAATTCTAATTACGCAAACTGAACAATGTTCAGCATGTGTACCTGCGATCAATATTCGCACTACTTTTCTGCCGAAATAATACGCGCGAGTATTCACCAGTTGTAGGTGTGCGTTTGTAGCAGACAAAACTGAAGATTATACATACTTAGGGAGGTGAAAATGAATACAGCTGTAACTTCAAGAGAAGAGATACTTAGTGTTTGTCGTAAGCTTGTTGCCACGTCAGGTTTGACTGATGTCAATATGAGAAATGTAGCGCAACAATGTCATGTGGCACTAGGTTCGCTGTATTATTATTTCCCTTCTAAAGACGAACTTTTATTGGCAACTGTCGAGAGTGTTTGGGATGATATTTTTAACAGTGAAAAATTAACTCATGCGGCTTTACCTTTTGATCGCTATATTACGAATTTCTTTGAGCATCTTAAGCGGGGAATCCTGAAATACCCCAATTTTTTTACGGTCCATTCGCTTAGTTTTTCTACGCGAGGTCAGGCAAAGGGACAAGAGACGATGCAAAAATATTTGGCAAAGATGAAAACAAATATGCTGCAGGTTTTGCAAAACGATCAGGCGGTACAACCTGACGTATTCAGTGATGTCTTTACAGAAGATGAATTTGTTGAATTTATTATTATGCATATGATTTCTTTGACGTTGCAGAAAGATTTTGATTATACGGTTTTGATCGAGATAATTAGACGAATTATTTATTGCAAATAAGAATTTTCCCGTTTTGCATCTTGGAACGGAGAAATTTTTTTGCAGCAAATTGAACAATGTTCATATTATAAGGAGGAATAATGCAAGTTGTTTTTGAAACGATTTTTGATACAACCTATTTGGTGGCAGTCATCTGTACAGGCGTTAGGTTAATTATATCAGCTGGTAAAATCAAACAATTTCGTTTGTTTGGGATTATGGCAGTGGTTTTGGGTATAGGAGATGCTTTTCACCTCATGCCAAGGATAATTGCTTTAAACACGTTAGGTATAGCAGCGTATCCAGTTGCCTTGGGTATTGGAAAATTGATCACATCACTGACCATGACAGCCTTCTATCTTCTGCTTTACTATGCTTGGCGTGAACGCTATCAAATTAAGCAGCAAAAACGTTTAACTTATTTGGTGTGGTTATTAGTGGCATTACGAGGATTATTGGTTCTTTTACCACAAAACAACTGGCTCAGTTCAAATCCTCCTTTAATTTGGGGTATTTATCGAAATATTCCTTTTACTCTCATAGGGTTACTATTGCTTGTCCTGTTTTACCGTTGTGCACTTCAGCAAAAAGATACAGATTTCCGTTATCTTTGGGTGACTATTGCGCTCAAAAGCTCCTAGCTACCCGTTTGCATATATAGTTTCCTTTTCTTGCTGCCAATACAAGAAGACGGAAAAGCACTTACAATTAGAAGGAGATATGATATGGAGAAAATTAGAAGGAGATATGATATGGAGAAAAAATCTGTTTTTGACACACACGCAATGTATATGACCTTGGCAAACGCTGTACTAGCTTCTATTGCCTCATATACAAGCATAATAAGTCACGAAACCACCCCTGAGTTCTCTTGTACTGTAATAGCTGGTTCCATAGTTTTAGTAATTGAAATAGCCATTCTCATAAGGACTATTTACAAAATGAAAGTAGAAGGTAAGAAGGAAAAGTCCGCGTCTGAGAATAAGGCACGTACGGATACCGCTTGTAAGATGATGTGTGTAAGTAAGCAGGAATATATCTATTACAATTAATCTATTACAATCAAATTAATCGCCACATGAGGTATCGTGTACAACAGCTTAAGAACTAACCTGTGTATATTTCTGGCGCTATAGGACAAAAAGAGCTTAGAATCAAGGCATATCTTATTTGAATGCGTTATACATGTCAGGCAACCAGGACGATCTCCTAAAAGGGTCAAGTCCTGAAAGATACAATGCTGTATGTGAAGGTTTTTTAGACGAATAAAATAGAGATGTACTCTCCACTTAAGTGGCACAGTACAGAACAATTACGTCAAGCCAATTATTCTTATATTGATTTCTACAATAACCACAGTATTCAAACGGGGCTTAATGGAAAGACAATTACGCATTGTTGTGCTCTGATTGCACGAAATGTATAAAAAATTGTCCTAAGCCCCGTTTTTTCTATACTGCGTGTAAACGTCTGCGCCCGCTCGCCTGTCCCGCGCGTCTTGCGTGTAAACGCCTGCGCCCGCTCGCCTGTCCCGCGCGTCTTGCGTGTAGACGCCTGCGCCTACCCGCGACAGCACGTCTCGTGCGTCCCGCTCGTACCTGCCTGCACCTGCGCACGTATGCCCAGGATATATAGGAGCGTGTTAGCGCTCTAGCCTAAAAATTATTGGTACTAACCTGATTTTATGTTGCACTTGTCTTGTAGCTGGTATATATTAAATATTCATACAATGCAATTCGCATGGACTTGCACGCACAGATAAAAGGAGTACATATGTTTCCTCTAAACGACTTGCAAAAAATGTCACGGGGGGGGGGTAGCTCTTAGAGCAACATGTGCCGCCCTTATCGCACTCGGTAGCATACCTTGCGTTGCCGTTATTTCCCCCAATTTCTCACCTGTCGCGTTTGCAACAGGCAGTCTGGCAGACCTAAAGAGAGAAGTAATTAATACGATTAAGGCGCTTACCAATCTTGATGAGGGTACTAGAGATTTTTACATAGGTCAAGTAACTAATGCACAAAATGAAGGAGATGTATACGGCGCTCAGCACAATGCAAAGTATACTGATACTAGAAATAGCCTTAAAAAAGTAATTGATAAAGCTCGCGTTAAGAGTAATGAGGTTGCATACACCAATGCAGCACAAGAGAAACAGCAAGAATTTATTGAAAAACTTAATACTGCTGTGCGTGATTATGAAGATTATCGCGATCACGATCTACTTGATAGAAGGAGAACAGAGCTTACAGAAGCTATGAATGCTCTCGACGGAGAACTTCAACCCCAAAAGACAGAAGCAATTAATGCGATTAACTCGCTTACCAATCTTGATGAGAATGCTAAAAAGCCATTCTTAGATAGGGTACGTAATGCACAAACTGCAGAAGCTATACGCAGTGCTTCTTTCGATGCAGAATACGCTGATACTAGATCGGCCCTTCACAAAGTAATTACTGAGGCTAACACAAAGAAGAATGATGTTGCATACACCAAGGCAACAGATGGAAAAAAGCAAGCATTTGAAGGAAAACTTAAGGATGCCAAGGACGCTTATGATCAATATTCCGATATAGGGATAGTGAGAAAAGCGAGAACAGAGCTTACAGAAGCTATGAATGCTCTCGACGGAGAACTTCAACCCCAAAAGACAGAAGCAATTAATGCGATTAACTCGCTTACCAATCTTGATGAGAATGCTAAAAAGCCATTCTTAGATAGGGTACGTAATGCACAAACTGCAGAAGCTATACGCAGTGCTTCTTTCGATGCAGAATACGCTGATACTAGATCGGCCCTTCACAAAGTAATTACTGAGGCTAACACAAAGAAGAATGATGTTGCATACACCAAGGCAACAGATGGAAAAAAGCAAGCATTTGAAGGAAAACTTAAGGATGCCAAGGACGCTTATGATCAATATTCCGATATAGGGATAGTGAGAAAAGCGAGAACAGAGCTTACAGAAGCTATGGGTGCTCTCGACGGCAAAGCTCAAGACCTTAAAGATAAGAAAGCAGCAGCAAAAGACAAGCTTAAGGACTATGGCTTATCTGAACAAGATAAACAGAAGTACGAAGGCGACATCGAAGGCGCATCAAGCGAAGACGATGTAAACCAAGCCCTTCTTAAGGCTGCTAAAGCTGCGCTTGAAAAGGTAATTAATGCAGCTCGCGCCAAGAAGAATGATGTTGCATACACCAAGGCAACACCAGAGAAAAAGCAAGCATTTGAAGGAAAGCTAACAGCTGCAACTACCGCTAAAGATGCACAAGATGCTACGGTAGATAGCCTTAATCAAGCAAGAACAGAGCTTACAAATGCTATGAATGCTCTCGACGGCAAAGCAGATCAACCGCAGGTACAGACCTATCCATATTCTGGTACTGGTACTGGTACTGGTTCTATTCCTCAGACAGGCGAATCAGCATCGTTTGCAGGCTTGCT
>CAMQEO010000003.1 GCA_946999785.1 uncultured Atopobium sp.
CGCCCTTTCAAGGCGGAAATACGAGTTCGATTCTCGTTGGGGGTACCATAGAATTAAATGCCGTGCCTATAAGGCGCGGTTTTTTTTGCTTATTTTGGGGTATAGCCTGAGCCATAGAATAAAATAAGTTGTCGACAAATTGTCGACATGTGAAATAGGCACAATCCGAGAACCATAGGACAAAATAGACAAATAAAAAGCTGACATCAGAACAATTCCGATGCCAGCTTATTTTTTGCAAAGCTCTGAGCTTTTATGTACAGCAACAAGCTTTAGAGCGCCTTAATCACGCTGTAAAGGCGTGTTTAGTAATTCATAACCAAATACTATAACACGTCATACACTTGGCGCAAAGGCGCTCTGTAGGTGCTCTGTAAGCTCTCTAAAAGCGCTTGGCACGCACGCGCGACAATTATTGTATGAAGAATCACACAAAGCCACGCAAGCACTTACTCGTTATCTCCGCCTGTTGCTTTAGTTGCAGACAAAACCTCGGCAGAGTCCTTTGCGTCGTGCCATCTCCAATCGGTAAAGGCTGGATGGTCATAGCCCTTATCTACCGCAAACTGGAACGCATCAGCACGGAACTTCTCCCAAGCGTCAATCTGATCCTTCCACTTATCTGCGTCAACCAAGCGTAAAGCGTCTTGAGCCAAAGCCCAGCGATCCATATGATTTTGACGAACCATATCATACGGGGTGGTGGTAGAACCTTGCTCTTCGTATCCGTGAACACAGAAGTTATCGTGATTTGGACGATTCCAAATTAAACGACGAATGCTACCAGCATATGCATGGAACGCAAACAAAACGGGTTTATCGGCAGAGAAGAGTTTTACAAATTCCTCGTCAGAAATTGCATGATCGTTTTCTTGAGCATTTTGGATCTTAAGAAGGTCAACAACATTTACAAAGCGAACGTGAACGCCTAACTTATCAAGCAACTCAACAGCGGCAAGTGCTTCTTGCGTGGGTACGTCACCACACGATGCAATGACAAGATCGGGCTCTTCTCCCTTTTGTACGGTAGAAGCCCATTTCCACTCAACAACACCACGTTTAAGCTCTTCGCGCGCCTCGTCAAGCGTAACCCAAGTAGGAGCAGGTTGTTTACCAGCAAAAATAGCGTTAAAGCAGTTGGTTGAGTTAAACGCACGCTCGGCAACGGCCAACAAAAGGTTTGCGTCAGCTGGGAAATAAATATTAGTGATGTGATCATTGTTAAAGCTCTTGTTAAGCATAATGTCCACAAAACCAGGGTCTTGGTGCGAAAATCCGTTGTGATCCTGACGCCAAACGTGGCTTGAAATCAAAAGGTTAATTCCCGAGATAGGACGACGCCAAGGAATATGGCGAACGCATGCTTCCAGCCACTTGCAGTGCTGATTGATCATGGAGTCTACTACGTGTACAAATGATTCGTAGCTCGACCAAATACCATTACGACCAGTTAATACATAACCCTCTAAAAGTCCTTCGCATTGGTGCTCAGAAAGCTGCTCGATAACATTTCCAACAGGAGCCATGTGCTCGTCATTTTGAGGATCAGCGTTTATTTCGCCAAACCATTGTTTATCGGTTACACGATAGGACGGCTGTAAGCGATTTGAAGCGGTTTCATCGGGTCCAAAAATACGGAACGAATCACGGTTCTTGTTAATTACTTCGGCCGTAAAATCGCCTAACACACGTGTTGCCTCTACGGCACCGCAGCCATGGCCACCTTTTTCTACATCAACAGCAAAGTCTTTTGCATCTGGAAGATCAAGGTTATGACGAAGCTTACCACCATTTGCGTTGGGGTTAGCACCAAGTCTTAAATCGCCTTGAGGCATAGCCGCAACAACATCGCTTTTAATTGCACCGTTTTCATCAAAAAGCTCTTCGGGTTTATAGGATTTCATCCAATTTTTCAAAACCTCAAAGTGAGCTTCGGTATCACGAGCAGATGCTAAAGGCACCTGATGAGCGCGCCAAGAACCCTCGGTCTTTTTACCGTCTATATAAGCTGGGCATGTCCATCCTTTAGGAGTGCGGAACACGATCATAGGATACGCAGGACGAGCCTCTTCGCCTGCTTGAGCGCGCGTCTTAATATTGCAAATTTCATCGAATACCGTCTCAAGAAGTGCCGCAAAACGACGGTGAATAGACGAATGATCTTCATCATCAAAACCAGCTGTAAACACATAGGGGTGATATCCCATACCACGGAAGAATTCATCGCGTTCTTCGCCACTAATACGCGACAAAATTGATGGGTTAGCAATTTTATAGCCGTTAAGATGTAAAATTGGCAACACAATACCATCGGTTAGTGGATCAAGGAACTTGTTAGTTTGCCAGCTTGTTGCCAAAGGACCGGTTTCTGATTCGCCATCGCCTACTACAGCTACAGCCAATAGCGATGGATTATCCAAAACAGCACCATACGCATGTGACAATACATAACCAAGCTCTCCGCCTTCATGAATAGAACCAGGCGTTTCAGGTGCATAGTGCGAAGGAATGCCTCCTGGATATGAGAATTGACGGAAGAACTTTTGCAAACCTGCTTCGTCTTTAGTAATGCGCGGATAGGTTTCGGTGTATGTTCCATCCAAAAGTGATTGCGCTGTACCAGCAGGTCCGCCGTGACCTGGTCCCATTAAGAAAACTGTATTTTGGTTGTGGTCGTGAATAAGACGATTAACGTGACCAAATAAAAAGTTTAAGCCTGGCGTGGTTCCCCAGTGACCTACCAAACGATATTTAATATCGTCACGATTAAAATCACCCTTCATCAAAGGGTTGCTTCGTAAATAAATTTGTCCAATAGACAAGTAATTAGCACAACGCCAATACTTATCAACGGCCTCAAGCTCTTCTTCAGACACAGATTGTTCGAGTTTATGCCACGGTGTACCCAATACCGGTTGACCCATATTGTCCTCCTTATACTTTTTTACACATCTAACTCTAAGTGATAAAACGTTTTACTAGTCGAAAGTTGCACGGTTTTTATCGATTTACACAATCCATTCATAATAGATTTATTCATAACAAAAGGTGCCAAAACATTCTGGCACCTTTAGTTTGCATATCCTCAACTACCACAATATTGCGGTGGAACACCAGCAGAACAACCTGCAATGCACAAGGTACTAATGAGTGTCGCCAGGTTGTCCGTAATATGCATGAGCACCGTGTTTTCTAAAATAGTGCTTATCAAGATAATACTGAGGAATCGGCTCAAAAGGCTGCTCGCCTGCGCTTGGACGCACGCGACCCATAAGGTCTTCGGTGCGCTCTGCCATATCACAAACGGTTTCGATAACCTTACCTACCTCAACGGATTTCATAGGAGTTTTCCCCCATGAAAATGTTCCATGATTACGTACAAGAACACCTGGTGTAGCAAGAGGATCGATATTACGTGTCCTAAAGGTTTCTACAATGACCTTGCCCGTGTTTTCTTCGTACGCCTCTTCAACCTCTTGCTGAGTTAAATCGCGCGTGCATGGAATAGGACCGTAAAAATTATCTGCATGCGTTGTTCCATATACCGGTACATCACGCCCTGCCTGCGCCCACGCAGCGCCTTGAACGCTATGCGTGTGGGTAATAGCGTTGATTTGAGGAAACTCTCTAAAAAGCACAACGTCTGTTGGTAAATCAGACGAAGGACGAAGGCTGTGCTCACCCAAAACACTGCCGTCCAGTGTTGTTACCACCATATCGGAAGGCTTCATGGTTTCGTAAGGTACACCACTCGGTTTAATTACAATAACGCCTAAATCGCGATTAACCTCAGCAACATTTCCCCAGGTAAGCGTAACTAATCCCAATTCTGGTAAACGACAATTTGCCTCGCAAACGCGCTCGCACATAGCCTCAACTTCGCGGCAATGAAGCAACTGTTCGCTATTAAAACTCATAACCTGCCTCCTTGAAGATCGGCAAAGTATATGCAAGTGCTTTCTTGATTTCTGCCTCGGGATCATCGGAAGTTTCGCTCCACATCTCAAGCATGAACGTCCCGTTATATCCCAGACGCTTTAAGGTTTTAAAGCAGCCCAAAAAGTCTACTTGACCCTCGCCAAAGGGAACATTTTTGAACTTACCCTTAAAGGTATCGGTTACATTAAGCGTATCTTTTACGTGAAGAGCTGCGATCTCATCGATACCTAATTCAAGCTCGGCTTCAACATCATTCTCAGGCCACGCATTCAAATTTCCAAGGTCGGGATATACCTGCAACCACGGAGAATGTATCTGCTTTTTAATTTTATTGAACTTGGTAACAGAATTAATGAACGGATCGTCCATAATTTCGATCGAAAGCATTACTTGCTTTTCGGCAGCCATTGCAACAGCCTTCTGCAGGTTTTCCATAAAGTAGGCACGCGATGTAAGCGTCTTTGGCTCATAGTACACATCATATCCAGCAAGCTGAATATTACGTATGCCCAAATCAGAGGCCAAATCTATAGCTTTTTTCATAATCTGTAAACCATGGCTACGGATCTCAGGATCACTTGAACCAAATGGAAAACGTCGATGTCCACTTAAACACATGGAATAAACCTTAAGGCCAACTTCGTATTCAGCATCGATAAGCTCTTTGCGCTCTTGCTTTGTCCAATCAAGTCGAGCCAGGCGCTCGTCAGTTTCGTCTACGGACATCTCTACAAAATTAAAGCCGAGTTTTTTTGCAAGTAAAAGACGATCTTTCCAAGAAACATTCTTAGGCAAAGCCTTCTCATAAATGCCTAAATGTGCCATATTGCACGTCCAATCTCTTCATGACTCATTATGAGCGTATGGGTTATTAGCCCCAAATTTCTTTAATCTTGTTTTGGAAGTCTACAGCAGCCTGACGAGGATCTGGAGCCTGCGTAATACCGCGTCCTGCAATAAAGGTGTATACAGGAATGCCGCGGAACAACTCAAGTGTGTTGACATTCAAACCACCAGTTACCGATACCTTAAAGCCCATGTCACAAAGTTTTTTAATCTTGGTAAGGTCTTTTTCGCCCCAAGTTTGACCAGCAAGTAAAGCATCGCGGCTTTGGTGGTATACCGCCTGCTCAATACCAGTATCAAGCCATCCTTGAGCCTGCTCAAATGTCCAGTCGCCATACAGCTCTACCTGAACAGCATCAACCTCTTTAGCGGCTGCAGCCATGGTAGGAAGTGTTGCACAACAAATGCATGTCATAAAGTTGGCACCACCATCGTGAACATTTTTAGCAACAGTCCCACCTGCATCAGCACATTTAGGATCAGCAACAATCAGTTTATTAGGATACATTGATCTAAAGCATTTAATAGCTTTTTGACCTTCTTGAAGAATAAGGATGGTTCCTACTTCCAAAATGTCTACTACATCTCCAACAGCTTTAATGTCTGCCAATGCGCTTGGTAAATCATTATGATCACAAGCTATCTGAAGCATAGGTAATGCCATAATTTACTCCTTTTGAAATTTCTTAATTTTTAGGTGTTGTTTAAAGATTTTTGCTCTTAAGATCGCTTTCTTCGATGCGCTGTTTGCACTCGGGAACGCTCATAACATTGCGAACACCAATAACGGTAACGCCTTGTTTAGCAGCGTCGTCAAACATGTTTACAAAGTTAAGTGGTGTGAAAACAACGTCGTAACTTTTAGCGGTGCTTTTACCCTCGGCAATAGAGGTGTGATTGCTTGCGGTAACCTTGTATCCTAAAGCGGTAAGAGCCTTAGTAGCCGTTTGCAAAAGCATTAAAGAAGTACCGGAACCATTAGCACAAGAAACCAAAACACGCATGATATCCTCCTAAAATAAACAGTGCGCGTATCAAACGCAATTCAAACAAAAGCGCGTGCTCAGATGCTCAACAAACACCCTATGAGCACGCACTTAAATCAACACATACAAAGTAAAGACGCTAAAGCTTATGCCTTTTTGAATTCTGCTTTGTATTTTTCGTAATCCTCTACCTGCATAAAGTAACCCTTGGGGTTAGCACGGTATTGAAGCTGTGGAATAGCAAGCAGAACAACGATAACAATTGCAATACCAACGAATGGAAGGTATTTCATAACAAGGGTTGCAACTGGCCATACCGTTGCCCAGTCGAGCATACCAAGGTATCCACCGTATGCAGCCAAACCAATCCAGCTTGCAAACAGTGCTGAACCCAAAACTTGAACAACACCAGAAATGAAAGGCAGAACAAGCGCGGCCTTGTAACCACCACGGTTATTAGCAAATACACCAATAGCAGCGTTATCAAAGAAGACTGGAATAAAGCCTGCGATAACAATAGTTGGTGACTGGCAAATAATAAGAAGGGCAATGGTAATAAATTGTCCTACAGCACCAGCCAAGAAGCCGATGGTTGCAGCGTTTGGCGAACCAAAAGCAAAGGTTGCTGCAATATCGATACCAGGAACGGCACCCGGAAGAATGGTATTAGAGATACCTTGGAAGCTCTCGGTAAGCTCGCCCACGAAGGTACGAACACCAAGTTGTAAGATTGCCAGATAAACAGCAAAGTACAAACTGGTTTGAAGAATGTAGAAGAAGAAGTCATCTTCAGGTTTAAGCGCTTTAAGCGCTACAAGGTAATCCTTGCCCAAAACAGCCAAAATAATACCAAAGAACAAAAGCATCAAAATAGAAGTTGAAACCATGTTCTCATTGAAGATCGAAAGCCAACCAGGAAGCTCAACATCTTCCATACGCTTAGGCTCTTTTCCATCTTTAGGCTTAAAGAGTTCTGCAACTTTAGCAAAGAACGTTAAACCAAACATCTGTTGGTGAGCAACAGCAAAGCCACCACCATCAGTTAAGTCTTGGCAAATACCAATGGTAAGGTTTGAACCTACAGCCCAGTACAGACCCAAGATAACTGACATGATTGCCAAGATTTCCCAGCGACCCATAAATGGATAGCAGAACAAAATAATCCAGAACGCAGTGGATGCTTGCTGAACTTGTACGTGACCTGTGGTAAAGATAGCACGAAGTTTAGTAAGTTTGTTAAAGCGAACAACAATGATGTTGATAATAAATGCGAATAACAAAAGCAACATAACGTCGCCGAACATACGACCAAATGTTTCTTCAACACCTGCGGTTACTGCATTTTGACCAAAGTATGGGTCGATAACCATTGCGCTTAAATTAAAGCGGTCTCTCAAACCAACCAAAATAGGACGGAAGTTTTTGACCAAGCCGCCTGAACCTACGCACAAAATCAAGTATCCACATGTTGCCTTTAAAAAGCCTGCCAAGCATTCATACCAAGGCTTTTTAAGCAGGACATAACCAATCAGTACGATAAAACCAATCATAAACTGCGGTTGAGTAAGAATATTTTTAGCAAAGAACGACCAACATGCTAATAAAATTCCTGGAATATCCATTGTGCCTCCTTTGTCTTAAACGACGTATATACTCCTTTGCACCATTTGTGCAATTACCACCAATGTTTAAACTACAAAAGCTTTTTGTAGTCTTCTAAAGAATGAGTAGCTTTAAGTTGCTCAACCTTTTCTTCCTCCATCAAAAGATCCATAAGACGCTGAATGTTTTTAAGGTGTTCATCAGAATCTTTTGCAGCAAGCGTAAAGAATAATTGTGCCTGCGGCTCCTCTTTTGTGGCGGGATCATAAAACGTAACAGGAGCTTCAAACTTAGTAAATGCGATTCCTGTTCCCAAAACTCCTGGAGCAGTTGCAAGCGCGTGTGGCATTGCAATGCCTGGAACTATAACAATATAAGGACCGTTGTCTACAACGTTTTGAACAATAGTATCAACATAGGTTGGCTCAATCATGTGGTTGTCAAGCAAGGGCTTGCAGCTCATACGAATAGCTTCTTTCCAGTCTTGAGGCTGTTTTTCGGCGTAGTAGACAAGATTGTTATCATAAAAAAATTTAAGCATTTCACACTCACATCCGGTTGAAGTTCACGGTACGGCTCATCTTATAAGAATGCGTCATAAGGAAGATCAGTCTCATAATCAAACGCATCGTGGAAACCACGGTCATACATGTACTCCATGTGATCAGTGTCGCCAGGATAGTCATAACGACCGCCAACTTGCCATACAAATGGCTTAAATTTGTACTGCATACGATCTTTACGATATTTCCAAAGCATAAGAATTTCTTTAGGATCGGCCATAAAGTTGGTCCAAATGTCGTAGTGCGTAGGAATAATAACCTTAGTCTGAAGAGCTTCTCCAACTTTAAGAACATCAGAGGAGGTTAATTTATCGGTAATACCAATTGGGTTCTCGCCATATGCAACGCAGGCAATATCAATCTTGTTTTCTTTACCATGCTTTACATACATATTGGAGTAGTGAGAGTCACCTGCGTGGTAAACGTTACCACCATCAGTTTTAACAAGGTAGTTAAGAGCAAGTTGATTCATATCACGAACAGGCTTACCTTTAAGAGACTCATTAGGATCGTCTACGGTAAGCAACATGGTGCGGTCAAACGACTCAAGAGCCTTTACCTCAACATCTTTTACTTTAACGCTTTCATTTGGATGAAGAACAACAATGCGCTCTGCAGGAACGCCCCATGCAATCCATTTGTCGGCAACGTCTTGTGGGCCTACAAAGGTAGCGTTAGGACAATTACGTGTTACAACAGCAGCGGTTGTTTGATCAAGATGGTCTGAATGTGAGTGCGTTACGCATAAAACATCGATATCACGAACTGCAAATGGATCAATAACAAACGGTTGATTACGACGATTGGGTTGTAAGTTGCGCACACCGCTCATGCGCATCATTTGATGACCTTTTTTCATATGACCAGAACCAATGGTTTGTTTTCCTGTTTGGTTCCACATATCAATGACAACATTAGTGCCGTGATCTGATTTAATCCAGATACCCATGTTGCCTAACCACCACATAGACAGTGTTTTTTCTGGAACTTTAGCCTGAGCTATCTCCTCGGTAAGCCATGTTCCCCACTCGGGAAACGTCTTATTGAGCCACGAATCTCTCGTAATCTCATCGATAGCACTCATATGTATTCCTTTCTCTTGATGAAATTAGCTTAATTATATGAACGTTTAAATATGCAGACAATGTGTTTTTATGAGTGTTTGACCCTTATATGATGTTTTTATTCACACTATTTGTTGTTTATGAATCTTTTTCGCTCATAATATAGGGTATCAATCGCTCAAATGCAGGTCTTGAACGTTTAGGCACCACAAAATAAATTACGTCAAAAACCACAACAGGACAGTAATACAAATCGGCGTAAGGATGGCGATGCTCATGAAAAACTCCTCTAAACTCATTAACGCGCGGCGCGCTGTTATAGAAGAAACACTTCAGCAAGCCCCTGACCATACAATTTCGGTAAGCGCGCTTGCCGCACATTGTTGTGTTTCCGCCATGACTATGCGTCGCGACTTGGCGGCACTTCAAAAAATGGGAGTGTTGGTTCACAAACACGGATACGCCACACTAAGCGAACATTATCGTTTTAAGGATGCCAAACCAACAAACACCAACATCGAAAAGATAAAAATATCTATAGGCAAAATGGCGGCAAACTTTGTGCGTAATAAAGACACTGTTTTTATTAATACCAGTTCAACCGCACTTTATGCGCTGGATTATTTGCAAACAAAACGAGTAAGCGTGGTAACCAACAATCTACGTATACACGAACAAATTCATAAAGACTCACTTAACCCAGCGTCAACCGTTATTATCACTGGCGGCGAGCTTCGTCTGCCAAAAGAAGCTCTCACGGGAGAAGTTGCCGAAATTGCCGTAAAACGAGTAATTGCCGATGTTGCCATTATTGGCTGCTCGGGGTTTAGTTTAAAAAATGGTGTAACTACCAGCAACGCAGGCGAAACTAACGTCAATCGGTTAATGATTGAACACACCAAAGGTAAGGTGATTGTTGTTGCCGACCATCGAAAAATCTTCCGTGATTCAAACTTTTTTGTGGCAGCCTCAAAAACCATAGATGTGTTGGTAACCGATGAATTTGCGGACGCACAATCCATTGCCGATATCGAACAAGCAGGTATAGAAGTTATTCAAGTGAATATAGGTAGTCGTATTGCAGAAGATAATATTGATAATCACACAAGGAAAAAGAACGGCATCAAATAGTATTGTTATAGGAATCATACAACTTACAAGAAAATGCATATGCTAAGCGTATAAAACGCTTAGCATATCAAAATGTACGTAAACTCTTACAACTGATTACGCAAAACCACAGAACTACTTTCAGCGCAGCAACAAGCGCTACATCTGCTCCCAAATGTGATGGAACGACTCGCTGCGCGGCTTGTCAACACGCTTAAATGTATGGGCGCCAAACCAATCGCGCTGAGCTTGACAAAGATTCGCTGGAAGCTTTTCAGACGTGTAGCCATCAAAATAAAGCAGCGAATTTGCAATGGTGGGGATATACAATCCTGCGGCAATGCCTGCAATCACCACGCGTCTCCATGCGGCAACAGAAGACTTGATTTCGTCTTTAAACTCATCGGTCAACATAAGATTAACAACTTTGCCTTCGTCATAAGCGCGCTTAATGCGTTCAAGAAATACTGCACGAATAATGCAGCCTTCACGCCAAAGGAGCGCAATGTTACCCAGATCAAGATTCCACTGATAGGTGTCTGACGCAGCTTGCAGCAAAGAAAAACCTTGTGCATACGACATAATCTTGGAAGCATAAACCGCCTGTTCAAGATCGGTGATAAAGGTGTTGACTTCTTCTTGCGGCATCTTTGGTGTAAGATTTTGACCATCAGAGTACTTACCAAACGCGTGCGCGGCACACACACGTTCATCTTTTTGAGCCGATAAATTACGCGCAAACACTGCTTCACACATTGTTGGAACGCATTGATGCTTTTCTAAAGCATCCATTGCCGTCCACATACCCGTGCCCTTTTGTCCTGCTTCATCCAAAATTGCATCCACAAGCTCACCCGTACCGCAGGGATCTTTAACGCGCAAAATGTTAGACGTGATCTCAACAAGATACGATTGCAGACGTCCACGGTTCCAATCTTCAAAAACATCCGCTATTTGGGCATTTGAAAAACCACATACATTTTTAAGCATAAAGTATGCTTCATTAATAATTTGCATGTCGCCATATTCAATACCATTGTGAACCATCTTTACATAATGGCCGCTTCCGCCTTTTCCGATATAATCGCAACACGAATCACCCGTAGTGGTATGTGCGGCAATATCTTTAAGCAACTGTTTAAGGTAGTCATTAAACACATCTTTGTTACCCGAGGGCATAATAGACGGCCCTAACAGCGCGCCTTTCTCGCCGCCAGAAACACCCATACCAAAGAACTTAATACCTTTTTCTGCATAGTGTTTCATACGACGCTCAGTATCTTTATAGAAAGAATTACCAGCGTCTATAACGATATCGCCCTCTTCAAGATATGGTAGCAATCCATCGGTCACAAGATCAACCACCGTGCCTGCCTTAACCATAAGGATGATTTTTCTTGGCCGTTCAAGTGCAGCGACAAAATCTTTAAGGGAATATGAAGGAGTAATTTGATCGGTGTCTTGTACTTTATTTTGCATAAATTCACGCGTTTTATCCTCATCACGATTATAAACTGCAAGGGTATAGTGATGATGAGAGATGTTAAGCGCAAGCCTTTGTCCCATAACGCCCATTCCGTATACACCTACAAAACAAGCCACGCTTATTGCCTCCTTTTACCTACAGCAAAGGTCATTCGTACACTTTGCTGACCATGTAAGCTTACAAGTTAGCACCCACCAACAGGGTATCTTACTTACAAGTGTGCGTAAACCATGTTCATATTATTATTCAAGCTACCTTAATACTTCCATTGCACGTTTTGACGAAGTTGTGTTTATCTCCGCCTAAAAAGAAACTGGATGCCCAAACAAATCGCGTGCAAGTCGTGTTTTTCTTTATGATGAGCTTTTTTCTTGCTGTGACCGCAAAATATTTTTAGCGATAAATTGGGCATACACCTCAGATCCCCCTATATTAGGGTGTGTTCCATCTTTATAAAACAGCTCAGTTTTGTCCTTAGCAAATTGATGCCAATCAATAAGATGTAGGTTATCGTGACGTTTAACAGCTTGTGTAATGTAGTCATTTACATCGTGCTCGTAAGAGTCATTTGACACAACAGTGCTGATGTATATATCGGTATCGCTAAACTCTGTTGAAAGACTGTCGAGCATATCGGCGTTAATTATACCGTTAGTACCTAGTGCAAAATACACAACATCTGGGAAATTATCCGAGCGTTTTAGCTCGCGCAAAATGTTTAAACCTGCAGGTACCTGACGACTAACTTCCGCATCAATAGTCATATTTGGTAAAATTTTGCCCAATTGTTCACGGCACATTTTAAGTACCGAATCACCCACGGCAAAGATTTTGATGTTGTGTCCACATGTTGCCTCTTCTTTAGTAATCCCAAGTTCAGGATATTGCGCAACAACCTTATCAAACTGCGCTATGTTGTCAGGTTTTTCATATGGCACAGATCCAGCTGTACCATCTTGTGTTGTATCCTGCTGCGAAGCATCTTCATGCGGTTGCTGTTCGTCATCTGTTGTTTGAGAGTTTTCATCATCATTGGCAAGACGGCTTTGCATTTCGCAAGCTTCTTCAGGCGCACCAACAGGTGCATGTATGCATGTCCATACAAAGCAGGCGGTAAGAGCAGAAAATACCAAAAGCACAAGCATTTTTGTCCGACCATGCACTTGATTCTTATAAGAGATGTGCGGCGCGTACCAGTTTACTAAATCCTTCATATGTTTTTCGCTTATCTGATAGGTAGACTCCGCTAGAATAAGCAGAAAAACAACTTGCATAATAACTGCCGATCCATAAGACACTCCTGGAGGGTTAAAACCAGCTTTGCCAAATGCCCATAAGGTATATTGCCACAGATAAAGACTATAGCTACGTTTGCCTAAATACATAAGGACGGGATTACCAATCAGGCGCGCAGAAAGGCCAGACTCATCAACCGACGTTGCCAACGCCACAAGAAGAACCACGTTAAATAAGACCATTCCGCCATAATATGCAAACCATGTATCACCAGCCAGAAAAATCATACACAAAACCGTAATAATGCACGCCAGCATGCTTTTATATGTGCCTGACGTACGAGCATGCTGATACCAATTAACCAGCGTTTGTCGGCTAAAACGGCACGCCAGTGCAGACCCTAGCAAAAACGAAAAGACGCGTGTATCACTTCCGTAGTAAGCGCGTGTAATATTATGTATAGACAGTTGATATATAACAGCTAACAATACTGCAGAAACTACTGCACCTATAAGGGAAACTCTAAAAAGCGCACGACGAGGTGCACGCAAAGCCAGTTTGCCTACGACCCACACAACAAGCGGCCAAAACAAGTAAATTTGCATTTCAACTGCTAAAGCCCACATATGGGTGAACATATCAGGTAGTAAAAAGTGCTGAAAATACGATAGATTTTGACTAATCTGCCACCAGTTATTAACACCAAGCAGGGTTGAAAATGCACTTGCAGAGAAATTGTAAAGCAGATCATGGTTTAAAAAGTTTGCCCATAAGGTAGCCACCAACATAAATAAAATCATCGGCGGATAGAGTCGCTTAATGCGTCGTGCATAAAATCTTATAATCGAGATCTTTTTATGCGTTTCCAATTCGGACAAAAAAGAATCTGTAACGAGGTATCCCGATAAGGTAAGAAAAATAATAACGCCTAGATAGCCGCCTTGAACGGTATGCGGAAACCAATGATAAAGACATACAAAAAGAACGGCAAGGCCACGCCAAGCCGTGAAGGATTTTATCATGTGAGGTGGGTTTTGACGCATACTGTTTCCTCAAGAATTGCCAACATCTATGTTTTATTTTAACTCATTACGCAAGTATATAAATTACAAAAAAGTGCTTCGCGCAGCACATAAGCTGTCCGAAGCACCACTTGCACAAAACAAGTGCACGTTCTATATGTATCTGCACACCGATGCAAGCACGATTAACATGCAGGAATGGTTTTTAACCCTCTCATATACGGCTGCAAAGCCTCGGGTACACTAATAGATCCATCGGCGTTTTGATAATTTTCCATAATAGCTGCCATGCATCTTCCTACAGCCAAACCAGAGCCATTAAGCGTGTGAACATAACGCGTACCCTTAAACTCGCTTGGATCACGATACTTTATATTCGCACGGCGCGCTTGGAAATCCCAACAATTTGAGCACGAAGAAATTTCTTTGTAATTGTTGTAGCTTGGGAGCCAAACCTCCAAGTCATAGCACTTGCATGCAGAAAAACCAATATCACCCGTACAAAGCGAAACGACACGATATGCAAGCCCTAATACCTGTAAGCACTTCTCGGCCTCGGCAACCATAGACTCAAGCTGATTCATAGAGTCCTCAGGCTTGGCAAACTTTACCATTTCAACTTTATCAAATTCATGAACGCGAATGATACCGCGTGTATCTCTACCTGCAGATCCAGCTTCTTCTCTAAAGCATGGCGTAAACGCAGTGTATTTTAGCGGAAGCTGTGAAGCGTCAAGCACTTCATCGCGGTGCAGATTGGTAAGCATAACCTCGGCAGTTGGAATAAGATACAGATCGTTACTCACATGGAACAAATCTTCGTCAAACTTAGGTAACTGACCGGTTCCAAACAGCGAATCATAGTTAGTTAATACAGGAGGCCACCACTCTTTAAAACCTGCTTCGTTGTGCATGTCAATAAAGAAATTGATGAGCGCACGCTCCATTTGCGCACCATAACCACCAAGCACATAAAAACGCGAACCTGCAAGCTTTACACCACGATCAAAATCGATCATATGGGTTTGCGTGCCCAAATCCCAGTGAGCTTTTGCATCAAAGTCAAAGGAGCGCGGAGTTCCCCATTTGCGAACTTCTTTGTTTTCGCTATCGTCTTTACCATAAGGAACGCTTTCATGAGGAATGTTGGGGATTGCACTCACCAAATCATGAAGCTGCTTTTCGGCAGACGCGCGCTGTTCCTCTAGCTCGGCAATGCGAGCTTTACCAGCTGCAACCTGCTCTTTTGCGGCCTGCGCCTCGTCTTTTTTGCCCTCTTGCATAAGCTTACCAATTTGCTTTGAGGCACTATTGCGCTCGGCTTGCAAACGCTCAACTTCTACAATGGTAGATCGGCGCAACTCATCAAGTTTAAAAAAATGTTCCCTATCCCAATGTGCGTTCTGTCGCGATGCGCACGACTTATCTACCACGTCGGGGTTTTCCCTCACAAACCTGATATCAAGCATTGCTACTCCTTTTGCGTTACCAACTTTGCTCATCAAAGCACTGTTATACAAAAACTGTTAAACTACTCGTACGTAATATGTGTTTAACTATACGCCATTCAGGCATAATAACCTATATATACGCACTAAAGTATATACTTGTTCTATAAAAGATTTACACACTCCTTGGGAAAGGATGTATATGGACGCAATAAATGACTTTTTTACCTGGTTGTTCGCAAGCCGACAAGGCGTTTTGGTGCTTGTTTTAGGCGGAATTGTGTTCTTTGTCCTTATTTCTATTTTCCTTGAAATCAAAACACGTCAGCGCTTTAAAAACCACAAAAAGCAACAAGGTGATTGGGAGTTGTTTGATTCTAATGACGAAAGTGGTTGGAGCGATTTTGAAGAAGACAACAAATAGAGGCTGTAAAACACAGGTAGAGCGCAAAAAACACGAAGTCATAAAAGCCGTAAAGTAGCAACGTTATTGCGCAACTAGGAGATTTGTTTAGTAAAACGTGGTGCGGGCGAAAGGACTTGAACCTTCACGAGGGAACCCTCATATGCACCTGAAGCATACGCGTCTGCCAATTCCGCCACGCCCGCATGGGTAGAAATTTTACTCCAATTTGGTAAACTTATGCAATAACGCATGTGCGTATTGAAGAAAAAAGTATAACATCACATGTGCAGCAATGTGTCACGCCAACCAAAAACGAAGTTCAAAAGGACACATTATGAGGAACGATCATTACACGCCACCTGCCTATTCGCCACAGCAATCCCGTGCATTTCATAACGGGAGCACTGCTGCGGATTCTGATTTTTCGCAAAGAGCTGACGCTTACGAAACTTCATACGACCAACAAATTCAAAATAGCGTTTTACAAGGTCGTTATCGCGTTATGGACGAATGCACCACGGGAGGCTTTGGCGATATTCTTATTTCGTGGGACACACGCCTTCAACGTCGTGTTGCGATTAAGCGTATTCCGCTTTTTAGCGGCGCTGAATATGATGATTTTTCAAGTCAAGACGGCGCATATAACCACATAAGTTCAACTATGCAAGAGGCGCTACAAGAAGCACGAGCCGCGTCAAGGCTTTCACATCCCAATATTGTATCGATGTATGACTTTGAAACCGATAGTATGTATGCCTATCTTGTTA
Source organism: uncultured Atopobium sp. (assembly GCA_946999785.1). Taxonomy (GTDB): domain Bacteria; phylum Actinomycetota; class Coriobacteriia; order Coriobacteriales; family Atopobiaceae; genus Fannyhessea. The sequence continues at coordinate 16,476 of CAMQEO010000003.1, forward strand.
TGGAGTATATCGACGGTCTTACGCTGCAAGAGTTACTTGGACGCGTCGAAGGAGGAACGCTCACGGGCGATGAGGCAAGTTATGTGTGTCGAGCGCTTTGTTCGGCGCTGGCATGCGCGCATAAAAATCGAGTGCTTCATCTAGACATTAAGCCGTCAAACATCATGTTTGATCAAAACGGCTGCGTTAAGCTCTGCGATTTTGGTATGGCTTCTCTTGCTTCGGCAACTGGATATGGCGATGCGCGCGGAGGAACCGTGGGCTACATGTCTTGTGAGCAAATATCAGGAGATTTGGTAGACGAGCGAAGCGATATTTTCTCGCTTGCAACCGTAATGTGGCAGTGCCTTACAGGCACGTGTCCATTTGCGGCAAACACGGCAGAAGCATCGCGCAAGCTCATTGAAAAGGGAATTAAAAAGTCGCTTTCCGACTACGCAAGCGATCTTGCTCCTGTAAGTCAAACTCTTGTTGATCAAAGCTTAAAGGCGGCGCTTACCGCAAATCCAACGCTTAGGTGTGCACATGTAGAAAATCTCTCACACCAAATTGGTGAAGTATTAGGCGACGAAAACGAAGGCAAGCGCTCTATTGCGCAACTGGTACAACAAGCCCTTGAAACAGACGAGGGATCTACAGAATTTGATAAGCACAAGCTTCCTTTTGGGTATCGCCACCCACGTGTGCTTCCTTGCGCAAAAAAGGTGCTTAACGCCGCGTGCGGAATATGTAGTTCATGGATTCCTTTAGCAGGAATTGTACGATTTTTTGCTCACCTGTGCGCACCGTATACATTTGAGGGAATCTCCTTTTTTACGCAAGGTCTTGGCGGCACTCCTTTGATTGTTTTTTTGGCATGTGCTTGCGTTATAGGTGTTTTATCGGCTTTTATACCGTTTAGTGCAGTGGGCGTTGTATGTCTTGTATATGCACTTTCGCTTATACTACATCCGCAGTTTTTATCAGGCATTGGCGTCTTACTCCCCATCGTGTTATCTGCCATAAGTCTTGCTTGGCTCATCGTATGCGTACGCAAAAATACATGGGTATCAAGCTGCGCGCTTATAGGAATTGCCACACAAAATCCCTTTATAGCTCCACTGGTTATTCCCGCTCATGTGCAACCGCTTCCTGCATGTATACACTGTTTTGCATTGTGGCTCATCGTTCATCTTACAAGCTGGACAACCATGACCGCGTCCAATCCCCAACAGGTTTGCGCGCACCTTTATCATCTTATACAGCAACCAGCGCTTACATCCCTTGGTATAAGCGTAGGAGGTATGGCTCTTGCCGCATACATTTTGCAACAAACCCAAAGCCCATGGCTTAAGTACACCGTCCAAATCGCCGCAAGCGCGCTTATGCTCTATGCGTTTATTACATCGCATACCATTATTGACATGGAGAGTTGCGGTATATACTCAATTGTGGATATCACACGAATCGCTCTTGCGTTATGCTTAAGTATCCTTATGTTTATTGTGATGAAGTTAGACGATTCACAACCTGCAGGTGAGGAGATTGAGAATGTCTATGAACTTAATTAAAACGTTTGAAGAAAGAATGAACACCATATTCGGGAGCTCTACCGAGGGCTTTACCGCACCGTTTTCGATAAAAAAACTCGCCAAACGCGCAGCACGCGAAATGGAAGCAGAAACATTTGAAATAGACGGGATTAACACTGCTCCTGCTCTGTATACCGTATTGGTTTCTCCAACCGATGACGCCACCATGCGATCTTTGTATGTAAAGCTCATCGGCGAAATATCCGCTTTTATCGAAGCAAAAGCACAGTCAAAATCCTATGTTTTTACGGGTAAGCCACTTATTCGCTTTATGGTTGACCCCGGACTTAAAAGCGGAAAATTTGCCGTCTTTGCCGAAAACATAGACGCATCCACACTAGCGCGCCTTCGCGCCGAAGAAGACGCATTTCTTGCGGGTTCATTAGGCGTTGGTGGAGCCGCACAAGAACAGCTCCACGGTGAAGTTAAAATGGTTAATCCACCACGCACTGTGCAGCAAAACGCTCATTTTTCTGAGCAAGCAACGTCTCAACAGCCCATAAGCACACCTGATGCCATGTCGGGCATACCCAATGAAGGCGCGCGCGCCGCACAAGGCAAACCAGCATATAGGCCAACACCTCGGCAAAACGAAGTTGCAGCGGCTAATCCGCAAAATTCGTACAAACGAGGCGTGGTTGCTATTCCCGATGAAACTTCTGCAGGAGATTTTGCGCCACTTATTGGCGGACAAGACCTTGATCTATCTGCAGGTTTAAGTGTATTGCCTTCAAACCTTGCGACCATAGGCTCGGCGTCCATCAGCACGCCCCCCGTAAGCGTTATGCCTGCGGCTCAAAACGTACAGCACACGCCTTTAGTTAACGCGCGCGCAAATAATTGGGGCCGCCATGCAACCGCAGCAGACAATGCAGACTCCAATATGTATGCACAAAACGCCTATCCTGCAGCAGCTGCAGGCATGGCTCCCACACAAAGAAGAGATTCGTTTTCGCACGGACCGCAAAATTATGCCGAAACAACAGCGCCTACATCGCTGCTTATCAATCATCAGACAGGCGAGACGTACGAGGTTTTTGCGCCGCAAACCGTTATTGGACGCGAACGCTCGCACGCTCAAATTGTGTTACACGATTCAAATATTTCGCGTCGACACGCACAGATAACGTACAACGGAAGAAATTGGTTGATACAAGATCTTGGTTCAACCAATGGAACGCAGGTAAACAACATGACGGTAGACAGTTGCGTTTTACGCAATGGTGATATCATAACGCTTGCGCTTACTAACTTGGAATTTAGGGAGAACTAGCATGTTTGACCTCGTATTATTTGCAGGTCGAATCATATTGGTCGTCTTTTTGTACCTGTTTTTATTTTTAGTCATGAAAACGGGAATAGGTCTTGTGAGACGACAGAGAACAGATGATGCGATTTGGTATATTGATTGCGAGAAAGGCAGCAAACAGCTGCGCGGCTTGCATATAGACGTTCTTGGACCGGTGCTTATCGGACGCTCGCCTTCATCGGATATTGTTATTGATGAACCCTTTGTTTCTGCATCTCACGCGCGTTTTTCGCTGCAAGGACCTGCATTGGTACTAGAAGATCTCCAATCAACCAATGGCACCCTTGTTAATGGATGCCCTATCGAAGAACCTGTTGCACTGCGCGATGGCGATGAAATACAAATTGGAGATACCATCATGAAGGTGAATCGCCGATGAAATCTTTTCCCTTATCAAGAAAAGATTTGGAGGATTTTTTTGGCGCAAACGCAAAGAAAATTTCCCGTCTTGCGCATGTCAAAGTTGCCAATAGTCCTGGTCACGAATCAATTTCGGTAGAAAATAGAGAAGGCACCGATTCTAGGTCGGGAACCAATGCACGCCTTATGTGGGGCGCGCGTACCGATGTTGGTTTAGTGCGCGAGCATAACGAAGACTCGTTTTTGGTGCAACCTCCCCTTTTTGCAGTATGTGACGGCATGGGCGGTCACGCTGCAGGTGAAGTGGCAAGTTTTATTGCGGTTGAAACCATTGGAAAGCAAGCTCCTCATTGCGCGAACGATGTTTTATTGGGCGCAAGCGTTGAGGCTGCAAACACCGAAATTATAAATCAGGCAGCGCAAGGTCACGGAAAACCAGGTATGGGCTGTACCGCTTCGTGCGCTTTAATAGAAAACAATAAAATAGCCATTGCTCATGTGGGCGACTCTCGCATTTACCTTTTGTACAATGGCTCACTTGTGCGCCTTACGCACGACCACTCGTTTGTAGAAGAGCTGGTAGACGCAGGAGAAATTACGGCCGACGAAGCGCGCGTTCATCCATCGCGCTCAATTATTACACGCGCTCTTGGCTCTGATCCCGACATGTATGCCGATCACTTTAAGCTTGATATTAACACTGGTGACCGCATTATTATTTGTTCGGACGGGCTTTCGTCCATGATAGAAGATGCAAAAATCGAGTCGCTTGCAGTTAGCGCTGTACACCCTCAATCCTGTGCAGATAATTTGGTTGCCGCAGCCCTTGAAGCTGGAGGACTAGATAATGTAACAGTAGTTGTCGTAGACATTAAAGATGACGGCGCACCTCAAAAAAGCAAACACATGCACATGAGGCGTCTTTACGTCACGGGTGCGTGTGCACTTTTATCACTTATTATGTGTTTAATCATGGGTCTTATGGTTGTAAGTACATCTTGGTATTTAGGCATAAACGATAAAACCGTGGGAATTTATCAAGGGGTACACAATAGCATTTTTGGCATACCGCTCTCTCATTTATCGGGATCAACATCTGTTGAAGTAAAAGATCTGCCGCTTACCACGCAAAAAGACCTTGAAGGAGGGGTTCGCGTAGGAAGCGAACAAGAAGCACGTAGTGTGGTAGAAAATTACCGTGATCAAATTGACGCCGAAAAGAGCGCAGCCGCTATAGCAGAGCAGCGCGCCTCGGAAGGAACATCTACTGGTAGTAAAACTCCCGAAGCAGATGACCAAACGGATAATAAATCTACACAAGATACTAATTCAGAATCCTCCACATCAACAAGCGAGGTGAATAAATGAGCCAAAACGCCAACACAAGACGAACCATGGAGCTGGGGTTGTTGATAGCAGCAGCCATCCCTACTACGCTTCTTTACGCACTCTATATTATGAATGCGCATGTAGAACTATCTGTATTTTCTTTGTCGGTTCCACTTGGTTTGTTTGCGGCTTTTGCCGTATCTCATCTTGCTGTTCGTATCTACGCACCAGGTGCCGATCCTGTTATTTTGCCAATTGTCTTTTTCTTATCGGGTACAGGTATTGCTTTTGTTACCAGACTTTCCCCCGAACTGGCAATTAGTCAAGTTTTATGGCTCTTCTTAGCAGTGGTGGCGCTGGTAGTAACGCTTGCTGTGGTACCCGGCATAGAAAAGCTCTCCTCATATAAATTTACGCTGGGAGCAGCTGGAGTTATGTGCTTGCTTATTCCTATGCTTATAGGAACAGAGCGCGGTGGGTCAAAACTTTGGCTCAGCTTTGGCGCATTTTCGTTTCAACCTGGCGAGCTTGCTAAGGTACTCATCGTTCTCTTTTTATCCTTCTACTTAGCAAAAAATAGAGAATTACTTTCTGCTTCGGCTATTCATATTGGACGCTTTAAAATCCCACAGCCACGCATGCTGGCACCGCTTTTGGTAATGTGGGGGCTTTCGCTGTTAATTGTCATCTTTGAACGCGACTTAGGAAGCGCGTTGTTGTTCTTTGCGTTCTTTGTTGTTATGCTCTACGTTTGCACAGGCAGAGTAAGCTATGTCATTATCTCGCTTGTGTTGTTGGTACTTGGTGGAATTCTGTGTTATCACCTGTTCAGCCATGTACAAACACGCGTGCAAATTTGGCTCAATCCTTTTAGTGATCCTAGCAACAAAGGTCTTCAAATAGTGCAATCGCTCTACTCACTTGCAGATGGTGGCCTGATAGGAAGCGGTATTGGACGCGGTCTTGCAACGCTTATTCCAGTAGTTGCCTCAGACTTTATTTTTTCGGCAATTGGCGAAGAAATGGGCTTGTTAGGAAGTTCAGCCGTTTTACTTGCCTATGTTGTACTGGCAATACGAGGCCTTGCAACGGCAGCTCGTGCAAAATCAGATATTGCCGCATTTGCCGCAACTGGACTTACTGCCTCGCTTGTTATACAGGCTTTTATCATTGTTGGCGGCGTTACTAAACTTTTACCGCTTACTGGTGTAACCTTGCCTTTTATCAGCCAAGGAGGAAGCTCTTTACTGGCAAGCTTTATAATTGTTGCGCTTTTACTTAAAGCAGGTGACGAAGGCACAGGCAGAAGCACCGATATTAACGTTTGCGAGCAAAGTTCTTCAATACTGTTACAAGAAGACGAAAATTCATCTCATGCGTCCGTGTTGCATGGCGCGCACGTACGAGGTGGTTTTAAGATCGACACACCCGAATCGGGTATACTAGGAAGAGTTGCACTTGGAAATAGGCTCGTAAAGCTGGTTACCGCGTTTTGTATCCTTTTTGCACTTCTGATTGCAAACCTTACGAACATACAAGTTATCAGTGCAAAAACATTCCAAAAGATGCCTGGTAACAACCATACCATTGCAAAAACATCAAATATAAAACGTGGATCCATCATCAGCTCCGATGGCGTTACGCTGGCAGAAAGCGTTAAGCAAAACGATGGAAAATCATATGTACGCAAACACCCTGAAGGATCGCTTGCGGCTCATACCTTGGGATATGCCTCTGTTCGATATGGTACGTCGGGTGTAGAAGCACGTCTTAATGACACACTCATTAACAACGGCAACTATACGTCACTTAACGATGTACTCTTATCTTTGGCAGGAGCTGCAAAACCAGGGTCGTCGGCAGTACTTACGATAAACTCTCAAATGCAAAAAGTAGCTGAGAAAGCACTGGAAGGATACACTGGCTCTGTTGTTGCGCTTAATCCAACCACGGGGGCAATTCTTGCAAAAGCTTCCAATCCAACCTTTAACCCCGATAATCTCGACGAAGTGATGAGCAACTCAAGCACCAAAGGTCAATTACTTGATAGAAGCACACAAACACTGTACACACCTGGTTCTACCTTCAAAGTTGTTACTTTGGCGGCTGCTCTTGACTCAGGAATATCTTCTCTTGATTCAAAAATTTCCGCGCCCGCAAAAATAACGATTGGCAACGGAGACCTCTCTAATTACAAAAATCAGGACTTTGGACAAATAACACTTAAAGATGTGCTTAGATTTTCGGCGAATACAGCATTTGGTCAGCTGGGAACACAGGTAGGCGCTTCTAAACTGGTCAATTATGCACAAGGCTTTGGCTTTGGATCATCTTTAGGTCAAGACTTTACTACTTCATCTTCGCTTATGCCTAAGCCTTCAGAAATGACCGAATGGGAAACCGCCTGGGCTGCATGCGGACAGCCTGTAGGTATGCACGCAAGCCCCGCTGGTCCTCAAATCACCGTTATGCAAAATGCTGTTATTGCTGCAGCTGTTGCAAATGGCGGCGTGGTTATGAATCCATTTGTAATTGATCATTTACTCACCTCAGAAGGCGTCAGCACTTCTAAAACGCAACCAAAGGTTTTGGGTCAGGTAATCTCTGCGCAAACAGCCGACAAACTTAAAGAAGCAATGCTCGATGTTGTAGAACGAGGAACAGGCCAACCTGCGCGCGTAAAAGGCGTAAAGGTTGCAGGTAAAACAGGTACTGCCGAAGTTTCGCCTCAGGTGTCAAACTCTTTGTTCATTGGCTTTGCACCCTTTGACAAACCAACTATTGCGATCTCGGTATGTGTAGAGGGATCCTCTGAGCAAGACGTACATAACAAAGCTGCTGCTATTGCAGGAAAAATTCTTGCAGGATGTCTAAACATACAAGCGTTAGGAGCGGCAAAATGATACGATTTTACCTGCTTTACCTGCGTTACAAACGCTTAGCACACCTGCCGTGTATGGTGCATAACAAATGGCACACGCACCAATCGTCTCAAACAAGGTGTACACAAACAAGCGCGCATGTGCCGTATAAAGCGCTTCTACCATTACCTATAACAACATTAAACACAACAGATTGGAGTAACAATGCCCGATAAAGTTCTTGGTGGAAGATACATCATACAAGATAAAATCGGAACAGGCGGTATGGCTATTGTTTATCGTGGCATTGACAATCGCTTAGGACGGCCTGTCGCAATTAAAACCATGCTACCCCAATATGCTGCCGACCCATCGTTTGCTGCACGATTTAAGCAAGAGGCTCAAGCGGCAGCCGCACTTCAAAGCCCTTTTATTGTTTCGGTGTACGACTGGGGAAAAGATAATGACACGTATTTCATTGCTATGGAATACTTACGCGGTACTGACCTTAAAAGCGGCGTTCGCAAACACGGAGCGCTTGACTGCAAAAAGGTTGCTCAAATTGGCTCTCAAATTGCGCAAGCACTTTCGGTAGCACATCGTCACGATATTATTCACCGCGACATTAAACCGCAAAATATCATGGTTCAACCCGACGGCAACATCAAAGTCATGGACTTTGGTATTGCGCGCGCAAAAAATAGTCACCTGACCACAGATAACTCGGTTCTTGGCACAGCACACTATGTATCGCCCGAACAAACTCAAGGCAAACCTTTAGGTCCTACAACCGATATTTACTCACTTGGTATTGTTATGTACGAAGCCGCAACAGGCGTTGTTCCCTTTGATGGTGATGATGCTATTAGCGTTGCGCTTAAACAAGTGAACGAGCAGCCCGTTCCACCAAGTGCTCGAAACCCACGTGTTGACCAAGCACTCGAACGCATTATCTTAAAATGCATGCAAAAAGATCCCAAAAATCGTTTTCAAACTGCCGAAGAAGTCTTTAAAGTATTGCGCGACTATCTGGCAGGCAAAATGAACGAGGTTAACAACGCAACCGCTCAAATGCCTGTCATGGCTGCAAATGCTGTTTCGCCACTTAATTCAACTACCGCACTTCCACATATTGCCAATAGCGCAACACAGAACAGAAAAAGTGCAACTCATCGCGCACAGCTGCGCGCACAAGAAGATGAAAGACGCCATAAAAACAAGGTGATTGCAGGCGTTTTAGGGGGAACCTTAGTCCTCATTGCCATAATCGTTGCTCTGGTAAGCTATTTTATGGGTCAGGGCGCAACGCAAGAAGTTCCAAATCTTCTTAACCTCACACAACAAGAAGCCTTAATGAAGATAGATAATTCTAACTTCTTCCAGCGAGGTTCCGTAAAAGAAGAATTTTCGTCAACCGTAGAAAAAGGAAAAGTCATCGACCAAGATCCCGATGCAGGTCACAAAGTTGCTAAGGGTACGCAAATCAATATTGTGGTTTCAAAGGGAGCAGAACCTGCAGCTGATGTAACGGTTCCCGATCTTAAAGGAAAATCGCCTTCGGAAGCAGAAGCTATTTTGTCGAAGCTTGGTCTTAAAAGTCAAGCAGGCGACTCCGTTAACTCCGACGATGTAGAAGTGGGCAAAATTGCAGCACAAACACCTGCTGCTGGTACTACTGCTAAAGCAGGAGACACTATTACCTATCAGCTTTCTAAAGGTCCAGACGAAGCCGATGTTCCCAACGTGGTAGGAAAAACAGAGGACGAGGCACAATCTGCACTTCAAGCCGCAGGATTTAATGTATCGGTAAAACGAGAAGAATCCAACAAACCCGAGGGAACTGTTACCAAGCAAAGCGCAACAGGTAAACTTGCTCGGAAATCAACCGTTACCATTACGGTTGCAAAGGCACCTTCACAGGTAAGTCTGTCAACGCTTATCTCTAAAGGAATGGATGCTACCGAAGCCTCACAAAAGCTCTCTGACGCAGGCTTTAATGTACGAGTAAAACGTCAACCAGATGCACTGGTGAAAAAAGATACCGTTATATCCTTCCCCGATAAAGCAAAGAAAGGACAAACGGTAACTCTTGTTGTTTCGGATGGCTTGCCGCTTATCAACGACTCACACTAATACGTAGCAGCATAGACAAACATATGCGGAGCATCCACAACGGATACTCCGCATATTTGTAACCTTTCTAACCGCCGATAGCAATGTTTGCAGCGCTCAAATGTGTATCAATGCACCAACATGGCACTGGCGTAACGCACCCTATCTTGTTTGTTTCCCTAACACTGAAGCGCGCATAACAACAAAGGTCATAAGGAAATACAGTGTATAGATAGCAAGAACAATACCAACTGTAATAAAAACCCATTGTTTTGCTTCGGGATCGGCGCCCATAAGACGGTACAGGGCGTCCATTTCTTTCATCACACAAAATGCATGAGAAATCGCAAGCGAGCAGGGAAGCATAAACCATATCCCCAGCTGCGTAAAAATAGTACCCGAGCAAGACGCGCGCGTGGCTCCAAGTTGAAGAAGCTTTGTATAACTCTCGCGCATATACGAAAGCTCGCTGAGCTGCTGAATAGAAAGAATGGCCGCTGAGGTAATAAGTAGAATAATACCTGTATATACCGCCACAAACGTTCCCGTTACACGAATGGCAAGCGCTGCTTCAAGAATTTCATAGCGCAAGCTGGTATTCACTGCACGCAAATGGTATGCGTTATTTTGTCCTAAAATCCCTTGTGCATGTTTGTTGCTGTCTGCAAGCTCTTGCGAAAACTGCTCGTTGACTTCTTTGCTACTAGAATAGAACTGGGCAAAAAGGCGCGTTTGCTGTGGTTTCATAGTGCGCACCCAAGAATCTGGCACAATGAGTGAACACGGATTACTGGAAAGACCAGCAAGATCTGAGAGTTTAAGCTTTGGTTTTATGCGTACATTATGATACTTATCTGCTAACGTAAATGTCTTGCCCGATGCAGCTAAACTATCCGTTTGATCTGCCAAGCCGGGATATGACGCAAATCTCACTTCATTGTCGGCAAGTTCAATGGGCTGAAGACCAGCCAATGCTCTAAACCTGTTGTATTCAGAACATCCTACAAAATACACGGGATTAACAGCAACATCTATAGGAGCGCCGTCAATTGCTTTTTCTTTTGATAGCCCACAGTCTGAAATAAGGTTTGCTATCGTATATACATTGTCAGCTTCTCCCAAAGTATAGCTGGTAAGCTGCGCAGTTCCTCGTACAGTTGTATTCCAGGATGGAATCTCTTGTGCCATAAGGCTCACTAATTTATCTGTTTGTTCTGGTTCATACCCATCTTTGCAAATAAAATCTGCAAAAAAATCGGTAGGAGCCATCAGAGATTCTTGAGTACGAATCGAAGCAACTGCGGTAAAGCCTATGGAAAGTGTACAGAGCGCAATAAAAATAGTTGCACAGATCATGGTCATAGAAATCCAAGAGGAATTAATTCTTGAGGCAAATTGACGTACTACATATAAGTTAAGCCCTCGGTAATAAAGAGGTTTGATTGCGCGCGCAATTTGGGTAAACGCTGTAGAAACCGAATAAAAGAAAAGCGCTGTTCCAAGCACCACCAATGCGGTGCAGCATAAGAAGATTCCCCCGCCATTGACTGTGAGCACTTCATAGGAAAACATACGATAGGCTTGAGCAGTGAGAAGAACCGATACAACAAACAGCACCAAGGTAATCCATGGATTTTTAATCTTAAAACGATCAGACGCAAAACTTGAGCGAAACAGCACAGACAACCTCGTACGCGAAAGCACAAACGTAGCGCACAGTGTAGAAAGCACAAACACCGCGCCAAACATACAGGCGGTAAATATCATCGCTTGAGGTACCAAAAGAAAGCGGAACCGCTCAACGGGTGAATTAAAAAGCTTGAGAACAGCAAGCGAAGAAAATTGAGAAACAACAACGCCTACAAGCAAACCAACTATAAGTGCACATATGCCGACTATAAAATTTTCAATAAGAATCACAAACGCAAGCCTTGATTTTTTCATACCAAGCAGCAGATACGTTGCAAACTCACGAACACGACGACGCATAAAAAAGACATTGGCATACACAATAAGAATACCAATAACAATCATTAAAAATATCGAAAGCCCTGCTATTAGCTCTGCCATGCGTAACACAAGACGTGATGTTGAGCTGCTTAGTTCTACAAAAAACGCCTGATTAGTAAGCGTATTAAAAGAATAAAAGAGAGAAACCGAAAGCATCAGCGTTACAAAATAGACAGTAAAATCTTTTAAGGCGCGACGGAGGTTGCCCCATGCCAGCTTAATGTAAAGCAGCATCACTACCTCCTAAATACGACACAACGTCCATGATTTCCTTAAAGAACGCTTGACGCGATTTTTCGCCACGAACAAGCTCATTAAACACGCGCCCATCTTTAATAAAAATAATGCGGCTTGCATACGAAGCCGAAAACGGGTCGTGCGTTACCATAAGAATACTTGCAGAACGTTTATGGTTGATTTCCTCAAAAGACTCCAGAAGAATACGAGAATTTTTTGAATCAAGACTACCTGTAGGCTCATCCGCTAAAACAATTGCGGGATCAGAAATAAGGGCACGCGCAGCGGCAACGCGTTGGCGCTGACCTCCACTCATCTGATTGGGATATTTTTTAAGTACATCGGCAATGTTAAGTAGACTGGCCAGATTTTTAACCTTCTCGTCCATAACGCGCACAGAACATGCGCTTAAACATAACGGTAAAGCTATATTTTCGTAAGCGGTAAGCGTTTCTAGAAGGTTTGAATCCTGAAATATAAACCCTAGTTGCGTGCGCCGAAAACTGGCAAGCTGGCGGCCGCGCAAGCGCGTGACGTCTTGGTTGTTTACCGTAATAGTACCAAGTGTAGGTTTGTCAATGGTAGAAATGCAGTTGAGCAAGGTACTTTTACCCGATCCCGAGGGACCCATTACGCCAACAAATTCGCCTTGCTTCATGGTAAAACTTACACCAGCAAGCGCTTTGGTAATATTGGTACGTGTACCAAAATATTTTTCTACGTTTGTGCAGACAAGCATAGAATCAGCACTTGAAGCATTGGTTCCTTTAGAAATGTTGCTGAAATGTGTGTGTGCAGACATACCGTGCACATCAGTGCGTGCCTCTTTGGTATGTAAGGCATGTTGAGCGGTCATTATTCCTCCTTATTGTGGTAGGTGATGATTACCTACTATTTCACAATGCGGCACATATCACCATAGAAGAACCTTACGGTATTCTTACGTTTTTATCACCTTGAGAATAAACAGGGATATTGCGAATAAGAGCGCTGTTACAGAATTGCTCATACGAACCTTATTACAAAACATCATGGAGTGACGAGCTAAAATAAATAGAAACGCAGGTGCCGCGTCCAACCTGCGACTCCAACGCAACACTTAGATTCATTTTGTTTGCAAGTTTGCGAACCAAATACAGCCCCATGCCCGTTGATTTTGCCGAGCGCCTTCCGTTTTCGCCCGTAAATGCTCTGTCAAAGACGCGCTCTTTGTCGCTGGCACTAATGCCAATACCCTCATCTTGAATAGAAAGACGTGTGTTCCATACGCCGTTTTCGCCTTGTGTGTGTTCAGCAGAAATTATAAGTTCAGCAGTTGTGCCGTTGGGTTTTCGATATTTTGCAGCGTTAGAGAAAATCTGCTCGATCATAAATTGAAGCCATTTTGCATCGGCTTCGACCACCACATCAAGATTGATGAGCTTTGGAGCAATACGAGCATCTATAATTGTTTTTGCATACGATTGCAGAGCACGTGCTACCACGGTTTTAAGGTTGATCTCCTTAATAAAGAAGTCATTTGAAACCGAGCTACTCCGCGCGTAATAAAGCGCCTGATCAACAAGATGGTCTATACAGTCAACCTCAAAAGATGTATCTTCAACAAAACCACGATTTTTATTTTGTAGCAATAACTTTATTGCCGCAAGGGGCGTTTTTATTTCGTGTACCCATAATTCTGTATACTCTTTTTGATTTGAAAGCTCATCTGACATATTTTTAACTTCTTGATGCACAAGCCAAACCGTATGCCCCAGTGCATCACGCATTTCGCGAGGAAGCTCCTGTAAAAGCGTCTTAAAATTATCCTCGTCAAGCAAAACACGCGTATTTGGCAGGATTTGTAAATTCTTAAGGGCTTGCAAATGACGTGCATACAAAAGATAATCCCCTAGCACGCCAAAAAGAGTACACAGCAAAATACCAGACAACAAAACATTAATTAAATCCCATGTTATACCTAGCAAATAGAGCATAACGCTTATCAATACAACAGTGAAAACCATAGTAAAAAGAAGAAACGCTCTGCTGCGTATATATCCAAAAACATGCATAGCTTACTCGCTTACTCTGCTGAAGGTAAAATACGATAGCCAAGACCTCGATGAGTTACTACGGCGTGAGGCTCACCAATATATGCCAAGCGCTGGCGAAGATGAGAAACATTTACGGTAAGCGTGTTGTCATCAACATACTCATCACTTTGCCAGAGCGCCTCTTGGATTTGCGTGCGACTTACCACCTCTGTTTGACGCTGAATCAGAAGTGTTAAGATCTTAAGCTCATTTTTAGTCAATTCAGTTGTTTTACCATGCGCGCTTGCGGTACATGTTTTTAAATTAAGCTCAATAGTTCCACACCTAAGAACCGATGCCTGCTTGTCCGACATGGGCATCACACGGCGCAAAACCGAAGCAATGTGTGCAAGCAATATTTGAGGATTATACGGCTTAGCGATGAAGTCATCTGCTCCGCTTGACAGACAAACTAGCTCGTCAAGCTCTGAATTACGAGACGTAAGCACAATAATTGCACCTGTTGAACTCTGGCGAAACTCGCGCGCAAGCACATTACCATCTACCGAAGGAAGCCCTAAATCCAACAGCAGTAAGTCAGGGCGCGGCGATACAATTTCGTGCATAAGTTCATCAGGATCAGTAAAATTGCAAGGCGCATAACATTCATACGCATTAGCCTGCAAAAGGTGCACAAGCTCTAAACGTATTTGATTATCGTCTTCTATAACACATATCTTTGCCATAGCACAAACCTTTGTGACAGGTGTCTTGTGATTTTCCCCATATGCAGCACGCCTTGAAACCGAGCGCATATTCGCTTTTGAGTGCTTATGTTATTTTATACTAAATTACCAGCAAGCGTTTGGGCGCGCCTTGTAAAGGCGAGGCATCTCGTGCACGTACATGTATGCGTCCAATGTCATGCGCACGCTTAATACAAAAACGACCTAAACACCTGGTCTAGGTCGTTTTGTTTGCGCTTGGATAGTGCCAGATAGTACCAAATAGCGCTATCGTATGTCTGCGCCAACTTGCTTTGTAACAACTAAACAATACCTAAGCATCTATCGTCTTGAACTTCGCGAGCTTGCGTATCTCTAAGCAGCGGCAATGTATTCCTTAATGTCACCGCAAAGGTAAAGCCATTATGCACATACGCTGCATGAATCGCAGGAATTAAGCCAAGCAAACCCAGAACAATTAAAGACGTGTTAACAGCTACAATACCGTAAAAGTCTTCATGAATCCTACGCATAAGCAATGTTGAAATTTCATGCGCAATAACCGGTGAATTAAGAGATGTGTTATGAATAGAAACATCGGCAACCGCGCGCGCAATATCACTTGCATCGGACATAGCAATTGACACATCGGCGCAGGCCAGGGCAGGAGAGTCGTTAATGCCGTCGCCAACCATAGCAACACGATGTCCTTCCCTTTGACATTGCTTAATGAATTCAGACTTGTCCTCGGGTAAGATTTCGGCGTGATATTCATCAATGCCGAGGGTTTGAGCAACCTCACGAGCCGTTTTTTCGCTGTCGCCCGTAAGCATAACAAGACGTTTTATACCAGCGCTTTTAAGTGCCGCAATCATGGCAGGCGCGTCTTCACGAATAGGGTCTTTAATGCTAAACACAGCCGCCAGCTCTGAGGCGCGCGACATGTAAATAAGCGTTCCTAAAGAACCCTGCTCGCGCTCAAGTTCTGCCAACCTCAAAGCTAGATTGTGAGGCTTGCGCACGCCCAAATCATCAAAGATAAAACGCGCTGAACCTATGCACACTTCTTCGTCACCCACATGGGTTTTAATACCGTGTGCAACTACATATTCAACTTTTGTATGAAGCTCTTTGGTATGATCAAGATTCAACTCTTCTGCAGCGCGCGTGATAGACTTGGCAATGCTATGCGGAAAATGTTCCTCTATACATGCAGCTATGCGCAAAGTTTCGTCTTCGCTCAACTCGGTAAAGCTCAAAGTGCGGCTCAGCTGCGGCAATGCTTTAGTAAGCGTTCCTGTTTTATCAAAGACTACAGTATCAATATCGGCGAGAGCCTCAAAGAACTTGCCGCCTTTTACGGTAATTCCATAGCTAGAAGCCTCTTCCATAGCCGAAGCAATGGCAATAGGAGTAGAAAGTTTAATAGCACACGAGTAATCTACCATCAATACACTAAGTGCCTGAGAAACCCTGCGCGTTAAGAGCAATACAACAAAAAACGCAGCAAAACTGTATGGTACCAAAGCATCAGAGAGATGTTCTGCCCTAGATTGCAAATGCGCTTTAAGCGCTGTTGACTCTTCAACCATGTCTACGATAGCGTCAATGCGCGCAGAACCTGCAGCAGCATTCACACGAACATAAATGTCACCATCTTCAACCGCAGTACCTGCATAAACGCTGGCACCCGTCTCTTTATGAGAAAGCCGCGATTCTCCCGTGAGCGACGATTCGTTGAGGTCGGCAAAGCCCTTGATAATTTCGCCGTCTATAGGAAGCACGCTTCCCGACAAAACATGAATCACATCGCCTTTAACAACTTCATTGAGGTCAACACAGCGGTCTTCGTTATCAATTACCTTCCAAACTTTCTGCGCGCGCGTGATAATGCCGCTTTTAAGCGCAAGGCGAGAACGATACGAAACATGGCGCTGCACCGCGTCACTCAGGTCGAGCAAAAACATGATCGTTGCAACGCTTATATATTCTTTACGGAAAATAGAAATGCCAATAACCGTAGCATCTAGGACTTCAACCTGCAGTTTTTTAGTGCGAAGCGTTTGCAGAGCTTTCTTTATAAACCCATAGGCTCTCATAACCACATACGCACAGAGCGCCGCTGGTGGCAAGGGCAAAAGCTTAATTACATATCTACGCGCAAACAAAAAAGCCAGCTCAACATAAAATCTGTTGTTTTCAACCGCCGCTTCAAACTCCACGGACTGCGCGGCAAGCGCGGCCTCTTCTTTTGTCGGGATATTCAATACGTCAAGCTGTCCAAAATACGCTAAAACATCTAAGCGTGCTTGTTTAGAGGTGTACTGAATAACAAATGCACAATTTTGAATATGTGCATGTGCCGAGGTAACCCCATCTATCGCAAGCAGCTCAGATGAAATTCCACGTGCTTCGGCAAGCGAAATATAACCCATATCACAGCGTAAACGCAGACGCTGCGGTTGATCTGAACATATGTTAATTTGCATGGTACACCACTACAACAAGCAACTAATTTGCAGTGTCTTGCTGCTTGTCAAACTGTTCGCGTACCTCACTGCGTATACCTGGCTCAAGTTTTGCCAAACGCTGGCGAACGCACGCATCAATACGAGCCTCGCGACGCGCTTCAGCGCTTACATCTTGAGCCTCGTCCACAATATTTTGCAACTCGCGCGAGCAAACATCTGTTGCCTGCAGTCCTACCACAGTTGCTTTAACAGCAGTTTTACGAAGAACTCCACATTGTGCCAAACCAGCAACTACACCTGTTGCTACAACACCTAATGCTCCAAAAACCAATGATGAGTGTTTCATGATACTTCCTTCCTCTTTGGGCAATTACCCTGTGTATAAAGCGCGCATTGAGTTTTCCGCCACCTGTAGCGATACTTTTGCCCCTCTCGATGTGATGCAACAAACTTTCTGCGCGCGGCAAGGGCAACTTGTTCACCTTGTGAGTACGAGTTAGCCTAAGCCTTACTTTTACGTTATGCTGTTTATTACCGTTTAGCAAGAAAAACTTTCTGAGAATATGAAAGAATTTTTTCTTTTTGAAAGCGCAACGCGTGTACCTGCACTAATATAAGTGCAGGTAAACCGCGGTAAACTCAAATATGCAGAAAGTAAGTAGGGGGTTAACTTATGGTTACTTTTATACGCACTTTTATACCTATGTTTGACGCATGAGCAAGCACCAGCACTGTCACATACGCAAAAATAAAACCCAAGCAACGACGCTTGGGTTTAATCTTAAATGGTGACCCCGATTGGATTCGAACCAACGACACCAAGTTTAGGAAACTTGTGCTCTATCCCCTGAGCTACGAGGCCATATACATGTATTGTATCATGCTCACATGCACCGCGCGCTTGACAAGAGCGCGCGTGCTTACAATTATTTCTTAAACGTGCGCTTAAGCCTATTCATAAAAGACGCCTTATTTGCATGCTGATGTTCAATGTTGTCCGCATCTTTATCAAGCAACTGATACACTTTTTTTGAAGTCAGCGCACTCACTTTTCTATCAACAGCGTTTCTAAATGGTTTTACAAATTTTAAATCGTAAATAAATCCCAAAATTACCAGCGCATACGCTATAACAAGAAGCACAACTTCTGCAATGCCTTCTATATGATCCATTTGATACATGGCTTGCGGATTGTAATAATTTATGACCCATGACAAGGCAATACAAACAAGTCCCGTGAACAGCGTGATCCACAAAATGTTTTGACGCTTACGATACACAGGGTCTTGATTAAGTAAAATACGAGATACTGCAACCCTTCTATCGCGCTCGTCACGCTCTGCACGGCGTTGTGCACGCTTTTCTACGGAAGTTTTTTGATGAGTTTGTTTTACGCTGTGAGCGTCTCTGACACCGTACGCCTTTTCCTTTGCTGGCTTTGCCTGAGCAAGAGAGGCCTTCAGCGCACCTTTTTTCTCATCATCCTTTTTTGATTTTGTTGGTTTGGTACTTGTTTTGTTTCCACCTAACCAAGACGGAAGCGAACCTGCGTCGCGCGCCTCGTCCATTGCATTGGTAATTGTTTCTTTAATTGACATAAAAACCTCATCCGCACTTCATTTTATGTTTTAAGACCACGAACACATATGATTGTACCTAAAAAGTACAAGCACTGCCCTATAACTATGAAAATAATAACGTATTTTATTCAAGCATGCA
Source organism: uncultured Atopobium sp. (assembly GCA_946999785.1). Lineage (GTDB taxonomy): Bacteria > Actinomycetota > Coriobacteriia > Coriobacteriales > Atopobiaceae > Fannyhessea. The sequence continues at coordinate 35,195 of CAMQEO010000003.1, forward strand.
TACACGTAAGAGAAAAGAGCTCAGTGTTTAAGCTGTTTGCTGCGCCTTGTGTTCACACGGAATAGCAAGCGTAAATGTTGTGCCTTTGCCAAGCGTTGACTCTACTGCTATGCGGCCATTATGTTTGTCGATAATTTCTTTGGTAAGCGCAAGACCAATACCCAAACCGCCAGAAACACGGCCACGACTTGCGTCCGAACGCCAAAATCGAGCAAAAACGCGTGGTATGTCTTCTTTTGCAATACCAATACCGGTATCACGAACAGAAATCAACACTTCGTTACGCGATTTACTAATGCTTACAATAACCCAGCCACCTGCCGGAGTATAGCGCATAGCATTAGACATAATATTGGTGATAGCTTCTCTAATAAGATCGCTGTCCATCTCGATCATGCATTCGTGTTCAGGGATCTTGTCATCAAACTTGAGGCGCAAATTGCGTTCAGCAAAAAGCTGTTCTTGCATAGAAACAAGACTTTTAACCATATACACTGCGTCAGATTTTTCAATTTTAAGAGCACGGGTACCGTTTTCGATACGAGAAAGCCTTAGCATTGCGTCCACTAAACGAGACAAGCGTCTTACTTCTTGTGCAACTGTCTCATAATGTTCATTATCAGCAGGAAGGACACCATCTTGCATGCCCTCAACCGTTGCAAGCATTGCCATAAGCGGCGTGCGAAGCTCGTGTGCCACGTCAGAGGTAAGGCGGTGCTCAAACTTAATATCGCGCTCTAGCTCAGACGCCATCGAGTCAAACGTTTCGCCCAAGCGGCCAATCTCATCATCACCTGTTAAATTGGTTCGCGCCGTAAGATCACCGTTGCGAATCTGCGCTGCAGTAGACGTAATTTTTTTAATGGGCTTTACAAATACGTGCGACGCTGCATACGACAAAGCGCACGCCAACAAAATTGCAATGACCGCGGCCGCAAGAATAGCTCCATAGGAGTTTTTCCTAAACACATCATCGCTTTTAGTAATAAGTGTTTCCGAGCCGAATGCCCACAACCTCACGTTGCCCACATATTCGCCATTATTGTCAATAATATCTGCGGTAGCAGTTGCATGGTCTCCTTCGGGAGGCCCTCCTACCTCAGAAGCTGAATTGCTTTTATCGCTTTTAGAATCAATAATTTCAATGTGATCCGCATTATCGCGCGCATAAGAACTAGCAGGTACATTTCCATAAATAAGCTGCCCGTGAGCGTCTACAATTTCTATGCCAACGTCTGAAGGAACGGGAAACGTTAAAGACGAGCTGCGTATAAACGTAGATTTCCAACCACCAGAAACACTGTATTGCTTTCCAAGCGAAAGCGCAATTTTTTGCGCCATGTGTTGCATGCCGCGCCGCGTATATGTTTGAAATTGATCTTCCCATACAACTGCCAAAACAATTGAAAGAATAACAGCAGTCATAAAGGCGGTGAGGGCAAAGTATATGGTCAAACGACCTGTTACCGTTTCAGAAGGACGAACCCTATACGGAGTATGAGACATGGTATTAAAAGACACCTTAGAGGCGTTTTTACCATCTTCTTTAAAACTGTCATACATTTGTTCTTCAAGCTTTACATACGACGTTATTGATGGTTTGTTTTTCACTGATACAATCACCTATATTCCGAAAAACTCATCTACGCTATATCCACACCAGCCAATAGCTTATAGCAGTGCTTTATACAACTCGTGCACATGCTTTTAACATGTGCACGAATGCAAACGTCTATTCTTGATGTGACGGCGTATCTTGAGATTGCGGAGCTTCAAAACGATATCCAACACCATGAACGGTATACAACCAACGTGGATTGCGTGGATCATCGCCCAATTTTGCGCGAAGGTTTTTAACATGAGAGTCTATGGTGCGCTCGTAGCCTTCAAAATCGTAGCCCAAAACTTTTTCAACAAGCTCCATGCGTGTATAAACACGACCAGGAAAACGAGCAAGTGTGGTTAAGAGCTTAAATTCTGACGCAGTTAAGTCGATTTCTTTATTCTCAACCAATACTTTATGACCCGAAATATCAATGACAAGCTGACCGAAATCAAGAACCTCAAGTGCAGGCTCTGATTCGGTGTGAGCACGTCTCAGCAACGCACGAACACGTGCAACCAGCTCGCGTGGTGAAAACGGCTTAATAAGATAGTCGTCTGCGCCCAATTCAAGACCAATAATACGATCTTCTACCTCGCCTTTTGCTGTCAGCATAATAATAGGTACATTAGATGTCTCACGCACCGCACGGCATACGCGCTCACCAGAAAGTTTAGGAAGCATAAGATCCAAAATAATCAGGTCAAAGGAATGTTTTTCAAACTCTTCAAGTGCGCTTTGACCGTCGCCAACACTACGCACAAAGTAGCCTTCGCGCTCAAGATACGCAGCAACAGCATCGCGAATGGTTTTTTCGTCTTCTACTAAAAGAATACGTTTCTCATCTGAAGCCATATACAGCCTCCTTTAATGTTTATCGTCAAACAATAGTTCTGATAGTAGTTTAACATCAAAATAAACTTCTAACAGCACTATTCTACACTCTAAATTGCCTTACTAAAACATTTTTAGGATATCCGGTTGTTTTATCCTTAATAGTTGCATATGTTACCACACTGTTTTGCTCACCTGTGCACGCAGGATATTCGCCATAATCGGTGCAGCGGTTAGAAGCAGCCAAAATGGAGTAACTTTTTTGAGCAGTGTCTACTACAAAATACGAAGCCTTACTCCGCACAATAAATGTATTATTGTTTCCAACAACAGGAGCAGATGGCTCACGAGGCACTACGACAAATCCCTTATCGCGAGAACCTATATATGTTCCCATTTTACCCAGCAAACCACCGCTTTGGTGATTTGCTTCAATGGAAAACGCAAAAAGCGAGTTAATATACGTTGCATATAGAGGTGCCACAGAAGGCGGCAAAAACAGCTCGTCTTGCTGTTTTTCCATAGAGTCAGTCAAGGAATAGACACGCATAACATACAGCGATGCAGATTTGGTTTTAACTTTAGGAACAATAACCACCATTCCCTTAGAAAACGTTGGTGGGCATGCAAAACGCGAAAGCGATTCAACAACCGAGGACGCTTTATCATCGCCTAATTTCCACAAATAACAATACGAATTTTCTTTTGCACGAGATCCTTGCGGTGAGGGAGATACCTGCCACACAACATAGTTTTCGTGAACACAAAACTGAGCAGGAAAATAATCGGAGTCTGCTTTACAAAGCTCACTAACCTGACCGTGCAATTTTCCATCGGCAAACGCCGAAGCATACAGCGTCCAGTCACGCGTAACAATATCAAATTCAAGCCACACAAATACCTTATCCGACATACGAACATCGTAAATGATGCAATTTGTTGAGTTTTTGCTATAGGGTTGTTCAAGCACTTGAACAAACTGAGCACTTTTTGTATTAAATGCCGATGCTTTAATAGCGGGTGTTGCAGAAGTTCCAGCAGTTGTAGCTGCAATCCACACTCCGTCCAAAGGATACAACATGTTTCCTAACGGCAACTCCCAATTTCCTGTTTGCTTAAGCTCAAAATCAACAGCCGAATATTTACTTTCGTTTGTTTGAGGATCAATGATGTATTCAGCCTGCGCGTCATCAACAACCACAGGACTTTGCGGATCATCCACAGCACGGTGCTTACATCCTCCTGCAGATACCGCGATACACGCCAGAGCACCAGAAGCTGCTGTTGCGCACGTTGCCCGCAAAAAGGCGCGGCGTGAAAACAGAGCTTGCGGCTTGTGCGTTGGCTGCGTTTGCGCTCCCTCTTTTGTTCGATGACCAAAAACTTGTGCCATAAAAGCTAACCCCTAGTTATTGCTGTTTTATTCACCATTAGTTTTTTCATGACAAGCACTGGTGAAATCAAGCGCTTGCAAGCGATCAAACACAAGAGAGGTGTGTGTTAAAAATTGTTGCGGATCAAAAATACGGTCTAATTCATCGTCAGACAAAACACAAGCGGGATCTGCTTTAAGCTTTTCCTTAAACGAAGTGCCCTGCTCGCATTCTTGAATTTCTTTCCATGTTTTCATTGCGCAAGATTGAACAATGAGATATGCATCCTCGCGCGTCATACCCGTATCCACCAAAGCGAGCAATACTTTGGACGAATAAATAAGACCGCGCGTTTTATTGAGGTTCGCCAGCATGCGTTTGGGATACAAAACAAGCCCATCAACAATGCGAATTAAGCAGGTGAGCATATGATCAAGCGCGATGAAGCTATCGGCAAGTGCCACGCGCTCATTTGAAGAGTGACTGATGTCGCGCTCGTGCCACAGTGCAACATTATCATAAGCCACCTGGGCGTTTGCCTTAACAATACGAGCAAGACCACAAACTTTTTCTGCGGTAATAGGATTTCGCTTATGAGGCATAGCACTTGAACCTTTTTGTTTTTTCTTAAACGGTTCTTCAACTTCAAGCGTGTCTGTTTTTTGTAATCCACGAATTTCGGTAGCTATACGCTCGCAGGTGGCGGCACAAACCGCCAAAACGCCTGCAACATATGCGTGATGGTCACGACTGATAACCTGCGTAGAAAGCGGATCTGCTTTAAGGTGAAGCTTTTCGCACACCATCTTTTCAACACGTGGATCAATCGAAGAATACGTACCAACAGCACCCGAAATGGCTCCGTAAGACACATTTTCCTGAGCACAGATCAGACGATCTAAATCGCGTTTAAGCTCTTGAGCCCAGCTTGCAAATTTCATACCAAAAGTCATAGGTTCAGCATGAATACCATGGGTACGCCCTACACACAACGTTGATTTTTCTTCAAATGCGCGGCGCTTACAAATTTCACCCAAACGAGCAGCATCGTCTTTTAGAATATCAAGCGCTTGCGAAAGCATATAACATAGAGCAGTATCACCTAAGTCGGTACTGGTCATACCAAAGTGTACCCAGCGGCTGGGGTGCGGATCTTGAGCAGGAACATCTTTATCAATATAGGACGCCATATTGGTAAGAAAGGCAATAACAT
>CAMQEO010000004.1 GCA_946999785.1 uncultured Atopobium sp.
GATTTTGTCAGATTTTCCATAGCCTTGTCAACCTTTTTATACATAACTTTTAATATGCTGATTATACAAGATAATTTCCATGTTGACTAGCCTTTAACATATTCTATATTCGTTGTTTACCCGTCTATTTTTATTACGTTCCCATCAAGGCACCTCACGGTAAATACCCTTGTCTTCAGCTAACAGTTCCTACTGCCAAGCCTGTAGCGGACTTCCACCGCCAAGTGATATTGCGTGCCGAGCACACTACAAAGCAAAAAAAACGCGCTCGCAAGATACGAGCACGTTTTGGTTAACAGACTAAAATCTGTCTTCTATGAAAGCATAACGGGTTTATCTTTTGCTCATTTTGCGCGAAGCAAACGCACCAGCAATCGAGAACAAAGCTCCTAAGCCGCCTAATACACCAGTAGCTGAACCTGCTAAGTCGGATGTCTTTGGAGTTTTTAGCTGGCTTGTCGAAGCTGCTTCTTGATTGTCTGACTAATCGTATATTATTTTCATTTTATCTTATATTTTTGCACTATATTATTATTTTATGCAGTTTTAGAAAATATATTTCTGTTACAATTCAGATACATTTCTGTAATATACGTAGCAAATAGAAAGAAACCTTAAAATATTATTGCTTTTCTCGTGGCTAAATAGCCCTATGCAACTCGCCAAATATCACCCTGAGCCGTACAAAATCCTTGGTTAGCAAGTTCTTCGAGTGTTTTTTGCACATACTCATACGAAACATCTTTGCGATTTGAACTGTTTTCTATTCTATTAAGCTCGCGGCACAATAATTCGGTGGTACACACATCTCCACTAACTTGATAAGCCAACAGCAGCCGCACAAGCTCCGCGCGTTTTTGGCGGTGGCTCCCCTCAAATTTAGATTGTTTAATATAGGTTTTTGATTTTCTCGCAGGGTTAGCTTGTGTTTTCTTAAGATACGCGCCGTAATCAAGGAGCGCATAATACCACATGCGCGGACACATTTTCTCACGAGACTCCAATAAACCTGCTGTCGGACAGGTTTGTGCAATATAAGGAATCAACAGCTTATCATCAACCTGCTGGGCATCGCGAAAAAATTCATGCAAAAACACGCTTCTGACGTTAGTTTCAAGATACACAACATGCTGATTGTACGCAAACGCACAAATACCTGCCGCGGTAGCAGGCCCAATACCAGGTAGCGCCTGAAGGTCTTGTTGAGACCGAGACATGGTGCCTCCTTGCTCGGAAAGCATCTGTGCCGCGCGCAAAAGCGCTAATGCACGGCGGTTATATCCCATACCCTGCCACTCGTTCAAGACGTCAGAAACACTTGCTAACGCCAACACATCAACCGTAGGAAATTTTTTTATCCATGCACAAAATCGTTTTTCAACGCGCGCGGTTTGTGTTTGTTGAAGCATAACTTCAGAAATCCAAATTTTATAGGGATCAACCGTATTTCTCCATGCAAAATCACGATACAGCTCTTGACCTTGTTGAATAATTTTATTGCGAAACGCCTCGAGCTCACTACTTGATAGAGGAAAAGCAGGATTGTTTTTCATATAAGTCTATGCTCGTTTCCAATTTTCAATCTGCCACCTGTTGCGGCGAGCTTTATATTTAAGAACAACGCCTGGATTAATAGCAACGGGATGTACCGCCTTTTGCAGTAAAGCATCGTCAGTATGATGATCTCCATATGCAAAATCAATATACCACGCGTCCGCGCCAAACGTCTTTTGAGCCCATTTGGTAAGTTCTTGCTCTTTAGCCGCGCCTTCAACAACATCGCCATACACAAAACCCGTATAACGTTGTTGTTCGTCGTAACACATATCTGTTGCTATGACATGATCAATGCCCAAATGGAGCGCCGCTTGTTCGGCAATTCCTTTAAATGTTGCCGAAACAAGTACAATAATACATCCTTCACTTTGCTTTTGATGAACTTCTTGAATTCCACGAACTCGGTACCTAGGCATAATAATGCGCTCATGAAAATCTTTCATAAGACGAGTTACTTCTTGTTTGGATTTTCCTGCTAATTTTTTAAAAAGAATTTCACGCGCTTGAGCTTGATTAAACGGCAAATGTAGAACATAGCGTGCCGCCCACCAGGTTAAGTGCAGCATGTCAACGCACGACAAAAGATGATGGCGAAACAGATACAGTGTAAAAAGTGTTCCCGACTGCCCGTTAATAAGTGTTCCATCAAAATCAAAAACAGCTAAAGGAGCTTTGTGTTCTAAGGAGTATGTTTGTTCTTGAACGCTCGTTGGTGTGCACTTCACTCTCATAAATCTATAATCCTATAAGCCCATCAATCACAAATTATAACGTATTGTTTTTCTGTATTCATATATTTTTGTACAAATAAAAAAGCTCAGGAAGAATCCTGAGCTTTTTATATCCAAATGGCGGGATATGCGGGGATCGAACCCGCGACCTCCGACGTGACAGGCCGGCGCTCTAACCAGCTGAGCTAATACCCCGTGCGTTATCGCAAAAGTTATAATACACAATCTTGCCCTGTTTTGTCTAGTCTTTTTTTTAAAATTGTGAGTTATTTATAAAGACTTTCATCTACTCTCAACAAAACACAAGGTAGGAGCACTACCAATATTCGATCTTTGTATGGAAAAAGTGCTCGTTTCACAAATTAACTGCAACGCATTTATACAAGCGAAATAGATGTTTCTTTATGATTTACATCGGTAACCACCAAATGTGGGTCACGAAGCTCGGCTTTTACCAATTTGCCCGTACCAACAATAGGAGCTCCTTGAGCGTCAACCACAGGAGAAGGGACGCTTTCGGGGCTAAACGTATATGCAAGCACGTCCCACGTTCCGTCTGAAAGATTTTCTGGTATAAGCAATGCGCCATTATATAAAATCAGCTGAATAGGCGTGCCTTTTATCTGCGCAAGCTCACTTACATCGTCTTGAGATGAGTTAGTAGCCTTTGCCGAAAGCACATGGCTTCCATCGTCTTTTTCCTGAATATAGTATTTCATGCCTCGATATTCAATAGCAACCTCAGGAGCAACTTGTTGTTGGGGCATATCGGTCTCCGCTTGCGGAGTTGCTGGTTTTTCGATAAATGGCTTCATAATAAAATATGCGCCTATAAACACAGCTATAAGCACAACCAAACATATAACAATTTTTTTCACGTTATTCCCCGAAAGCGTTTGTTGTGTATATGCTTTATGATGCAAGATTTGTTGATGAGATCTTTCACGAGCGCGGATGACGCGCTTATCTGCAGAAAGGCTTTCTATGGTATTACGTGTCTCAACTGCTGCGCCACAGCCTTTCGCTACATGCGAAAACGCGCTTTGTGCTGCATGACGGTGCGTGTTGGTAGAGTGGTTCAAAGTCCTAGACGGCTGATTGTTTGATATAGTGTGACGCCCGTGTGATGGCTTTGGTCTTGTAGAAAAACTATTCACAATTCCTCTTCCTTAGTTGCATAACGCTCAAATTCTTTTACACCAGCATATTTCAAATTCTTACTAACCTTACGTTGCAAGTAAGCATATGAGCATAAAACTACATTTCGTGGCGCGCTTCAATAGCTCGTCCAAGCGTTACTTCATCCACGTATTCAAGATCTCCCCCAACAGGAAGACCACTTGCCAAACGCGTGGTTTGAATGCCTAAAGCCTTAATGGTGCGCGCCAAATAGGTAGCTGTAGTTTCACCTTCAACCGTTGGATTCATCGCCAAAATAACTTCTTTGATTTCATCACGAGCAAGACGCGCCAAAAGCTCTTTTACATGCAGCTGCTCGGGTCCTATTTTATCCATAGGAGAAATGACACCTCCAAGGACATGATATAATCCGTGGTAAACGCCCGTTTTTTCGATAGAAGCTATATCACGAGGCTCGCAAACAACACAGACTTTTGAAGCATCGCGTGAAGAATCATTGCATAAAGCACAAACATCATCGGTGGCATACGCAAAACAAACAGGACAAAAATGAACATGCTCTTTAAGGTTTAGGATTGCTCTACTCAACCTGCGCGCAGTTTCATCATCTGCTTCCATCAGAAAATATGCTATGCGCTGAGCTGACTTTGGTCCAATTCCTGGCAGGCGTCCAAATTCGTCCAATACAAATTGTAATGCTTGATTAGGTGCTTGTTCCATAACTTACCTAAAACAGCCCAGGAATGTTCATACCGCCAGTTACTGCGCCCATTTGTTGATTTGCTGCGGCAGAAGCGCTTGCCAAACAATCATTTACGGCAGCCAAAATACTATCTTGTAAAAGTTCAACATCATCGGGATGCAATGCTTCTGGATCAAGTGTAATTGAGGTGATTTTCCCATCTGCAGTTCCCTCAACTTTGACCATACCTCCACCAGTTGATGAACTAACCGTTATGTCCTTAAGCTTTGCTTGAGCGTCGGCAAGTCTGCGTTGCATAACTTGCGCCTGTTTCATCATTTGTTGCATGTTCATAAAGACTCCTTTGTGTGTAGTACTAAGGCACACAGCGTGGTGCGTAATTCTATTATATGGTGTTATTCCAAAGTTTCCCTACTCTCCATACGAGGTTTTACTCCTTCTCCAAATGCCTCGGTAAGCATGTCAAGAATTTTTTGTGTTTGAGCACGAGTTGCCTTACGTGGAATTGTTTGTTGCGGGTCTTGTTCTTGGCTGGAAGAGGCTGGAGAAGAAGATGGTACGGTCTCAGGTGTTGCTGTTTTTTCGTGAGCACGAGCGGACGCGGCAGCATTTGAAACACTTTGCACCGAAGGTGTCGCGTTTTGAGGTGCTGCGGACTGCTTGGGCTGGGACGTAGGCGTAGAGACACTTTTAGGCTGTGGCGCAGGGGTTGGCGTGGCACTTGGAACAGGCGCAGGCGCAGCGGCAGGAGCTGGCACAGGTGCTGGAGCTGGCATAGCTACAGGAGGCGTTGACACAGGTGTTGGAGCAGATATAGAAACAGACGATGTGGACGGTGCTGGTGCAGCAAGTGGTTTGGCGGCTGGTATTTGAACCGCGTGCGCGCGCGCAATATTTGTCTGCTGTAAACTACTTTCTGCATATACCAACTTACGATTACCAAAAATCGGAGCAACACATGATTGAACCAAGGCAGAAATGCTGGGCTCTGCAAGCATTTTGGTTGCAAACGAAGATCCAATCGGCAATTCAATAACTAAACGAGTTCCATCGTCTGAGCGAATTTCGGCATTAGTAAGCAGTGAACCACGAGAAGGATTAACTTCCATAAGCTTATCAACAACTTGTTTCCACATACGCTGAAGTTGACTTTTATCAGCAGTCCCTTGCGACAAAGGTGCAGCTGTGGCTTGAGAAGGTTGTTGCGTAGGTCGAGATGTGTGAGCCTGAATTGGCGGTTGCGCAGGTTGCTGTGGCATTTGCTGTGCCTGTTGTTGTATAGACTGCTGTGCATGTTGTTGCATAGGCTGTTGGACGCGTTGGTGCGCAGTCTGTTGTAAAGGTTGATATCTAGATTGTTGCACAGAAGTATTCGACGCTGACTGTACGTGCGCTGTGTGCTGGACAGGTCCATGAGCTGCAGACAAACCACTTTGCTGTGGACTCCCCGATGTAAGTTGTGCAAGTTGCGTCTCAACTGCTTCCAATCGCTTTATAAGCGCGGGCGATGAATTTGTTACAACGGGATGTATCATACGACAGCTATAGAGTTCAAATGTTAACCGCGGATTTGCTGCCGTTTTAATATGCGAAATCATATCAACTCCTACGTTAAGCACGTAAGCTATGTGACGCACATTCTTAAACGCCTGCGCGTCTGCCTCACGCTGTGATGTTGCAACACCACAGGTAAACAGCTCCGCATAATCGTCTAAAGTGAGATGTTGCTCCATTAAAGTTTTTGCCAAATACACATCGCGCAGATATTCAGCAAGCTCACAAGCGGTTTGAACAATACTTTTTCCCTGTTCGCACAACGCAGCAATTTCTTCAAACAAACGTTTGGTATCACGAAGCGCCAAACTTTGCACCAATGCGTTAAGGTTTGTCTGCGAAGTGGCACCCAGCATATCTTCTACCAAACGCTTACTAATAATGCCTTTGCCAAACACAGAAATCTGCTCAAGTGAAGAAAGTGCGTCACGCATACCACCTTGAGCATGCTCAACTATGAGTTTAAGAGCTTCATCATCGGCAGAAAAATGCTCAAGTTCACAAACTTTTTGCAAATGTGCAAACATCTCGTCGCTTTTAATACGATGAAAATCAAAACGCATAACACGACTTAAAATGGTTGCCAAAATTTTATGAGGCTCTGTGGTACACAAGATAAAAACAACATGAGAAGGCGGTTCTTCAAGCGTTTTAAGCAGCGCATTAAACGCGGATGCCGTAAGCATGTGGACTTCGTCAATAATATATATCTTATATGCACCTTTAAGCGGGGCATAATTAACGCGATCGATAATCTCTTCTCGCACATTGTCTACGCCCGTACGAGAAGCAGCATCAAGCTCAAAGACATCGGGATGGATACCCTGTGCTATATTTTTACAAGTTTCGCACGCGCCACAAGGCAAACCGTTTTGAGGAGAGGTACACAACAAGGCTTTGGCAAACAGACGAGCCATCGTAGTTTTACCCGTACCGCGCGGTCCGCAAAAAAGATACGCGTGTCCAATTTTGTGTTCAAGAACAGCATTTTGTAGCGTTGAAACCACATGAGTTTGTCCGACAACATCTTGAAATATCGCAGGACGATACTTAGTATAAAGCGACTCCATACAACCTCCAATATGCCGGCAAACCCTCAAAGAGAGAAGCGAAAGCAAAACTATAAGCTTCTTGCAAATACGCGTAAAACAATACCGCTCTTGTACTTAAAATATGTACTACTTAGTAAGTTTAGACCTGATGAAACCTGCAACAAGAGGTATGGCTGAAATAACAATAATACCTACAACTACCAATTCAAAATGCTTTTGTACCTCGGGGATTGCGCCAAAAAAGTATCCAAGAGCTACAAACAGCGTTGACCAAACAACACCACCTAAAATGTTGTACAGTACAAAATTGTGCCAATGCATATTTCCAACGCCTGCTATAAAAGGCACAAATGTTCGGATAAATGGGAAAAACCGTCCAAGAAATATAGCAAGCTTTCCCCATTTATTGAGAAAAGCCTCGGCTTTTGCAATGTGCTCAGGTGTCATGGCTTTAACTTTACCCGAAGCTATGATTTTTTGTCCAAAATAATGACCAATTACAAAATTGCACTGATCACCCAAAATTGCCGCCGCCCACGCAACAACAAGCAAATGTACTATATCAAAACCACCGTTATGAGCAAAAAATCCCGAAACAAACAAGAGTGAATCTCCTGGTAAAAAAGGGAAAAACACAACACCAGTTTCGATAAAAATAATAACAAATACCAGACCGTAAGCCGCCACAGGTCCCGACGCTATAGCTGATGCTATAGCAACACGAGGGTCTCGAATAAGTTCAAGAAGCTCAGAAAAAATATTCATACGATTATCCAATAATTGACAATACAAACAAGCGTGCCTGTTGGGTACGGACACCCACTAGAGGCATCTTATGGCTGCTGTCTTCCGACCCTGACCAGGTTCGAAACATAGTGTCGCCCGAACCCAACAGACACGCTTATGTGGTATTCACTGTATCATGTTTTGGATAGTTATCCAAGACTCAAGCTGTGCTCATCACATGTTATGCGCACATGACAAGCACAGCCTTAAACACTCAAACTATTTACGATGTTTACGGTAAAAATTAATAAGAGCCTGCGTAGACGCGTCTTGTGTCGCAAGAGCCTCGTCATCGTGAAATGCTGGCGTAATTTGCTTAGCAAGCTGTTTGCCAAGCTCAACACCCCATTGATCGTAAGAGTCAAGACCCCACACGCTACCCTCAACAAAAGTGATGTGTTCGTAAAGTGCAATAAGCTCACCAAGTGTATGTGCGTTAAGCTCAACACCAAAAATAGACGTGGTAGGACGATTGCCGCTAAACATACGAGCAGGAACCATCCACTCGGCAGTACCCTCGGCACGGACTTCATCTGCAGTTTTACCAAATGCCAATGCCTTAGTTTGTGCAAGGAAGTTGCCTAAAAACAGCTCATGAACATCCTGTTGGTCGTCCTTGGTTGGATGCTTTGTGTTTACAAAACCAATAAAGTCGGCAGGAATGAGATTGGTTCCCTGGTGAATAAGCTGGTAAAACGCGTGTTGACCGTTAGTGCCTGCTTCACCCCAGAAAATTTCACCCGTTTTAGTGGTTACTGGACTTGCATCCCAACGCGTTGACTTGCCGTTAGACTCCATAGTAAGCTGCTGCAAATACGCAGGAAAACGATGAAGATATTGGTTATAAGGTAAAACAGCATGGCTTTGAGCACCAAAGAAGTTAACATACCAAACGTTACAAAGACCCATCATAAATACAACGTTGTCTTCTAATGCAGTTTTGCAGAAGTATGTATCCATATCATGGAATCCTTTAAGGAATTCCTCAAATACTACAGAGCCAAATGCAATAATTAACGACAGACCCACTGCTGCATCAACAGAGTATCTACCACCAACCCAGTTCCAAAAACCAAATGCATTTTCGGGATTGATACCAAACTCAGCAACAAGCTCTAGATTAGTAGATACGGCAACAAAATGCTTAGCAATCGCCTCAGCACGTTTGGCATCGGAGGCGTCAATAGCTCCTTGTTTTTGCAGACCTTCCAACAACCACGTACGCGCCTCGCGAGCATTGGTCATAGTTTCAAGCGTGGTAAATGTCTTGGACACAATGATTACCAGCGTAGTTTCGGGGTCAAGATCCTTGGTTTTTTCGGCCATGTCATTAGGATCAATGTTGGAAACATAACGAACCGACAGTCCTTTTTGAGCGTAGGGCTTAAGAGCTTCGTATGCCATAACCGGGCCCAAATCCGATCCACCAATACCAATAGAAACAACGGTTTCTATACGTTTGCCAGTAACACCTTTCCACTGACCCAAGCGAACACGATCTGCAAAGGCATACATACGATCAAGCTCGTGGCGGACATCCTTAACACAGTCTTGACCATCTACTATAAGGCTTCCAACCTCGTCAACAGGACGACGAAGCGCAGTATGCAAAACAGCGCGGTCCTCGGTTGTGTTAAGATGCTTACCACTAAACATATCGTCACGGCGCTGTTCAATGCCCAATTCTTGAGCAAGCTCACACAAAAGTTGTTTGGTGGTATCGTCAATCAAATTTTTGGATAAATCAAAGTGCAGGTCATTAACTTCATAGGAGTATTTTTCTACGCGCTGTGGATCATCTTTAAACCATGAGCGCAGATCTATGCCTTGTGCTTGAAGTTCTTCAAAATGTTTTTGTAACTTTTTCCATGCATTGGTTGTGGTTGCATCAATAGGTGCTTTTATGTGCGATGTACACGTATTCATACATACTCCTTTTGTTTATGTCCCTTTATAAGTGTAGCGCAAGCACGCAATTAATAAAGAATGTTTTTGTATACACACACGCTCTGCAATGATGTATTTACAACGCGTCTGGACGAGCAAGACTTTTCAGTGCGCGCCATGCAGCCTGTTTGGTAGAAGTGCTTTTAAGTGCTTGACTAAAGTTTCCCAAAGCAAGCACCGTATGCGTGGGAAGATGTTCCAAACAGCCTATTTTTAAGTGATAATTATCCAAAAACTCTGCTTCATAATCGGCTTGTGCCTGCTCGTCACACAATATAACGTATAGAGGATCTAATACAGTCAAACTTAGCCTTAAGTTTTTTTGAGGGTGTTTGCATAAAGCTGTGCTTATACCACAAAAATCATTGGGAGCAAAACCAAGAGCCACACACGCTCTGCGCAGCGCCTGCCCATCGTCTTTGTGTAAAAACGTATCGGAAGTACAGCAATCTTTATCTAAGAGCTGCTTGACCACAACGATACTTGCATAAGGATTGCCATCAATAAGCACGTTGTCATCAAGCAGACAGGTAAGCTCTTGTGTTGTTTTGTCCAACAGACTCTGCTTTAATTTTGATTCAAAGTTTTCCAGAACAACGCACCTCTTTACACAAAAAATCGCATATGTTAAAGCATATCACACACATGATTCCAATTTTTATCAACAAGAGGTAAAATCGAATACGCGGTAAAACATGTTACGTTAAGACGGATTATCAGCACACAAATGCTCACACTTTTTATGTACACATAAAGAATGAACAAACAGATAAATACGCGTTGAAAACAAGGCATAGGATTGGGTATAACCGTATATATACATAGGCTTTCATACCGTGGTTTACCATCGGTACAACTTTCAAGGAGTTATTATGGCACAAGCTATTACTTCAGCTGATTTTGATTCCATCATCAGCTCATCAACCAAACCTGTTCTTATTGATTTTTGGGCAACGTGGTGTGGCCCCTGCCGCGCTCTTGGTCCTAAAATCGACGAAATTTCAGAAGAAATGGCTGATAAATTAGCTGTTTATAAATGCAACGTAGACGAAGAACCTGAGCTTGCTCAACAATTTCAGATTGTCTCAATTCCAACAGTTATTTTATTCAAAGACGGCAACGCTGTTCATTCTCTTGTAGGCAATATGCCTAAAGATGAACTTGTCAGCGAAATTGAAGCACATCTTTAACAGAAATCTTGCGGACGCATAAGCACCATACTCAGGGCTTATGCGTCCGTTATCACGCGTTTTTGCTAGATTCTATAGTTTTAATAACAGTCTTACACTTGTACCGTACGCTTGTTATGTAAGCCGTCAGCTTATCTGCAAACATCAGTCTAATACTCAATTTTACTCGAAGAGGTTTTATGTCTAAGGCCGCAAAACTCAGGCTTTGCTCTTTACCCTCAGAACTTGTAGGGCTTGCCAAAAAGAACATCCTCATTGTTATAGGTTTTATTGCCACCATTGTTTTTTTAGCCCTTATGGTAGAAATTCTCCAAGGCGATGTAATTGCTTTTGACAACGCTGCTTATGAACTTATTGTTATACACATGAGAAGATCGTGGCTTACTCCTATTATGCAGTCTATATCCGAACTTGCTCTTCCTGTAGTATTGGCTGTTATGCTTTTGGCAGTTGAGGCGTTTGCTCCGGGTAAAAAGCCGGGAGTCTGCGCTGCGTGTAACCTTGTTTTAGTTGTTATCATCAATCTTATTCTTAAAGAAATCGTGCATCGTCCACGGCCAGACGGATTTCGTCTTATCAGCGAAACAGGTTATAGCTTTCCTTCTGGACACTCCATGATTGCTATGGCGTTCTACGGTTTGCTTATTTGGATGGTTTGGAATTATGAGCGCGATAAGACGGTCAAATATACCTGCATGTTTGGCTTTACTCTATGCGTTATTGCAGTTGGTATAAGTCGTGTGTATTTAGGTGTACACTATGCTTCCGATGTTTTGGCAGGTTTTTGCGTGTCGCTTGCGTGGCTTGCTGTCTACACAAGAGTAATTGCGCCTCTTTTTATGCTCGAAAAAGACCTTGGAGAAAAAACAACTCACCGCAAAAAACACTTACATTAATAATTATGGAATGTGTATTACGCTATCTGCTTGCTAAAATCGTACTTATTAATATGTTTGTTACCTATGCCGAAAGGTGAATAATTTCGGCAGATTCTATTTTTTTGTCGCTGCAGTATATACGGCCCATAGTTGGTCCTTCTTCACTACGTGGATATGTGGTACTTCCTGGATTCATAACCAACGTTTCTGTTTTTTGGTCGTGAACAATAAAAGGGATGTGGGTATGACCGCAAATTGCCACATCACAAGTTACCAGATCAAGCCGCTTGCGATAATGACAAACTTGCCATCTTAGACCACTTAAGAAAAAGTGCGTGAGATTCTTTACAAACGAGCCGTAGTCAAAACCATAATCGTTGTTTCCCTTGGCCATATAAAGCGGCGCTATATGCGACAACACGTCGTAGTCAGAAAGAGAGCACATATCACCTGCGTGAACAAGCGCGTCTGCACCTTTAATTTGTGCAAGCAAAGCATCCGAGAGATGTCCGTGGGTATCGGATAAAATATCAATACGCATATCAGCCTCTTTTCAAAACACCACAAGTAAAGATAAAATGTAGGCCCTTCAACCAGCAGATATTCTACAAGCCTAAAGCCCTTTTGAGAGACACAACGCGGCGGCGTGATACGGGGATTTTTTTATCGGGAACGTCTTTGATACCCAATTGCAAAATGCCTGCGGATACCGCCTCAATGTCTTCAACCTGTTCGAGATTAACAATATACCCACGATGAACTCTAAAAAAGCCGTGATCGGCAAGTTTGGCTTCAAATTTTGCAAGTGAAACTGTAGATAAAAATCGTTCATCAAATGTGTAGATACACGAATAATCATCGCGCGCTTCTATGTAACGAATGTGTGAAACGGGAATAAGCACTTTTCTGCCATTTTTTTCAACGGGGATTCTCTCAGGTGTAGCATGAGGTGTGCCAGCAGGCTGCAAATGCTGTTCAACCTTATCAAGAGCGCGAAGCAATCTGTCCATTTCCACTGGTTTCATAAGGTAATCAAGAGCATCTACATCAAAAGCTTCCAAAGCGTATTCGCTGTATGCAGTAACAAAAACAACCACGGGCGGATTGTTAAGCTTGTGAAGTGCTTCTGCAAGTTGCATGCCCGACATCTTTGGCATAGAAATGTCTAAGAATATAACATTGGTTGCCTGTTCTGCGCCTTCTTTGCTGCGTACCAGTGCCTCAACTGCACCACGAGCACTTGACGCCTCTTCTATACGCGCTACACGGCCGGTTTGTTCAAGCAAGTACTTAAGTTCCGAACGCGCAGGAGCCTCGTCGTCCACAATCAATGCATTAATAACCTGCATGTTTCCTCCCTATAAGGAATACATCATTACGTTTGTTGTCTTTAGGTATTCAGTATATCACCCCATGTATTATAGCAAGTAACCTAGGGTTGTGCCTTTAAGCATTATATCTATGTGAGATAGATTCTTGATGTATAACAACTTATGTATAAGAGGGTTTATACACAAGAAGGTCGCGCCTCACGCGAAAGCCTAAGCGTAACGCAGGTTCCCTCGCCAAGCTTGCTAACTATTTCAACACCTGACCCTGCACCATAAAACCGTTCAATGCGCTCCGCCACGTTGCGCAGGGCAATACCTGTTCCACGAGGATCGTGTGTTATTAATGCTTTGGTTGATTGTAATAATCTATCGGCCGTTTCAGAATCCATGCCCAAACCATCATCACACACCGAAATAAGTACATCACGATCGTCTACTACAGCTAAAATATCAATATGGAGTGGCCCATCGTCTTTCATGGCATGACGAACAGCGTTTTCTACAATTGGCTGTACCATAAAGCCCGGTACTAAAATGTCTGCACAATCAGGGGCTATACGCTCATTTTCTATAATACGGTCTTCACCAAAGCGCGCTTTTTCTATCTGCAAATATCTGCGTGTCTGTTGCAATTCTTCTGAAAACGGAATAAGCGTTTGCGAACTCTCAAGCGTATGACGATAAAAAGACGAAAAATCACGCAGTAAAAGACGAGCTTTTTCTGGATTGGTTCGTGTAAAAGACGCAATGGTATTAAGCGTATTAAACAAAAAATGAGGGTTTATCTGCGCTTGAAGTGCCTTTACCTCGGCACGTGCCGTAAGTTCGGCCTGTCTATCCAACTCGTATGCAAGTAACTGCGTAGATAATAATTCTGCTAAACCACACACAATAGTAATTTGAGTATGGGTAATATCTTGTTTACGTGCGTAATACAATTTTAGCGTTCCAACGCTTTTGTCAGAAACAATTAAAGGCGCTATGATTCCTGCAGGAAACGGCACAAGTTTAGACGATTGGAGAGGCGAAAAAGAAAATTCGTCCTTCCATTCATCCTGATCTCCTAACGTAAATGTCTGAACGCGTTTGCTTCCCAGCACATTTTTTACAGCACTGCTTACCTTAGCGGCAACAGGTACAATTCCCGCTTCGCTTCCCACGTATGCAAGCGTTGTGCGCGTGTCAGTCATAGCAATAGCACTTGCTGCAGTTTCGGACAAAAGTAATTGACATACCGCCATACAACCTTGTTCAGACAAGCCATCGGCCATGTGGACAAGCGTTGCCGATGCAACTCGAAGTGTGCGCTCGGTAGCTTGAAGACGCTTATCAACAGGTGATACAAGTTGTGCAGTACCCCACGCAACAACAATTGCCAACATCACGCCTGCAAATAAAGCACTTAAAAGATTGGAATGAGCAACCCCCCAAACAAGCAGCAACACTAATACAAGCGCAAGCGCAAAAAGCGCGCACATGCGAGGCGAAAAGCTAACATATGAGCTTTGTTTGTGCATGTGCTGCGCTCCCTACCTGTTGTAATTAACCATGTTTGCACACATAATTGTGCAATACTACATTTTACCGTTGATATTCAATATAGAGAAAAACCCATATATACTACGGTATTTTTTAATTACTATGCAATAGAGTCCGTTTTTAGAAATTTACCTAACCCAGCCTTAACAAGAGCTTTGTACAAAGGCAAGCCAACAACATACATCACAGCAGCCTCACCAATGCCCGTGGCAACCACACCAAACACGTACATGGCAACATAAGACGCGTCAAGAGAAATCTCGGTAAAAGGAATGGTATAAAAACCAATACCCGCAAGTATAAATGGAAGATACGCAGGAACAATAAAAGCATTTGCTACAACCGGCCCCAAAAGTGCCAGAACAGGCTTTTTTCTAAAATGCCAGGTAAACCAAGCACCGATGAGCGTTGCAAGCGATCCAAACACTACGTCAAGCAATCCTAAAATACCAGTTGCTGAAAGCGAGATGTTAATGAGATTTGCCAAAACACAACCAACAGTTAAACCTACAATAGCCTCAGGACAAAAAAGAGCCAAAACACAAAGAGCTTCCGAGACTCTAAACTGAACAGGCCCCCAGGCTAATCCCGAAAAAACGCTTAATACTACAAGCGTCATTGCTCCGTACAACGCCGCAACTGTTGCAATTTTTGCAGCTTTTTCTGCACTCATGCTTTTGTGCGACACAGTTGTACTTGAACAACCATCGCATGCAGGGGTTTTCCCAAGACCCTGTTCGTGTGCAGATGTAAGAGGCTCTGAATTATTTGTATTCATCACCACAACCTCCTAAGTTTGGGTTTTATATGCGTTTTAACATTGTAACGGTTTTGCTTGGCATAGGAATACTGAAGCGATTAAATTTTCTAACGAAAATAAAAGTACCCACCGTGCAGAATTTATACACATCTTCTTATAAATATTCGTAAAGACGTATAGACTTTGAATGTGTATCTCTTAAAAGATTCCGTTGTGTAAAAATATGAATTGAGCATGAAGCACAAGGATATATAGTACTATTCATGCACATAGATGTTCTCATACAAGCAAGGAAAGAGAGAGGTATGGAAGCATTTCAAGACCGACTTAATAAAAAAGAGGTTGAGGTAGGCACACGCATTGCTGACAAGCGTGATCATCCAAGTTCGATAAAGTTTTTTCTTATTCTTAATATTGGACTCATTATAAATGCAGTTGGTATCATGTGTTTTAAAGCGCCAAACCACTTTGCTATGGGCGGCACATCGGGGTTTTCCATTATCTTAGCATATCTATTCCCAAGCCTTCATTTAAGTGCCTTTATCTGGGCTGTTAATATTCTCTTAGTTGTTTTAGGGCTTATCTTTTTAGATAAAAAAACAGTTGGTTGGTCGGTATATTCTTCTTTAGCCTTATCGGCTTATGTAACCATCCTTGAGTTTTTTATTCCTATGAGCCAACCCCTTACCAACGATACCTTGCTTGAGCTGGCATTTGCTGTTATTCTGCCCGCAACAGGAAGCGCCATTGCATTTAATATTGGTGCTTCAACAGGTGGAACCGATATTCTTGCTATGATTTTAAAAAAATATACTGCCGTAGAAATTGGCAAGGCGCTTATGATTGTCGACGCCATTATTGTTGCTATTTCTGCATATTTATTTGGCCCGCGTATTGGTCTTTATTGTATTTTAGGACATATTGCTAAGGCTTTTGTGGTTGACACCGTGGTTGAAAGCGTAAGCATTAGAAAAGTTTGCACCATTATCAGCAAAAACCCCGATAGCGTCCTTAATTTCTTAGTCATGCAACTTCATCGAACTGCAACTGTTAGAAAAGAATACGGTGGATTTTCGGGTAAACCAGAAATCGAGCTCGTAAGCGTACTCACAAGAAGAGAAGCGGCAAAACTCCTTATATTTTTACGCGAAAATGACCCCGATGCTTTTACCACCATTGTAAACACCACCGAGATTATCGGGCATGGTTTCAAAGGCTTTTAAATGGTTTTGCGCGTGGGTGTACTGCTATTTCATGTAGATAAGACATGCCAAACGATGCACAAAACTAAACGACAATTTTAGCGGCGTTTGCTAAAAATAAACGCTAATTTGAAGAACGAGTAGGACACTTGGTCTTTTGTAACAGCTTCTGGTAACTTTGCGCAAGACGCTGCACCAGACTTGAACTACTTGCTTCGTCCACCACAATACCATGCTCGTCAGAGACCAAAAACACCTCGGAAACACAAGCTTGTTTACTTTGAACCTGGTTAAGTAAATTTGCATCTTTAACAACAGATATACCAAGTGTATGCGCAAGATCTATAACAAGCGAATTAACGCCGCTTGCTGTTTCGTCGTCTTGAGCACACCAAATAAGTGTGTTGTTATCCACTCCCCATAAGCTCTCAGGCGCAACACGCGTCTTAGTTGCTTCATTTTGAGCTGTGTGCGCACGAGCGCACAAAACAGATAATTTTGCTTGTTTAAGAGGCGTGTAAGGACCAACGCTCATAGCGGCTTGCCCTTTTTCGTCGATAACAACCATAAGAACACCACAAGGATATGTGGTTGAACCCGAAACGAGCGTCCATTCAATGTGCTGTTTTGCCCATGCAACAAGGCGCGTGTCAATCTGCCGTCCATTAACCACACGCCGCGATAAAGCTCGTAATAGTCTGTTTTCTAAGGGAAGCTGCTGGTTGTAAATCCTCCAACGGCAAATGCATGAAGGTTTTTCTAAGATGAATTGAGTCATGATTGCCCTCGAAACAACACACAACGCTCTATTCTAGCTGTGTTATATATGAAAGTACGCCATAGGTACATAGCCTTACAATTATGCATAAAGGAAAGACAAAAATAAACTGGCGGAGAGCTGGGGATTCGAACCCCAGATAGAGTTTGCACCCTATACTCGCTTAGCAGGCGAGCACCTTCGGCCACTCGGTCAGCTCTCCGTTTGCAGTGGAAAATTTTATCACATAAAAGTCAATATGTCAGCAATACTTATAAGAATAATGAATCACCAAATAAAAATCATGGTTTTGACCGTAGAGATGCGTACTAATTTATGCATATACATGTGTGTTTTAGAAAAAACTAAAAAAATTAAATTTTGTTTGCAATTCACGCTTGACAAGAATGCGTTATAAGAGCATTATACTAAGTACACAACGCGGCGTTACCTCAGCTGGATAGAGGGTCTGACTACGAATCAGAACGTCATAGGTTCGAATCCTATACGCCGCACCATTTGATTTTCAGAGAGTCGTTTAACGGCTCTTTTTTTTGTATAAACCATCAAGATGTTTTATAACCTACAAACTTGTTGCACACGTGTAATTTGCTCACGTGACTTATGAGTTTTCACAAAGTGTATTTCTTTAATTCCATGGTTTATGTAAACCAGATGCACTCATCACAAAAATTATATAGAACATGTGTTTGCTTTTTTAAAAATATATCCTACAATAATACAAAAGCACAACAACAAAAGAGGCTCTTATGATAACCGAAGGTATTCTTTATAAAAATTGCCAAAATGGCTACAACGTGTGTGCATATCTACAAAAACAGTCAGATGCATATGAAATTGTCGAATATAGAGATGATTACGATGCATTTAGCGCTCACAAAACAAGTGCCGCCCCACCCAAACAAAAGCTCACCAAGCGGCTCAGCTTTCCTCAAAGTGCGCAGGCTCACATTTACCTTGCGTTGCAAAAAATATGGTCGCAGCACTTAATGCAGCAACCACAACACAGTAATTTTTTTACCCTTGAGTTTTTATCTGCGTACAACGCGCAGTCAGATTTATCCATGTTTTTAGAAACAATATTTGCTTTCAAAGTGTTTACTATAAAGTCGTTTGGTACATTTCTCAATAATATACATGTTGTTTGTTCATATGCAGAAATAGACTCAAACATTATTACATATATACCCTCGCGTGCTTAGAGCGCGCTGTGGATGTGCGCAATCTAAAACTACACGAGGGTACAAAATTCTATTAACACGCAGAGCTTATGCAAGCTCAGCAAAGTCTCGTAGCATCATAGCTTCTGCTGCTATAAGTTTTCTTAAAGAAGAAATTGACTGAGACTCATTAGGTGAATGTGCATTTGCCTGAGGATCTTCGGGGCCTGTTACCAAAACTTGGTATTTTGGAAACATTTCGCATAAATCGGGAATAAACGGAATTGATCCGCCCTGACCTTGATTGATGGGCTGTGTCTCAAATGCATCTTCCAATGCCTGCTCAGCTATTCTGCTTACCTCGCTATGTGCGTCCATTGCCCAACCGCGACCCTTATCAACCGGAGTCCAGGAAACCTCACAACCAAAAGGAGCGTTAGCAACCATAAACTCACCAAGAGCCTTTTGTGCCTGTTCGGGGTCTTGTGAAGGAGCGGTGCGCAGTGAAAGCCTAAATTTAGTGGAAGGAGAAATTACATTAAAGGATCCTTCAACAGGATGAGCGTCAAATCCAATAACAGTAACAGCAGGCTTTACCCACAAACGAGACGCAAGCGAGTCGGAACCAGCTAGCTTAACACCGGGTAACACACCACCGTCAATTCTAAATTGAGCTTCGTCAATGTCTTGTTGTAATCCGCCTACTACTTCTTGAGACTCAACACCAGGAACCACTAAATTGCCTTCGGCATCATACATACGTGCAATAAGCATGGCAGCAAGTGTGTTGGAATCAAGAATAGGTCCACCAAACGCACCTGAATGGCGCGGACTGTCCATAACACATAACTCAACATCAATATTGGTGTTTCCGCGCAAAGAAGTTGTAAGGCTGGGGATTTCTGCTGACCAATTACCCGAGTCGGCAACAATCATAATATCCGCATCAAAAAATTCTGGATGATCTTTTACAAAGGGGATAAAACTATCGGACCCCATCTCTTCCTCACCCTCGATGAAGAAACGAATATTTACACCAAGTTTTTCACCCAAAATACTCAATGCGCATAAATGAATGGCAATGCCCGAGCCGTCGTCTGATGCACCACGACCATACAAACGATCTCCTTTAATGGTCCCCTTAAAAGGATCGGTTTGCCAAACGCCATCTTCATTAGGTGCGGGTTGAACATCGTGATGTGCGTATAGAAGTACAGTTTTTGCGGATGGATCAACAATTTTAGAACCCACAACTTCCCACGCACCGGGAGTACCGTCAGCATTGCGCGATTGAATCACTTGAGCATCCACACCCACACGCGTAAGCTCATGCGCCACAAACTCGGCGTCTTCTTTCATGTGAGGCGCGGTAATGCCTTCAGCGGAAACTGCTTTTTTTTCGATTTTCCTCATAAGAAAATCAAGCGCGGTATCCAAATATTCACCCGCCTGTTGTGATATTTCCTGATTGGAAAGTGACATACTTCCTCCTTGCACAAAAATCGTTACGTACCATACTGATTATCAGTGTAGCTGATATCTTGGTAAAACGCCTCAAAAACTAAAGAATGTTACATGTTAATAATTTATAGATACAGTCGTCTTGCACATAAGAGTTTATATATAGGTACAATAAGCACGATACACCCACGGTTATCTCTTGTAAGACGGTAGGTATATAGATGACTAAACACAAAAACATATCAAGTTTTACCCACCAAAATTTAAATTTTGAAGGGCGCGCGAGATACAGAAAACGCAAGAGAGCGTGGTCCAAAATAAGCAAAGTGTTTCGACTTTTTGTTATGCTTGTAGTTGTGGCGTTTATAGCAGCCGCGCTATACCTACTAAACACCACGAAAACCACTCAAATTGAACCTGCTCATACGCCTTCTTATGCGTTTGACAACTATGTACTTGATCCTTTAGCCATCACACATCATGCAAGTGGTACATATCGCTCAAAATATAGATATGTCTACGATATAACACACCATAAAGAAGTTATTAACGATGACGCAGATGTTGCATGTGCGCCTGCATCACTTGTAAAGCTTATGACTATCTATACCGCCCTACAACACATACAATCCTTAGATGAGTTGGCACCCATAGACAAAGAAACGTTTCAGCATTTAGTGGATGAAAACGCATCGATGGCAGGGTTTGTAGCTGATGAACAAACAACATATAAAGACCTTCTCTATGGAACACTCTTAAGATCGGGAGGCGAATGTGCTACCAACTTGGCAATACATACAGCTGGCTCTGTAGATGCTTTTGTAAAAGAAATGAATGATAACGCACAAAAACTTGGATTAAGCGCAACCCATTACACTAACCCAACAGGTTTGGACGACCCAAATCAAATAAGCTGTGCTATGGATGTTGTAAAAGTGTTCAAAGCATGTCTGCAAGACAAAAGGTTCAAAGATATTTTAACCGCTCAAGAGTACACATCTTCAAAAACAAGCCAGCATCCTAAAGGAATCACCCTGAAAAACAACATCCTTTCTCATATAACCCCTGAGGAAGAAAATGGTTTTAAGATACTTGGCGGCAAATCTGGAACCACTGATAATGCAGGATTATGTTGGGTAACACTTGTCACAAAAAACAATGTTGATTATATTGTCTGTGTTATGGGTGTTGCCTTTCAAGACATCAATAATCCCGGTCACGGACAAAAAGATGACACTATCGAGCTCATCAACGAGCTGCCTTAATCAAACAAATGACACAAATGGATGACATCTGGGCAAGGTATGTTTAGTCACCGTTTTAATGAGCAGAGGCAATCAGCTAAATGAGCAACTAATCAGATAGATTTACCTCACTTTTAAGCGCGCACACCGTTTCTGAACGTCCATAACCTTCGTAATAATTGCAGGTGGACATAGTCATAACATGCTTTAACCGAGGAATGATTTGATCTGCATCAGCGCGGCGTGTAACAGCTTTTTGTAGGCGCTGTTGTAGATAATCATGAAATTCTTGATCGTTAGCAAACGAAAGTTTACGAACATCAAGATCTTCTGGCTGCGTGTAGTATACAAACAGTGGTTCAAGCTCATATGCCTTTTGTTCAGTTACATACCAAATGGTTTTTGTTTTGTTAAATTTATCTTGATCGTTGAGCAAAAAGAAGTGATAAAACATGGTACCATCGTTTAAGTGGTGACCATAGAGAACCGTTTGATAATCCACAAGACCAGGTTCTTTGTTATCACAGTCCATGAATACCTGTCCACCGATGGTCCACTTGCCTTCAGCGTTATGCCGTAAATACCGCTCGTTATCAGTTGTGTGGTACACTGGGTAATTAACAGGAGTTCCTGGCATTTGCAACCACCCAACAACCTCTGAGTTTATAGCCTTAAGACCAGCCCAATCAACTTCGGGAGCTCCATTAGTTTCATCTCCATTGTTGTCGGTTTGAGCGTCAGGGATAGTTGCGTATTGCGCTAACTTGCTGTTAGTTTGACTTTGGTCATAATAACACCATTGCGTATAACCATAGTAAGCAGCACCTGCAAGCATAAGCAAAAAGCCAACAACAATCAAAATGGTTGACAAATAATCTTTGAAACTTTTCTTCTTGGTTCTATGCTTAGAAACAAGCGAGCTGTACGCATTTTGCCCTGGCTTATATGGCAGTGGTTTTTGAGGCAAATTATTTAATTCCATTTGTGGTTGGGAGCTGTGTTTACTCATGTTGACCTCTATCCATATAGCACTTTTATGCATTATAACAAGCGTCGAATAATGACTTTGTGTACGGCGTCGCTTTTGACATTATACCCCATGAGCGGATGTGTTCATACTTCACACACGCACACAGACACGTGTGTTAGTTTATACTGGTCTACAGATAAAACAGTTGACATTCTTGTCATCATTTTTTAACACTTTATGCAACTCGTTTAAGGGGTGTTTAGTATGAAAATGCAATATCTAGAATCAGACTACGATATATGTGCCACCAAAATAGAAGGTAATGATTTTGCCACTATTTTCTCTCGAGAGCATGGATATATTCCTCGTGTAGCAGCGGTGCATGATTTATGCGGTTATGGAAAGTGTTCATTAGGTGTTGCAATTCCTCTGTTGTCGGCAGCTGGATGCGACGTGTGTCCTGTTCCTACATCGTTGTTTTCTGCTCACACCAAGTATGAGCATTTTTATATGCATGACACAACATCAATGCTTGAATCTTATCTCAATGCGTGGGAACAAGAAAAGGTTGAGGTAGATGCGATATATTCTGGATTTTTAGGTGACAGTGAACAAGTGAGAACCATACAAAGACTCTACAGCATGTTTCCCCACGCGATGCGCATTGTGGATCCCGTAATGGGTGATGGTGGTAAAAGTTATCCAACATACACCAAAGAACTCTGTTGTGCTATGAAAGAACTTGCACATAACGCCGATATTCTAACACCCAATCTTACTGAAGCTGCCATCTTAACAGATACGGAGTATGAAGGGCAAAGCCCGTCTCCTGATTATGTAAAACACATGCTTGAAGCTCTTAGCTCGTATCACGCGAGATATACGGTTTTAAAGGGTGTTGAAACAGCTGATGGTAAAATAATTAACTTTATAGCCAATAAGGACAAACATGTTGTTAAAGTCTCTCAAGAAAAACTCAATGTAAGCCTGCATGGAACGGGAGATTTGTTTGCAAGCTGCGTTTTGGCTTGTTGTATGAATGGAAAAGATATTATCAAAGCCACTGAATTTGCAGGTGATTTTGTATGCAAAGCTATTACCATCACTCAAAAACAACCTGACTGGCAAATGCGCGGAGTAAGTTTTGAATCTTTGCTCAACCAGGTAACACAGCTGGTGTCATAGAGTAACAATATCACGAACATGCATTGCAGTTTATTGCTGTGTATGTTTCATTACGGATACTACTACGCATATGCTTGCTTCCAAGCTAACATCCCATCAACTCAAACACTGTCCTTAACGCTGTATAAATGGTTAAGGACAGCTGTTTTATAAGTACAAACCACAAGCCCTCTGTGGAGTATGTGATGCAGTTTAACGAGCAGACCCTACGCTATTTGAGTTATCAACCGCAACACTAGATCCTTCGGATGTGTTTTTATCTAATCCTTGCGAGCCGGAATCAGAATTACTTGAGTCTTTTGTTGTGGCGGATGTGTCTTTTTTGTTTTTCGCATCGTCTTTAGAGGACTGAGGCGAAGATGCGTGTTCGTCGGTTGATTGAGCTGAGCCTCCATCTTGAGAAGGCTTATCCTTGACGGCATCGGCGTCATCTTGATCTACTGTCCCAAAAACCTGACCAATAATGGTGTTTGGAGTAAATGATGATGTAATGTTTGCACGTAATTTATCGGCAATTTCTTTGTCGACTCCTTTAATAGTGCAATGGAAACGCACTCCATTATCAGTTATTGTTTTTGTCCAAATAAATGTTATAAGCGTGCGCGGCGTGCCTTGGGGAGGAAGTATGCCAAACAAGTTAGAGTGCTGCAGTTTATTGTTTTCGTTAAAATACACCTGTACATGGTAAATTACGGTATTTATATTAGGGTTGAGCAGCGAATTAATAGAAAGCGCAGCTGCTTGAATTTGAGAACCAGCAAAAACTTCAAGCAAATCTTTAGAGGTTGTGTCGGTAACCGTAACCTCTATACGATGTGTGTTTTCGTCAGCTTCTTCAACAGAAAAACGCTCGGGGAATTGAGTAAATCCATTACCCCATTCAACACCGCCGCTCATAGCAGAACCCACCGCTTTGACCGATACTTCGGTTGCAAGGTTAGCTGTACTATTGCGTCTAATAACGCCTATAGCAACCTGAGAAACAACAACTAAAACAAAGAAAATAACTACAAATGAAACGGCAGTTATTGCGATAACGTGCTCGATATTAGAGCCTGATGGGTCCTCTGTTGACAAGGGGTCAACTGCAACAGCATTTCCAAACCTACGGCGGCGCAAGCGCTGTTTTTTTGCTGTTTCAGCGTTGGTATGACCTGTTTCATCTACCGTGGCAAATAGTATTTCAGCGTTCTTTGCATCAAGCGCATGACTTTGAACGCGTGCGATTTCTCTTTTTTTTCTCATGAAAAATCTCCGTACTGAAACCGACAATACCTACTATTCAACAGAATTTTGCGAAGTTAAACGATGGGAAACAGCATCACAAATAAGAGCGCCCACCACTGTTTTTGCATCCTCAATTCTACCATCTAATACGGTATTGATAAATTCGTGCAAAGGAACAAGTTCCGTGCGAACAAACTCATCCTGATCAGGATGAGGTGTTCCCTGTGTAAGACCAGTTGCCATATAAATACGCACTAATTCATCGGAAAAACCCACCGCAGAGGCTATTGTGGTAAGCAGTGCCATATTTTGTGCAACCATACCTGTTTCTTCAAGTAATTCTCTTTGTGCTGCTTCAAGAGGATCTTCACCAAGCTCCAGTTTACCAGCGGGTATTTCCAATGTTATCCTGTCTAGTGAAGGTCGGTATTGCTTTACCAAACAAATAGAACCACTATTGGTAAGCGCAACAACAGCAACAGCACCAGGGTGCCTAACAATATCGCGCTCGGCAATGCCTCCATCGGGAAGCTTGACGCGCATTCTTGATACATTAAAAATAAGCCCATTAAAAAGCGTAGATTCATCAAGGGGGTATTCAAGTAAGTCCGTATCACTAAGGACTTGTTTTGAGGCGAGCGCGCTGCTTGTTTCTTTACGTTCATCAGCGGTAGAATCGCTTTTTTGTGTACGTTTTGGCATAATACTACCCCTCTCTTTATAAGTGCTTCTCGCCTTACCATATGCTTTTGTAATGCATACGGTTTTATGATAGCGAAAATTAGCCTATAAGATTGATTTATCATAACGAAACCACATGACATAAGCAGTTTATGATTATGAGCGGTGTAGCATATTATGCAGCAACAAGACCATGAAGTACGGACTTGCAATACCTATTCACCTGCAAGAAATGATGAAAATTGCTGTGCAGTAATATATGCAGTTGGTGTATAACTCACGCCCACAGTACCTATGCCCAGTAATTTGGTTGTAGAAGGATTGGTATTAACAACACCTGCTCCACGAGATTCAAACTCATTGGTATCAAGCGGTTTTTCTAATACACTCAACAAACGAGGTGCACCTGAGCTAATTTCAACATGAGTTAAAGGACCAACCTGATGACTATATAAGCTCATCTTACGCACCAATCTACCTGCTAATACATGCAGTTGAGGTGCGCTACAAAGCTCTTTTGGTAAACCTTCATCGTTTAAGGTAAACATGCGACGAACCCCAAATGCACGAGCTTTAAGCGCTTGTGCTCCAAGAAGAATACTTCCATATGGGTTAGAAGACACTTTTGTTAGGTCAGCCGCTTGAGGAGGAAGAATCATTGATATTTTAGTGGTATTCGCGAGCGTTACCGCTCGTTTGCATGCTTGGCCCACTTCTAAACCATTATCACGATCGCGCACTAAAGCAGCTAAAACTAGTGCTAATTGAGCGGATATGCATTTTGTATCAATGGCATGCACGCATATACCAGAAACAGACTTAGCCGCTGAAACACAGACTGAATAAGAATCAAAAAGTTTTGTTGACGCATGAAGCGTCACAATGTCTTTATAACCAGAATCTCTACATTCTTCAAAAACTCGAACATAATCTTTTGTCATGGGTGACTTAACAGTAAAACGACCCTTTGTAGAAGAAAGATGAACGTAGAAATCTAAAGGATCAAGGTCTATACACTCACGATAGTTTTGTTCTTTTGAGCATACGTAATAGGGAACGAGGTGAACTTGAGCAGAATTAAGTGCGTGTAGTGGAACATCGCATGCGCTGTCACATACAATTGCAAACTTTTTTTGTTGTGCATCTGTCATGTTAACCCCCTTTCCCTATTACAGTACAAGCATTTTTGCCTTATTATTCAGTGTAATAAATTACGTTCAATTATTGGTTAATTCCAATAACGATTAATCGTTTGTTCGCGTTCTGGCCCAACTGTGATAATAGAAACACGTACGCCAGCGAGCTTTTCCAAAAAGTCAATGTACGCTTGAGCTTGTTTAGGCAAATCTTCAAAGCGGCGAACACCTGTAATATCACAGTTCCAACCAGGAAGTGTTTCATAAATAGGCTTTGCATGCAAAAAGCGCGCCTGAAACTCGGGAACACTGTCATAGCGCTGCCCGTCACAGTTATATGCAACACATACTTTAATTTCATCCATACAACTAAGTACGTCAAGCTTGGTTATAGCCAAATCAGTCAAACCATTTACACGAACCGAGTGTTTAACAATAGGCGCATCATACCAGCCACATCTACGTGCGCGTCCGGTTGTTACACCAAATTCTGCACCTTGTTGACGAAGCTTTTCGCCCATCTCATCAGTTAGCTCTGTTGGGAAAGGACCCGAACCAACACGTGTTAAATAAGCCTTTGCAACACCAATAATGCGATTGATTTTAGTAGGACCAACACCAGAGCCGGTCACTGCACCACCTGCAGTGCAGTTGGAAGACGTCACAAAGGGATATGTGCCGTGGTCTATATCAAGCATAGTGGCTTGCGCGCCCTCAAACAGGATGCTTTTACCATCATCAAGAACCCGATTCAGGTATAAAGAACTCTCAATAATATAAGGCTTAAGTGTTTTAGCATAGTTAAGATATTGTGCGCTTAAGCTTTCTTGATCGTAGGGCTTTAAGCCATAGACGTTAGTTAAAATTGGATTAATGTAGGCGAGTGCAGCCTCAAGCTTTTGATTGAATGTATCGTCATCAAGCAGATCTTGAACACGCAAGCCAATACGATTCATCTTATCCATATAGGTTGGACCAACACCGCGTTTAGTAGTTCCTATAAGATTTTTACCAAGTTTTTGCTCGTGAGCGCCATCGAGGTCTTTGTGATAAGGCATAACCAGATGCGCGTTTCCCGAAATACGCAGGTTTTCACATGAAACACCTTCGGATTCAAGCGTATCAATCTCTTGAAGCACAACTTCAGGATCAACGATACAACCGTTGCCAATGACAGAAATTGCGTCTTTATACATAATCCCCGATGGAATCTGATGAAGTGCCAGCTTTTTAGAACCCACCACAACAGTGTGTCCTGCATTTGCACCACCGGAATACCGGCATACAACATTAAAGTCACCTGCAATAAGATCGGTAACTTTACCTTTTCCTTCATCGCCCCATTGAGCACCAACAAGAACTGAAGCAGGCATAAAATCCCCCTTCTTAGATTTATATAACTTCTTTAGTATTGCATTATTTACACACAGCAAACAAGCTATAAAACAAAGTCTACGTACAACTTGTATATATCATACACCCATCAAAACTAATGACGGGTTGTACACAGCACTTACTCCTCGTGTGATTTATCAATTTCAAGAAACTTGGTTGTTCCCGGCAAGAACCTTAATGAAACAACACCCACAGGACCAGACCTGTTCTTGGCAATAATAAGACTTGTTTCTCCCCTATCTGGTCTGTCTTGACGCTCCGCTTCTTCATCGGTCATAGAGCGGTCAAGAAGAATAACAATGTCAGCGTCTTGCTCAATTGAGCCCGATTCACGCAAGTCAGAAAGTTGGGGCTTTTGATCTCGACGACCAGTAACCTGACGATTAAGCTGCGATAGAGCAACAACGGGAACATTGAGGTTCTTTGCCATAATTTTGATGCCGCGTGACATCTCCGAAACTTCAGTGGCACGCGAATCTGCACGATAACGCCCTGACGGAGGAGAAAGCAGCTGCAGATAGTCTATGATAACTACACTGTTTTCTTTATTGTTCAGCATACGACGTGCTTTAGCGCGAATTTCGGTGACAGTAGTTCCAGGCGTATCATCAATCATAATGTCAAGTTTAGAAAGATCTGCAGTTGCAGCCATAATAGGTGCCCATTGGTTATTTTGAATATTTCCGCCTCTAATAACTGATAAATCAATCTTTGCCTGAGCAG
Organism: uncultured Atopobium sp.; assembly: GCA_946999785.1. Classification (GTDB taxonomy): domain Bacteria; phylum Actinomycetota; class Coriobacteriia; order Coriobacteriales; family Atopobiaceae; genus Fannyhessea. Next base: position 28,331 of record CAMQEO010000004.1, read on the forward strand.
ACAAAAGACGCTGTGCAATTTCAATTTTACTCATCTCAAGAGAAAAGAAAGCAACAGACGCTCCTGAATTAGCCATATTAACTGCCAAATTGAGCGCAAACGATGTTTTACCAACACCGGGACGAGCGCCCACGACTATCATTTGACCTGGACGTAATCCTTGCAACCAGCGATCAACCGTGGGGTAATCGGTGTACACTCCTTGTGGCTTACCTTTTTCCTGCATGTCGCTTAAGTCGTTGTACAGGTCTGCCATAAGATCTGATAATTGCGAAAAGTTACTGGTAACTTCTTTATTGGTTACATCAAGCAACATATTTTCTGCTGAGTCAACCACTTCTTTGGTGTCTTCAGGCGCGCTAAACGCCAGTTTTTGTATATTGGCTGATGCGTGAATAATGGCTCGCAACGTAGCGTTTCTGCGCAGGATTTCAATATGATGTTCCCAAGATGTTAACGAAAACGTATTCTCGTTAAGTTCAAGAAGTGTTGAAGATCCACCTATTTTATCAAGTTGATTTTGGGTTTTAAGGTAATCCGCAACCGAGATTGGATCTGCCTGATGTCCTTGTTCTGCAAGTGCGCAAATTGCATTAAAGATCATTTTGTGGGACTGCAGATAAAAATCATCCACACGCAGGCGCATCAAGCATTCTTGCAGAACGTCATCAGATAACAGCATTGCAGAAAGAATTGATTTTTCTGCATCGCTATCCTGTGGCATACGAACCTGCGTAGGATCAAGAGCACCTAAATTTTGAGATTGTTGCTCATCTTGCGCGTAATTTTGAAATGTAGTTGTTGCAGGCACAAAATTTCCTTTTTGTTGTCATTACATGGAATGGATTGTAAGAGCGTTATTTAGTCTACAACAAAAAAAGTCAATGAATTTGGAAATCAAGTCTTTACTTTTAAACTTTGTCGGTATTATCATCTTTCATCTTCCAATGTTTACAATACTCAAGCGATTTCAATGTGTTTTATAAGTTTTCAACATTTTCAACATTTTAGACAACAAAGCTGAAAAACTGTTTAAAGTATGAAGAATTTATGATGCTTATAGCTTATAAATTTCGATGAGGATGAAATAGGTGCGATTATTCATTCTGTTTTTTGTTTGCGCAGGTAGATTTGTTGTTAATCCGTGTTTTTGAATACAGTCAAAAGCTTAACCAGTTAAATTCTTAATCTAATGAATACTCCTGTTGATTTTTGCAGTATAAGAACGTGTATGAGTGTTGTGTTTTATAATTTATTGTTAATAAGTCACTCTTGTAACTAAATAAAAAAACAGGCGAACCACTTGTTCACCTGTTTCAGTTTAAGGTTGAGTGAATGCATAGTGAGCTAAATACTACTCAGCCGCATTCTCTTCGGTTGTAGCATCTGCTTGCGCGTCTGCTTCAACGGTTTCAGAGTTTTCTTTGTCGTCAAAAAGCGATTTTTCAATCTCTTTAACATTTGCTCCGACAACAACAAAAATCTCTGCGTTAATATCACGGTAAAGATTGATTTCAACTTTGTGAGAACCTGCAACCTTGATTGTTGCACCACGAGCAATACGCTTGCGGTCAATCTCTACGTTCAATTGTTCTTTAACAGCTGCAACAATTTGAGCAGTTGTAATTGAACCAAACAGCTGGTTGTTTTCTCCCACTTTAGCTTCGATGAGAACTTGTTTACCATTAAGCAACTCTTTAGTCGCATGTGCATCAGCCAAGCGCTTCTCTTCACGCTTTTCGATGTTATGACGGCGCTCCTCGAGTTGTTTAATGTTACCTGGGGTAGCAGGTACGGCAATTTTGCTTGGGAATAGGCAGTTTTCTGCATATCCTTGAGCAACGTCTACAACATCGCCTTCTCCACCTTTGCCCCTCAGCTCACCCAAGAGGATGACTTTCATAGGAACTCCTTTAATATGTTGGTTTTAACCAACTCTCAATACGTATAATGAGCTAATTAGCCACGGTTGCGGCCACCACGACTCGAGACAACAGTTACTGTATAAGGAAGTAACGCCATCTCACGAGCGCGCTTAATAGCCATTGCAACATTGTGTTGATGCTGCGTGCAAATACCGGTCACACGACGGGGTTTAATCTTCCCACGATCGGTCATAAACTTGCGCAAAAGCTGTGTGTCTTTGTAATCCACAAAATCAAGTTCAGCTTTATCAAGTTGACTGAATTTACGACGCGGCTGAGGTTGCTCAACTTGCTTTTGTCTAGCCATGTCTTAAAGCCTTTCTATGATGGAAAATCCATCTCGTTTGATTTTCATATCACATCACAAAATTTAAAATGGAATTTCTTCGTCATACACATCCGCGGCAGGAGGCTCGGGAACTGAAGTTGCCGGTGCCTGTTGAGGATCTTGATAGCCATCAACGTGAGTTGCTGGTGCTTGTGTATATGGAGTTGGTGCAGCAACGGGTACACTTTGTTGCGTGGGCATCTGTGTGCCGTAAGGTTGTTGATAACCAGAGCCTTCTGAGCCGTTTTGACGACGCTGAGAGAAGAAATCAAGATTATCTACAATAACCTCAAGCTTAGAACGCTTCTGACCATCACGCTCCCATTGGCTCCAACGAAGTTTTCCTTCCAATACAATTTTTTGACCTTTAGCAAGAAAACGGCTTAAAGATTCTGCACGAGCACCAAATACAACACAGTCAACGTAATTGGGAACATCTTCCCACTCTCCTTGTGCATTTCTGCGGCGATCATTTACAGCTATTCCAAAAGAAAGCACTTGCGAACCCGAAGTTGTACTACGTAATTCTGGGTCACGCGTAAGATTACCAGACAACGAAACTCTATTAATACTCATGATTTATCCACCTCTCACATCAAGGTCATGTGATGTTGTTTTACTAATCTTTGTCAGGACGACGCACAATCATGTGACGAACTACCGTGTCGTTAATACGTAAAACACGATTAAGTTCTGCGATTTGCGTTGGATCTGCATGAAAATCAATAAGGGTGTAATCACCTTCGGTAAGCTTGTCAATCTCGTAAGCGAGTTTATGCTTACCCCAATCCTCTACATTATCAATAACACCGCCATTGTCTTTAACAGTAGTGTCAATACGCTTTGCTACAGCATCGCGAGCTTCTTCGGTAGAAGATGGACTTACAAAATACAATAATTCGTATGCCTTCAATATGGTCACCTCCTCTGGGCTAACGGCTTTGAGTTGTGAAGGTTGCACTCAAAGCAGGAAAAGTCAATTTTCTATACTACCACAGTGCTAACGTTATTTTCATACACACACAATCTTGCCACACCCTTATAGGTATTTCATACTCGTTAAACATATCGTATCAAGTTCAACTTGCACAAAACTTGGCGCAAACTTGCAAGATCACCCACATAATATATGCAGGTGATCTTGAAACAAAACTCAATATAAATGTTTGCAGTATTCATTCATGTGTTGTTGCTAACGCAGCGCAAAGGCAAACAGCATAACTTGAGCACATATCAAATATCTACACAGACTTATTTACCCATTATTCACATTATCGGTATCTGTTTCACAAGAAACAGCGCTCCTGTCAGTAATGGCCGGAGCATAAAACTTACGATCGGCAGAAATATCGCTTCGAACAATCCAAACTGCAACAAGAGCTACTGTTAAAGCGTTTGTTATCAAAAGCACAGGAGAGGCAATCAACGCAGTAATAAGGCCTATAAGAATAAGCGTGACAACAACAGATAAGAGATGAGATAAATCGCCTTGAATAACATTAAGTATAAGTAGAGGGTCTGCAACTGAAGAAAACGCGACGAAAAGGATCACCAAAAACAAAATAACCATCACTATAGAGGTAAGAAAAGAAATAATAAAACTAAGCACAATGCAACTCAAAAAGCCACTCATATCTTCTAAACATACACTAAGCATAGATGAAACAGACCAAAGTTCCGAAAAACGACGGTATACCGTGCAACGCAAACACAGTCCTGTAAAAATAACAGTTATCGCTATCTGCAAAAATGTAAGGATAAACCCAAAAAACGGGACGCCAACATTCTTAGTAGACAATGACATCTCTGTAAAGACACCATAAATAACAAGTCCCACAATAAAAGGAACTAAACCTGCTAAAAAAGTTTGCTTCCAGTTAATTTTTCTTACAAACGAAAGTTCAGTATGGTTTATGATACCCGCAGCCCATTCGTAGATATATCCAGTTACAAATATTAAACCGTAAATTGGAATAAATCCTATAAGACAAAGCAATAGCACGCGTTTGAACCATCCACCCTCACAGGTTAAGGCAGATTTTGCTGCAGAAAACAAACTTTGATTAGAAGAAAAACGAGAGTCCATGGTTTTCCCTTCGTCAATACTTTTGAATAGACCATAGATTCCAATGATACCACAATGAGCTTATTTCAATGATATATAAGGTGTTTTTGGTGCTGATGGTTATAGCAAAATTGTCGCATGAGTTTTTTGGTAAATTATTGCAAAGTATTGCACCAGTTAAACACGGTAATTTACGCTTTTATGTTTTCATGCTCTTATACCGTCTTCAGTTGTTTGGTTTTTCCGAACAGGTGAAGTGTACCATTTTGCACGTATTATAATGTTCGCGTTTTCGCTGGTAGAATAGGGTAAAAAGGAAGAAAAAATATGGCGGAGGAGGAGGGATTCGAACCCTCGTACCCTTATACAAGGGTAAACGGTTTTCGAGACCGCCGCATTCGACCACTCTGCCACCCCTCCAGGGTGAACGCCTAAAAATTTGAGCACCAAACAGCACAAACAAATTTCAAGGCAACAAGCACGCGTGTAAGCAACTATAGGTTAGATGCACACATCCCTCGTGCTCCATCTATAAAACTTGGCGCCACACAATGTGCAACGCCAAGGTTACTTACTGGCGGAGAGTCCGGGATTTGAACCCGGGATACGCTTTCGGCGTATACACGATTTCCAATCGTGCTCCTTCAGCCACTCGGACAACTCTCCAATAAAAGCTTCTAAATCAGACGCTTTTGTACAGCGTCCATTTAAGAGTGCGTAAGAAAGTATAACGTATTTTAGTATGTACGTCCATAGCGTTTGTATATACGCGAGTTTATATGCGGTTTGCACAATATTTACATGCTCTACTCATATAGAATATACATGGTGTACTTATAAAAGTGCTTATAAACGTATGTATAGGGTACTATATTACACAAACAAAATACTATATGAAGCAAATAACAGATATAAAGGTGACACTATTTATGAACGACATTTTTCTCGCATACGGTCCAGACGCGTCCGCGCTGTCGATTCCTTTGTGGCTTGACCTAGCATCAGTTATGGTTGGAGCACTATCAGGCGTTTTGGTTGCTCAAGAACGAAAGCTTGATTTAATAGGCTTTATGGCGCTATCGGTTTTAGGAGGATTGGGCGGCGGACTCATTCGCGATATGATCATGCAACGCGGTGGAATTTATGCGCTTGATTCGCAATTTGCCATACCCTCGGTGGTAATTGTTGCATGTGTAGGGTTTTTATTCCCCAGTTTTTTAACCAAGCATCCAAAATCACTTGAGTGGATCGATATTTTGTCAGTAGGTCTTTTTGCTGCGGCAGGAACCGACAAAGCTATGGCGTTTTACTTAAGCCCTTGGGCGTGCGTGCTTATGGGAACGCTTACAGGGGTAGGCGGCGGTATGGCGCGCGACATTTTTATCGGTAATACACCGCGCATTTTCCAGAGAAGCAATTATTACGCAATTTGTGCGATCGCAGGGTCGTTGGTAAGCTATACAGCGGTATTTGGCCTATACATGCATCGTCCAATCGCGGCTGCACTCTGTGTACTTGCAACCGTTGCATTAAGAAGAATATCTCTTACATATAATCTCTTATCCCCTGCCGATGTAGATCTTACGCCGCAATTTGAAAAACAAGCAGAGCGAGCGAAACAGGTGCTTTCCCATAACACCACCATCAAGGCGGTTATTCATCCTCGTACACGCTATCAACGTTGGAGGCGCATGCATAAAAAATAGCGAGATAGTTAAAACCATCTCGCTATTATCTTAAACACCATAAGTTGGCTATACATAGGTAGATTATTTATCAACCATACCGTTACGAACACGCCATTTTCTACGATCGGTTTCGTTAAGAATACGCTTTCTCATACGAATATTTTGCGGTGTAACCTCAACAAGCTCATCATCCATAATGTACTCAAGTGCTTCTTCGAGTGTAAATGTCTTAGGAGGAGTAAGCTGAACCGCAATATCAGCAGTTGAAGAGCGTTGGTTACCAAGATTTTTAGTTTTTGCGATATTAACGACCATATCACCAGGTTTAGAGCGCTCGCCCACCAACATACCCTCATAACAATCGGTACCTGGTGCTACAAAAAGCTGACCTCGTTCCTGAAGCGTTCCAAGAGCATATGCCACCGCTTTGTCGGTTGACATCGAAATCATAGCGCCATTTTGACGTGCGCCGATTTCTCCTGCGTAAGGTCCGTATTCCAAAAACGTGTGATAAAACACTGCATCACCGTGGGTTACATTTAACACTTTAGTTTTTAATCCCATAATACCGCGTGTTGGGATCTTAAAATCAAGATGAGTATGCGTAGTACCAGTTTTCATGTTTATCATAGTGCCGCCAGCGTTACCAAATACCTCGATAACCTTACCTGAATATTCACCAGAACATTCAACAACTGCCTGCTCAATAGGCTCAAGCATATTACCATGATCGTCTTTTTTGAAAAGCACGCGTGGACGACCAACCTGAAATTCATAGCCTTCACGGCGCATTTGTTCCATAAGAACCGAAAGATGAAGCACTCCTCTACCAGCTACTTCAACACCAGTTTTATCCTCAAGTTCTTCTATACGCATGGTAACATTGTTTTCGCGTTCGGTTTCAAGACGCTCTTTAAGTTGACGACCGCCAACAATATCACCCTCACGACCAACAAGAGGCGATGTAGATGGTTCAAAAACAATTGAAAGCGTTGGTTGGTCTATTTCAATAGGCTCCAATTTTACAGGATTATCAATATCGGTATAGACATCACCAATATCAGTGTGATCAATACCTACAACAGCACCAATATCACCGGCAGAAATCTCGCTACATTCCTTTTTTCCTAGATAGTCAAAGGTATATAGCTGTTTTACCTGAGCAACAGAAGATGTACCGTCGTTTTTGACAACCAAGATTTTATCGTTATTATGAATGGTTCCCGAATAAATACGACCAACACCAATACGACCAACGTAATCCGAGTGATCAATGGTAACGCACTGCATAGCTAAAGGTGCATCAACATCAACTTCAGGAGCAGGTAATTCATTCACAATCATATCAAGAAGCGGGAACATGTTATCACAAGAATCATCTGGGCTAAGACGAGCAAAACCATTAACGGCCGAAGCATAAATTACATGCTCCATAGTGAATTCAAGCTGCTCATCGGTTGCACCTAAATCCATCATTAAATCCAATGAATTATTAAGTGCTTGTTCACAATTTGCAGCAGGTTTGTCGATTTTATTAATAACCAACATAATTTGTAAGTGTGCAGCAATTGCATGTTGTAAAACAAAACGCGTTTGCGGCATAGGACCTTCTGCAGCATCAACCAGCAATAAAGCACCATCAGCCATTTTAAGAACGCGCTCAACCTCTCCACCAAAGTCAGCGTGGCCTGGAGTGTCGATAACGTTTATTTTTATACCCTTATACTCAATAGAAATGTTTTTAGCAAGAATGGTAATACCACGCTCGCGCTCTTGATCGTTTGAGTCTAAAACACGATCTTGAACCTGTTGATTGGCTCTAAATGCATCGGTTGCGCGTAGAAGTTTGTCTACAAGTGTTGTTTTACCATGGTCAACATGGGCAATAATAGCAATATTCCTAATGTGCTCTTGGAGCATATAAACCTCTTCTTTGGTCGTAGATGTGCGTTTACTTAAATGTATAAACATTAAAACTTTATACCACTGTTTTGTAAAAGAAATTAAAATCCTGTGATTTTAAGGAATTTACACGGTATATTCTTATATCAGTTTATAACAAGGTGTCTATAACGCCTGCCGACAAAGGCAAGCGGAAGGACAACTCTTGTTTTTTATCCAAAGGAAGATAGGCCGCATATCCCACACCTCTTTTTTCTTGATATTCAAACAAGAGCGCCGAAGTAAAAGAAGTTGCAGATTTATCTTCGCTTACACTTCCTATATAGGATATAGCATATCGAACAGTGTGAAAGTTTTTAAGATGTGGCTGCATGCGTGATAAATGTTTGACATAATCGCGCGCTTCATCAAGACATTTCTCAATACTATCGTGATCAAACTCAAATGAAACGCATTCATCGTCTTTATCCTGCAGAACAAGAAGAACCGGTATAGAGGTATCCGTTTCATATCGTTCGCAAACAGCATCCATAACTTGTGTAACAAAGACATCTAATTCCGAAGAAATAGGAGTTGCAGAATTTGAATTCATAGGTGATTGGCTCATAAGTTCCTCGATATAAAAAAAGCTAGGTGAAAACACCTAGCTTGAATTGCAAATGGTGGAGACGATGGGGGTCGAACCCACGACCTCAGGCCCCAAATGGGTGCTTCACACATTTTATAACCACCCCAGCGGGTTTTGATAACCGCCACTGGGGTGACTATCTCAAAATGTGGTGGACCCGACAAGGCTCGAACTTGTGACCTCCCGGTTATCAGCCGGACGCTCTGACCAACTGAGCTACGAGTCCAATGCAAGAAAAAATAGTACCCTGTTGTTAGTCGTGAGTCAAGCGGTTTTCTAATCTTTTTTTATAATATAAGAACTTCACAGAACCTATATGTTTAGATATCAATGCCATACCAAGCTCATTCCACACATATACCTTTTGATTTGAGGTTTTGATTTGAGGATATGTACACCCTTCAAATACTCTTATACACTCTAGAAAAGCGAGCATACACCTAGCCGCGGTTTATATGAGTGTTGGTTATTTGTTTTACTCTATGTATATAACCATAAAATATGAGATACTGGCATGAGTATTGGTTGAAATTGTAGAATTTTTGGAGTACATAATGGTTGCAATGGAAATTCAAAGTTTAGTGCGAGGAAATTCTAGCGTACCCTCTCTGATATTTTTGCAGCCCACCGAAGGTGCATTTAAAAAGCTACAAAACGAGTCAACAAAAAATCCTGTGCTTAAAGACAATACGCAAGGTAATATATCTGTGCTGGATAATAAGCCTATTCTTCCTATTCGTATAGGAACGCACGAAGCGGCAGTATTAAGCACATGTATAGACCGCATGCGAAAAGGCTGTAGTGCGCACGAGGTTTTTTCTCGTCCTACTCCTTTTGATATCATCCTGCAAGTGCTCAATCATACCAATACGCATATTGTCTACTTTGAAATTTACGATGTTAAAGACACCGTGTTTTATGCACGAGGCAACATAAGCCAAGATAGCGGAGAATCCTTTACAATTGAAGTTAGGCCATCTGATGCATGCGTTTTAAGTATTTTATTAAACGTTGCATTGTTTGTTGATGACCATGTTATTTCATCAGCGCAAATCCCAAACCTAGAAGCTCAATTAAACCAACAGCAAGATAAAGCGTTAAAAAACTTTATGTCATCTCTTGATGATTAATAAGCTAAAAGCAACTGATGTAACACGCACACAACACATCACACAACGCCATACAAATTACAACGTCGTACAAAAAGACAGCTCTAGCATATAGCCAGAGCCATCTTCCAATAAACAATACTCGTTACTTAAAACAGGCAGTACCTACTTATTTGTTTTCTTTCATCATTTTCTTCTTACGAAGAATTGCAAGTCCTGTAATCGAGAAGCCAAGTGCT
>CAMQEO010000005.1 GCA_946999785.1 uncultured Atopobium sp.
TCCGATAATCCAATCTTGTGGAATAAAATTTAAAAAGTAAGCGGCAATAAGACTAACCAGTACAAGCAGTCCTGTACCTATATACTGTCCTGCATAAATTGATTTCAAACCTTCCTTGCCTTGAATGGCGAATAAAATAGTCAAAACAACTAAGTAGTCAATTGATGTAGAGACAAAAACTAATAAAGCGGATACTATTGTTTCCATTATTTCTCCTTTCAAAATGTTAACATTTATTTACATGTTCCCTGCAGTTTATTTAATTTTAGATTTATCAACACGCAGGCAGCGCATTGCATTGGCAACTGCCAAGCACGCAACACCCACATCGCCAAAAACGGCTACCCACATATTTGCAATACCTAAAGCAGCAAAACCTAAAATTAAAACTTTAACACCGAGTGCCACCACAATATTTTGTCGAACGATCCTCATGGTTTTACGTGCAATATTGATAGCTGTTGCAATGCCTGAGGGCTTGTCGTTCATAAGTACCACGTCCGCTGCTTCAATTGCCGCATCAGAGCCCATAGCGCCCATAGCTATACCTACATCCGAGCGCATTAAAACGGGAGCGTCGTTAATTCCATCACCTACAAATGCCAGTTTGCCGCCCAAGTCTTCTTGACGAATAAGTTTTTCGATAATTGCAACTTTGTCCTGCGGCATAAGTTCTGCGTGGAATTCATCCATGCCAAGCTTTTGGCATACGCTTTTTGCCACGTCGAGCCTGTCGCCTGTGAGCATAACACAGCGCTCAACACCAATTTTGTGCAGATTAAGAATGGTTTGCGAAGCATCGTCTTTAGGGGAGTCGGCAATAACAATGTGACCTAGATACACACCGTTTTGTGCCACGTGAATGGTGGTTCCCATAACTTCGCATGCTTGCGTGTGAATCCCCACTTCTTCCATAAGTGCAAGATTACCAGCTGCAATGCGGTGCCCTTCAAAATCGGCACTTACACCTTTGCCTGAATGTTCAGTAAAGTTAGTTACTAATTGCGGGTTTGCACCTGCAGTATATGCCTGTCGAAGAGCCTGCGCAGTTGGATGATTAGACAACACTTCTACGTGCGCTGCAATGCGTAGCAGCACACCGCGCGCAATATCGGGAATGGGATGAACGGTGATAATACCAAACTTTCCCGTAGTAAGCGTTCCTGTTTTGTCAAACGCAACGGTATTAACTACAGCTAGTGTTTCAAGATAGTTTGAGCCTTTTATGAGTATTCCTTGCTTTGATGAGGCTCCAATACCACCAAAGAACGAAAGTGGCACCGAAATAACTAACGCGCATGGGCAGCTTACCACCAAAAATATCAAGGCACGCTGTATCCATGTTGAGGGCGAACCATAGCTCATAAGCGGTGGAACAACTGCTAAAAGCACAGCTAAACATACAATAACAGGAGTATATATGCGCGCAAATCTTGAGATAAAGTGCTCGGCGTGAGCCTTGCGCGAGCTGGCATTTTCTACAAGATCTAAAATTCGCTGTACGGTAGAGTCTTCATACTGTTTGGTAACTTTAATAGTAAGCGCACCCGATAAATTAACGCAACCACTTACCACTGACGATCCAATATGTACCAACCGTGGCAAAGCTTCGCCCGTAATAGCGGAGGTGTCTATTTGCGAATAGCCGTTTATTATTTCGCCGTCAAGCGCAATGCGTTCGCCCGGTTTTACCATAATGCATTGGCCAACTTCAATATCTTGAGGTTTAACTTTGGTAAGTACATCACCCTCAATACGATAGGCATACGCAGGCGCAATGTTCATCATCGACTTAATGGAGCTGCGGCTTTGATCAAGCGCGTAATCGTGAAACCATTCGCCCGTTTGATAGAAGATCATAACAGCTGCACCCTCTGCCATATGAGGATCGCTTTCGGGGAAGAATACCAGAGCGAATGCGCCAACCGTTGCAATGACCATCAAAACGTTTTCATCAAAGAGGTGCCCGCGGATAACGCCTTTATAAGCACGCGCAATAACGTCTGATCCTGCTATAAGATAGGGAACCAAAAAGAGTACAAATTGGATCCACAGACACACGATAGAGGATAGTCCAAGTAGTTTGAGCGGTAGAAGTTCAATGACGATAAAGATAACCAACGAAATTACAATTCGCATGAGGTTAAAGCGCTGTTCATGGGAGAGGCCTTGGTATTTACGTACGAGGTAGTTCATGATTTGTCCTGACGTTGCGGTCTATAGAGAAACAAGCTATAGCAGGTGTTGCCTTACGAGGTGTTGATATTTGATGTAAACAAGTTAGAATTAGCTAACTCGTTTACGATACATGGATACGTACAAAATAAGTACAGTTATTCGCACATATGCGTCATACCCTGAGAAAGCATGGTGTTTACGTGGTCGTCGGCAAGCGAATAGATAATTTGTTTGCCTTCGCGCTTAAAACGAACAAGATGTGTTTGTTTTAAAATGCGCAACTGATGAGAAACGGCACTTTGTGACAAACAAACTGCGTCTGCAATATCGTTAACCGATAAGCTACCGCAGGTGAGCGCAAAAAGAATTTTAACGCGCGTTGTGTCCGAGAAAATCTTGAATAGGTCGGCAAGATCGTAGAGAATTTCTTCATCGGGCATGTCCATAGCAGCAATTTCGGCTTTTGCGGTATCTTTTGCGGTGGCTTCATTAAGAGGTTTGTGTGGTGTTGGTTGGACTTTTTCCTGCGAATTATGCAAGTTCTTCTTGTTTGCACTTGGTTGTCGTGGCATATAACCTCCTTACATATATACATATGAACAAGCGTTCATATGTTAGCTATCATGATACCAAGTTTTTAGAGGATGTCAAATAAAGCTTAAAATAAGTTAAAAAGGTGGGTTTTGCGCCATGCAAAAATACGCTACTCTTTACGCCAAAAAAGTTAAATTGCATTCATGATGGCATGACAATATGCATATAACATGCGTATAGCTGTACGTGTTCTTTCAGATAGGATGTTTGTTGATCCTAAAACCTAGTTTTAACCATATCATCCAAGAGTGAGGTATTGTTTGCATCGATAAACTGTATCTCGGAAGCCAAGTGCCAGTGATCTGCAGAGAGTGGCTCGGGTGCATTGTTTTTGATATAGGTCCATTGTTGCTTACGTACCAATTTTCCGTTTGATAGTTTGTACATAGTGCTCGTTATCGTTTGTGAATTAGAAGGATACTCATTTTGTAAAAGTGTGTTAGGTTCTTTTCCAATTTGAAACCCTGTTGCGTCATCGCCTATGGTTGCACGGCCTTCATAAAGAGGCTTATCTGTTACCGTCATGTCGCCTTGCTTACCCAAAGAAGAAAAAATATAGATCTCGGACATGGCCTTTTCATATTCAACTCTCATGAACATTTCGGGTATTTTATCTCCTGTAATGTCAATGACAGCATATGATATTTTAGTAACTGCAAAATCATGAGAAACGTATTCGCTTGGATTTTTAAGTGCATCTTGGTATTGGCTTGCAGCCGTTGTCAGTTTTTCTGTTTGTAATTGCTTTGCCGCAATCTGGGCTTCATTTGCTGCAGCTGCCGCTTGCTCGCGTTCATTGGCTGCTTGCTGCGCAGGACTTAGGCGGTGCGTGTATGTCCACGTAGCAAAAATACAAAATGCCAAAAACAAAACAACCAATATAAGAGTAGCAACAGTTTTTGTGCTAACGTGTGAAGTATACGGGTTAGCATCTTTTGTATGATGCATAAAGTTCTCCTTGCGTTTTTCTGTAAAATCAGTGTTGTCGAATGGCTTTTCGTGCATGTACATACTGAAAGCATAACAGCATACAAAGTAGTGTCATGGCTAATACATAACTGCTTACAGCACCACTAAAATGCAATGTCGTAATGCATATGAGAGAACATATAATAACAAAGCCAAAGCTTATAAGATAGGACGTAAAAGCACTTGCCTGTTTGCGTATGATAGTAAGCAGCTGAAAGAAAAAGTCGATACATGCGCTTAAACCACCTGCAATCACCATACTTAGCTGCTCAAGCTGTAAATGTTTAAATGAGACGCCATAAAGAATTCCATTAAGAGTTGCACCCCAATTCCACATGATACAAGCCATAAGGGCCGTGATGCCAATAATGCTTGTTGCAATGATAAGTGTTTGCACATCAAAGAGTTTTGTGTTGTCACTTTGTGTCCAAAGTATTGATAATTTCATGAGCTGTGGCTTATACACAAGCGCAGCAACAAGCACAATAGCCATTGCTGGAAAGTAGAGCGCATTAAAATAGAGCTGCTGCTGATAATCCAAGACTGCTTCCATAATAAATTTTGGAGAGGTATCAATAAGCGCAAAAAGAAATTGACCTAAAAATGCAGGGAAACACTCATAAAAAAGTTCGCTAAGCTCAATGGGCTCCCACGTGCGCGATTTGGGTGTTTCAAATTTGGCAAGTGGATACGTGATAATAACAAAACTTACACCTGCAAAGAGAACAAGCGCGCGTGTTGCTGTCTGCACGTCGTGAAAAAGTATAAGCACTAACAAAAAGATAAAACACGCGCCTCCGCAGCGAATGGCTTGAGAAATACCTGCTAAATAGAGTTTATCGCATTGTTGCAGACGACCCTCATAGACATCGGCGAGGCTGTCGATAAGCTTAAAAGTCATAAGCGAAATAAGCAATGATGACATGAGCTCACTATCGTGGCGCAGCGTCAGATATACAAAGCCAACAGCTGCCATAACAATGCAGGTAAGTATGCGTTGTAGCTGATACGCGGCAAACGAATCTTGTTCGCTAACATCGGATACCTGAAAGGTTCTCACCCCAAAAAGCGCAATAAACTGCAAGACCGTAGCTATTACAAATGCCATGGTAAATCGGCCTGCAATTTCAGAGCCACAAATTTGTGAAACTAAAATAGTAAGAAGGGGAAACATAAGCCCCATGCATGCCTGACCAAGAGCGTTACACAGATAATCTTTAACAGTTCGATGCGCTCCATAGAGGGCAACTTGGTTTGCAAAATCTTGGTGTCGCACGCCCTCAATGAGGCGGTTTTTCCATACATCCATAATTCCGTGCGTGGGTTTTGTTGCGCGCACAGACGGTAAAGAATGCAGATTTTGGCTTGAGCGCACAAAGCTTGGCACCAACTTTTGCAGTATGTATGTGATTGCCTGCTTCATTACCAGTCCTAACATTATACGTATGGTTTGTACACATTGTTTGTGTGCATTATAAACTTCTGTCTGTGAGTTGCAACATTGTTGTAATGCTTGAGCATATATGGTGAATGTACAAGTAGCCATGCGCCCTATGTGTTCGTTATGGCCAGCACTCGTGTTTATGCATCTTACAAAAGCATTCCTATTATACGTTTTGTTTTAGACGTTTGTTACATGCTTTCTCATCTTTTATAGTAAGTAGGTTTTTATACATAAAGATTTCTAAACGGTTACGGCTTCTGTGTCGCTTATGCTAAATTGCCAAACCTGCCTTGCAGCGCTTTAAAGTGGTGTATTGTTAGATAAGTAAGTTAGGTAGGGTATTGTTTATAAAGGAGTTATCGTGTCGGAGTTTAGTGGTCAAAACCAATCTGGCAAAAACGATAAAGAGGCTTACAAGGCACAAAACCATACCAAGAGCAGTGCAACAGCAGCTCATGTATACAAACCTTTGAAGCCTGCACAATCAAAACAAATAAACACACATATGGTTCATGCCGAAGAGGAACGCACTTTTGAGCGTGTTAATATTCCTGAAAGCCTTAAAAGTAATTTAACGCTTTTTCTTCATCTTGTACGTAAAGTTATTCAGGAATACGACGAAAACCTTTGTACCACGTTTGACGTGCTTCTTTCCGACTTTATCGAGGCAGATAATCAGGAAGCACACCATCCAAGTCAAACGTGTTCTGCACTCCAAGATGCCGTGCGTATTATAAACGGTCTTGAGATTCATGAAGCCACGATGCTTGCGCGTGCGTTTGCGTCATATTTTCATCTTGCAAATATCTGTGAAGAGAATTATCGTGTTGCTGCTTTGCGCGCACGTGAAAAATCTACGCCTGTTTCAAAAAAAGACAATCCTTTTGCTAATCCTAACAACGATTTAAGTGCCGCCTATCACGAAATTATGCGTGAATGTGGCAAAGACAAGGCAAATGAGCTGTTGCACCGTTTGGAATTTCACCCCGTATTTACGGCGCACCCAACCGAAGCACGCCGTAAGACCGTTGAGGCGCGTATTAGAAATATTGCAACGCTGCTCGAAAAACGCGCGCGCCTTGGTGGAGCTTCTTTGGCCGAGAATGATCGTCGTATGCTTGAGGAAATTGAGGCGCTCTTTAGAACATCTCCTATTGCGCTTAAAAAACCAACTCCTGTTGAAGAAGCAGATACCATTATTGACATCTTTGATCACACGCTTTTTGAAATGGTTCCCGATGTGTATCGTCGTTTTGACGATTGGGAATTGGGCGATGATGCTGGTAAGGTTCCACCTTTGTGTCCTGCATTTTTTAAGCCAGGAAGCTGGATTGGAACCGATCGTGACGGTAATCCTAATGTTACGGCAAAAGTTAGTAGAAAAGTTGCCGAAAAATTCCGCACGCATATGCTTACAAAATTAGCCGAGGAAACCAAAAAAGTTGCGCGAAGCCTAACACTTGATACTGTGTCAACGCCTGCTTCTAAGCAGCTACGCAATCTATGGAATCACCAGGTTGAAATGAGTGAAGTTCTTTCTGCGCGTGCGTATCAGGTTTCTGCAAGTGAGCTACATCATGCTGTACTTAAGGTTATGGCAAATCGTTTGGAAGCAACTATAACACGTACTGCCGATCTTATGTATACAACCGCAGAAGACTTTATCGGCGACTTGCGCATCGTCCAAGAGTCTCTTGCACAAGCAGGAGCTGTTCGTGCTGCATATGGTGTGGTGCAACGTCTTATTTGGCAGGCAGAAACGTTTGGATTTTCGCTCGTGCAAATGGAGTTTCGTCAACACTCGTTAGTGCATACCCGTGCGCTTGAAGACATTCGCGCGCATGGTCGTTGGGGAGAACGTGGCGAGCTTGCGCCCATGACTAAAGAAGTGCTTGATACATTTCGTGCTATTGGTTCTATTCAACGCCGCAATGGTGTTGAAGCAGCACGCCGCTATATTATCTCGTTTACACAGTCGCCTCAAAATATTGAAGATGTCTATACGCTTGCTCATCTTGCATTTGCGCATGATAAAGACGTGCCAACGCTTGATGTTATCCCTCTTTTTGAGCAGGTAGAAGACTTAAATAATGCAATTGATACGCTCAATCACATGATAGAGATCCCTGCAGTTCAAAAGCGCCTGGCTCAAACAAACAGGCGTTTGGAAGTTATGTTGGGCTATTCCGACTCCTCTAAAGATGCAGGCCCTACGTCGGCAACACTTGTGTTGCACGAAACACAGGCGCGCATTGCGCAGTGGGCAAAAGATCATAACATTAACCTCATTTTAATGCACGGACGCGGTGGCGCAGTTGGACGTGGCGGCGGTCCTGCAAACCGTGCAGTTCTTTCTCAGCCCATGGGCTCGGTGAATGCGTTCTTTAAACTTACCGAGCAGGGCGAAGTTATTTTTGCACGTTATGGAGATCCAGTTTTAGCACGTAGACACGTTGAGTCTGTTGCTGGTGCTACGCTTTTACAATCGGCTCCTTCTATCGAAAAGCTTAATACCGAAACAACTCAGTCATATTTAGTTCTAGCTGAAGAGCTCGACCATGCGGCTCATGCGCGCTTTTTGCGTTTGATTCATACAGAAGGCTTTCCTGAGTGGTTCTCTATTGTTACGCCTTTGGCCGAGATTGGTATGATGCCTATTGGTAGTCGTCCAGCTAAACGAGGCTTAGGCGCAACATCGCTTGCTGATTTGCGTACTATCCCGTGGATTTTCTCGTGGTCACAAGCTCGTACCAATTTAGCAGCCTGGTATGGTTTAGGAACTGCATGCGAGGAGATTGGTGATTTGGCTCGCCTGCGCAGCGCGTATAAGCAATGGCCGCTGTTTACTACCTTTATTGACAATATCGAAATGTCGCTGGCAAAAACTGATACGCGGATTGCTAAAATGTATTTGGCTCTTGGCAAGCGCGATGATTTAACCGCGTTGGTACTTGACGAGATGGAACTCACCAAAAAGTGGGTGTTATCTATTACGGGTAATCAATGGCCACTTGAGCACCGCCGTGTATTGGGTCCGCTTATTCGTATGCGTAGTCCGTTTGTAGATGTGTTATCGGTAACTCAGGCGCACGCGCTTTCGGTTTTGCGTACACGAGGTCAAGATTTAAGTCCTGAGGAAAAGGAAAAGTTTATCTATCTTATTTTGTGTACCGTTTCAGGCGTTGCTGCCGGATTGCAAAATACGGGATAATTCTTTCAGAAAAAAATAAGATTTGCACCACCAAGTAGGTTTTCATTTTTTAAGGGAAACGTCTTGGAAAACCAAAAAACCTTTGTGTAAAGCACGCTTATAACCTATAAGCGTGCTTTTTAACTATGTAGAATCTATGTAGAAACTGAAAATAATGTATAAAGCTTAAGAAAATCTTAACCTCAACTAACAATTCTTTAATTCCTGTAAATAAGCTGAAAATATTTGTTTACAATGTTGCTACTTAGTTAGCTTTATATAACTCTTTTGGTTTCAACTAACAAAGGGGCGTAAGGGGAGAGGTTGTCATATATGCAACAGAACAATACGGTAGAAATTCACGGGATGAGTGGTGATTGTATGATGCCGCTTTCGCTTATGCGTGAAGGCAGTGTTAGCCGTGTTTGTGCTGTTCGCGGAAATGACGATACAAAACACCATATTACTTCTTTAGGTTTTGTTGACGGCGCGGTTGCCGAGATTATTTCCAAGCTATGCGGAAGCGTTATCGTGCGGATTAAAGGGACAACATTTGGCATTGGCTCGGAGATAGCGCGCAGAATTTATGTGCATTAATGAGTTTTGTCATGTGACAAGACTCATCTGTTGTGAGTTATGTATGCATGCAGCATAACTTAGAGCATGCACAAGAGTTCCCAACACATCACGGTCGTTATCTATAACAACCTCAAGAGTTATTTGATATATACGCGCTTGCTTGTGCACAGTTGTATGCGCACGATTGGCAGCGTTATGGAAAGGAGTATGCATGGCTACCTTAAAAGACGTGCACGTGGGACAAACATGTGTCGTAAGCCGCCTGCTTGGAATGGGTGCAGTTAAGCGACGCATTATGGACATGGGACTTACCAAAGGCACAAAACTTTTTGTTCGCAAGTTGGCTCCTCTTGGTGACCCTATAGAGCTTACCGTGCGTGGATACGAGTTATCCATTCGCAAAAGTGAGGCTGAATGTGTAGAGGTTACCCAAGTAGAAGACGCGTCTTCTGAACACACATCAGCAAACGCTCAAAAAGCATAGAAAAGGAGTCCATCACATGTCCACTAAGACATTTATCGGCCTTGCGGGTAATCCAAACTGTGGTAAAACCACGCTCTTTAATGAGCTAACCGGTTCAAATGGCTATGTTGGTAACTGGCCAGGCGTTACGGTTGAGAAAAAACAAGCTGCATGGCAAAAAGATAAATCTACTGTATTTGTTGACCTTCCGGGTATTTATTCGCTCTCTCCGTATTCTCCCGAAGAGATTGTATCGCGTGATTATATTATGACGGAGTCTCCCTCTGCACTTATTAATCTTGTTGATGCAACAAATCTTGAGCGTAGTTTATACCTTACAACTCAGGTAATCGAAAGTGGTTGTCCTGTTGTTGTTGGCCTTAATATGGCAGATTTGCTTAAAGAGCGCGGAGACGTTATTGACACCAAGAAACTTTCTTCTGCGCTTGGTGTTCCGGTTTTACAGGTAAGCGCGCTTCGTGGCACGCATATTGTAGAGCTGGTAGAAGCTGCGCATAATGCAGCACGCACATCGGCTGTTTCTAAAGGCACCGCATGCTTTTCTGAAGATGTCGAAAACGCATTGCAAGAAATTGCTCGTGTTATTAGTTTTGCGACCGATGAGCATCATCTTCGCTGGTATTCCATTAAGGTCTTTGAACGTGATGCCCAAATTATTAAGCAACTTTCCTTGTCTGATGAGGTTCTTGAAGCGTGCGAGCGTGTAATTGAGCCGATCGAAAAAGAGCGCCAAGACGATTCTGAATCTATTATCACCTCAGAACGCTATGACTGGATTGAAACCGTTGTACACGATTGTGTACGTCGCGCTCCAAAAAAACTCACGCTTTCGGAAAAAATAGACAAGGTGGTAACCAATAGATTTTTAGGTCTTCCTATTTTTGCGCTTGCAATGTTTATGGTGTACTACCTCTCAATCTCTACTATTGGTAAAGGTGCCACAGACTGGGTAAACGATAACCTCTTTGGTGACGGCTTCTTTATTTCGCAAACAGGCGAGTCAGAATTTAATGACGCAAAATCAGATTTTGATGACAAACACTATCAAGATCAAATTGATGGTTATATAGATGCAGCGCAAGACGCAGGCGTTGAAACCGACGGTGTTGCGGATGCAATTTCAAAGCTTAAAGAAGACGACGATGACGAAGAGGCTCAGGCAACGCTTGATACCTTCAAAGACGATGCGCGCGACGCACAGGTGGTAGCGCACGATGTTCCGATTCATAACGAAGATGGCAATTTTGTTGATAGCGAAGGCGAAATAATTACGCGTATTGACGCAGATGGTGAGCCTATTCTTGAAGAAGGGCAGACTCTTGATGTTGTGGACGATGTTGACGCAGACGCCTTTGACGAGGCAGTTGATGGTCTTAAAGACGAACCCGATCCAAGCGACTTTCCAGGCTTTGTTCCATCAATTCCACAAGCAGCAACAAACGCATTGAAAGCAATGGATGTTTCTGATCCTGTTATTAGCCTTATTATTGATGGTATTATCGGCGGTGTTGGTGCGGTACTTGGCTTTATCCCTCAAATGGCTGTGCTCTTTATTTTGTTGTGCTTCCTCGAAGACTGCGGATATATGAGTCGTGTTGCATTTGTTATGGATAGGGTGTTCCGTCGTTTTGGGCTTTCTGGAAAATCATTTATTCCTATGCTCATTTCTTCGGGTTGTGGCGTTCCAGGTGTTATGTCAACCAAAACTATCGAAAATGAAAAAGACCGTCGTATGACAGCTATGCTTACGACGATGATCCCCTGTGGTGCAAAGCAACCGATTATTGCGCTGGTTATGGGCGTGTTGATTGGCGGAGGCGATGCATGGTGGGTAGGTCCTCTGTTTTATTTCTTAAGTATTGTTTGCATTGTTTCCTCGGCAATTATGCTCAAAAAGACCAAGTGGTTTGCTGGCGAACCTGCACCGTTTGTTATGGAGCTTCCTGATTATCATATTCCAACACTTAAATCGTGGGGCCTGCATGTTTGGGAGCGTATTGGCTCATATGTTGGCAAAGCCGGTACTATTATTTTTGCGGCAGCTGTAGGTATTTGGTTCTTGTCGAACTTTGGTATTGCTGGCTGGCAGGAAGGCAGCGGAGCATTTGGCTATCTTCCAGCTATGGAAGGCGTTCCCGAAGAGTTTATGGACTTTTCTGTTCTTGCAGGCATTGGTAATGCAATCGGTTGGATTCTTGCGCCTTTAGGTTGTGCAAATTGGCAAGCAACAGTAGCTTCGATTTCTGCATTAATTGCAAAAGAAAACCTTGTATCAACCTTTGGTGTACTTTACGGTTTGGGCGATGCAACAGAAAACTCAGTTTCTATGTGGACAGGCTTTGCTGGTATGTTTACCGATTCTAATGGTTTAATGCACGCAGGAGCACTATGCGCCTTCGTAGCGTTTAACATGCTTGACGCACCTTGCTTTGCAGCAATTGGTACCATTCGTAAACAAATGAACAATGCACGCTGGTTCTGGTTTGCTATTGCATATCAATGCGGATTTGCGTGGGTAGTAGGCTTGATTATCAATCAGATGTGGGAACTTATTGTATTGGGTAATGTAAGTGTGTGGACGTTTGTGGCGGGACTCTTTATTGCGCTGTTACTGTTCCAAATTTTCCGTCCGCAACCTGCATGGACTAACAAAGACACTAAGATCGTGTCAAACTTAGAGACGCTTGAGGAGCATAAACAAGATAGCTCACAACAACATTCTTCTGGTTGCGGCTGTGGCTGTGGTTGCTCGTCGTAGGGAAGCGTAGCGTAAAAACGTGCGGAGTCAGGTATCTTGTGCTGTGTAGCGCGTGTGTAACACGCGTGGTGCGCTAAGCTAGATAAGTAACTCTAGCCGTGATTCTTTGCACAAAAGTTAAACAACATATGCTCATGAATGCGTTTGTGCGTTCATGAGCATTTTTGTAACTTGAAGCTACGGTTTTGTCTAACACGGGTTTTGTCTAACATGGAATGCGTGGTGCGTATATGTGTAACGTGTAATGAGTAACAAAAAATGCAAGCGTGCATGCAAGTGTGCCGCATTATACAGTTCATGTGTGCAACGTTTGTTTGTGTATAACTTGTGAATTTTATGAACCTTAAAAGTTGCTGGACAAAAGTTAGAAATAGTGTACTATAACTTACGTAAGTTATCTCGTGGTAACTTATTGAATTCGTTAACTTCTACCTGACGCATTCGGACCCTCTCCCCGATAGCGAACAGGTCTCATACGCCGCTTGCGTCCCCCTTTCCTACGCAGGCGGCGTTTTCTTTTGCCTTTATTGCTGAGCATCCTCGCTTGTGTTCGTGCTTAAAAATTCTGATGCCGAAAGCTCACGCACATTGGTTTTTTCGCTATCCAGTTCTTGTACCGTAAGTTTAGTGCCGTCTAGCTGCTTCATTTTTCTTGCACTAGCAAGAACACGTGTTTCAAGTGTTCCCACCATGCTGTTGTAATTTTTAACTGCTGACGATAAATTTTTACCTACCGCACTTACCTTGTCGCCAAGCGTTGCGAGGCGTTCGCACAGTTCTTGCGAAAGATTAAAGAGTTCGCGTGCATTATCGCTGAGCTCTTGTTGATGCCACGCGCATGCCACCGATTTAAGAACTGCCCACAGCGTTACCGGAGACGTAAGCGCAACCTTTTTAGAAAACGCATACGTGAGCAGATCTTCGTCCACGGCAAGCGCGGCTTGTAAGAGAGCCTCGTTTGGAATAAAGGCAATAACAAAATCGGGATTAGTTTCAAACAACTCCCAGTATGATTTTTTACTGAGCGCATTGATATGTCCGCGCAAATCGGCCGCATGAGCTTTGAGTAGCTCGCCTCGTCTGCGCAGCGCCTCTTCATCAGCCGAGTCGTCAATTTCGCATGCACGACGATAATTATTGTAAGGAGCTTTAGAATCAATTGGAATGGTTTTATTCCCAGGTAGATGAATAATCATATCGGGTCTAAAGCTTTTGTCATCAGTAGTAGTAAGTTTTACTTGTGTATCAAAGTCGATATGCTCGGTAAGACCTGCAGCTTCAACAATATTTTTAAGTTGGACTTCGCCCCATGCGCCGCGCACCGAGCTATTGCACAAAGCCGATGAAAGCGAAGATGTAACACTATCAAGACGTCTTTGCTGACTGTCAAGCCCTTTGAGCTGCTCGTCAAGGGCACCTAAATCTCGTTTACGTGCCTCTTCCATAAACATTACTTTGTGTTGTAAATCGTCTAGCTTTGCCTTTACCGGTTCAAACGCTTTAATAACACTTTCATTAACCAAAAGCTTATGCTTTTGTTCGTCTGAATCTTTGGTAAGACGTAGTTGTTCGTTGCGCTGAACCACACTTAATTGTTCTTTTATATCGTTTAAGCGGTTGTTGAGCTCAGCGTTTTGGGCAGTAAGCGCAGAATTTTGGGAATGAAGCTCCAACATTTGCGTTTGATGGTTATTTATAGCGGTCTGGAGTTTTTCTTCAAGCAAGCTTGTCTGCGCGTGTGCTTGCGCAAGTCCGCGTCGTTTACCTATAACGTATGCCCCAAACATAAGGGCTATAATCACAATAATGCCTATGATATGTACGATAAGAACCGCTTCCATAAATATCCTTTCTACCTGCGCATGTTGTCTCCATTATTTCCTACAGGTCTGCTGTACGAGCCGCGTTCGTGTTGCCTTTTGCGCTTTGCTCGTGTGCGCTTGCGCGTCTTGAGTTACTTGAGTTACCTGAGCTTTATACCTTCGCTATGAGAATCCATCTGTAAGAAACACGCTTTTAGTATAGCTTCTGCGTGCCTTTCAGTATAATATGAAATATCCATCGTTTGAAAGGAATGTGTGTATGTCTCAACAAGTCAGATTGCTTGATAGTTTTGTCCCTTCGCATTATGCCATAAAGCTTGATGTAAGCCGAGAAGAAAAACGCTTTACTGGTTGTGTGGTAATCGACGGTGAGGCAAAAACACCAACATTTAAGCTTAACCAAAAATATTTATCCATTTCGCGCGTGTGCATAGACGAGCGCGAATGCGCATTTGAAGCATCTGATGAATCAGAAACCGTAACAATTTTTGGCTCTCAAACAGGCACCGTGCGTGTTTCGATTGAGTATTCAGCACCGCTTACTGATACTATGATGGGAATTTATCCGTCATATTACCTGCATAACGGTGAAAAAAAGCAGCTTATTGGCACGCAATTTGAAACTACGTTTGCACGCGAAGCATTTGTGTGTGTAGATGAGCCTTGTGCTAAGGTAACGTTTGATTTAGCACTCAAATTTGACGAAAAACCAGGTGAAATTGCGCTTTCTAATCAAAATGAGATTGCCTGCAAAGATGGATACCATATTTTTGATACCACGGTTAAAATGTCCACCTATCTGCTTGCGTTTGTATGTGGTGATTTGCAGCGCAAAACTGCGTATACCTCATCTGGCGTAGAAGTAGGCGTCTTTGCTACACGCGCGCATCAGCCGCATGTGCTTGATCTTGCACTTGACATTGCTACTCGTTGTATTGATTTTTACGAAGATTATTATCAAACTCCCTATCCGCTTCAACACAGCTATCATGTTGCACTTCCCGATTTTTCAGCTGGTGCAATGGAAAACTGGGGTCTTGTTACGTATCGCGAAGCCTGCTTGCTTTACGATAAAAACAATAGTTCGCATACCTATAAGCAACGTGTTGCATCAGTTATTGCCCACGAACTTGCTCACCAGTGGTTTGGTGATTTAGTTACCATGAAATGGTGGGATAATCTTTGGCTTAACGAGTCGTTTGCAACCATGATGGAATACGTGGCAACAGATGCACTTGAACCTTCATGGCGTATGTGGGATACCTTCCAAACATCCGAGGCGTCTATCGCACTTTCGCGTGATGCAACCGATGGCGTACAAAGCGTTCATGTTATGGTAGAGGATCCGCGTGAAATTGACGCTATTTTTGATCCTGCAATTGTATATGCTAAAGGTGCTCGTTTGCTGGTTATGGTACGCGCGCTTGTGGGCGATGATGCCTTGCGTAAAGGTCTTAAAGCATATTTTGACGCGCACCAGTATGGTAATGCTCAAGGTGAGGACCTATGGGACGCACTTGAGGCTGCAAGTGGCTTTGCAGTAGGGCAGATTATGAACTCTTGGCTTGAGCAGCCTGGATATCCTGTTATTAGCGCGTATGTCAAAGATGGACGCCTGTGCTTGCATCAACATCAATTCTTTATTGGTGAGCATTGTGATCAGGCTCGTTTATGGCAGATTCCGCTTGGCTCAAATTACGAACAAGTACCCTCGCTTATGACAGAAGAAACCTGCGATTTAGGCGATTATGCGCAGTTGCGCGCATGTGCTGGCACTCCGTTTATTCTTAACAAGCACAACACAACACATGCACTTATTAACTATGACACCACACTTTTGTCTGATATTCTTGCGCATATTAAAGAGCTTGGTGCTGACGAGCAATTTAAGCTTATTCAAGATATGGCGCTGCTTGCAAAAGCCGAGCTTATCACATATGCCGATCTTATTCCTTTGTTGGTAAAAGTAAGCACGTCCACATCGCATATTGTCGCGCACAAGCTTGTAGAAGTTTGCAATACGCTTGAGCAGTTTATTACACCAGATAGTGACGAAGAGGCGCTTTTCAAGCGCTATCGCAATTTGTTGTCACAAGATCGTATGCAATCTTTGGGCGTATGTCCTCGTCAGGGTGAATCTCACGATGATATGCTTTCAAGGCCGCTCTATACGTCATTAGCGTTGCACGCCGACAACCAACAGATTATCGAAGAGCTTCATAAACTCTACGAAACTCATCACGAGAATCTCTTTGATATTCAGGCGGACATTCGTCTTTTGGTTCTTAAAAACGAAATTCAACATTTTGAAACGCCAAGCCTTGCGCCTGCGTTGTTAGAACTTTATCAAACAACAACAGATGCGCTCTTTAAGAACGATTTACGTGCGGCAATCTGTGCTTCAACAGATGAAAAGGTAATTGCTGATGTTTTGCGTAAATTTAAGGATACCGACGTTATTAAGCCTCAGGACGTGCGTATGTGGTATTACGCGCTTCTGTCCAATTCACATGCCGAAGAACCAACGTGGCAATGGTTGCAAAACGAGTGGTCTTGGCTTGAAAGCACTATTGGTGGTGATATGGAATTTACCAATTTCATTAAAATCTCGGCAGACGTATTTCACACGTCCGCGCGCTTGCAAGAATTTAAGGCGTTCTTTGAGCCTAAACAAGATGTTGCTGGCTTGGGTCGCGAGATTGCAATGGGCATCACCCTTATTGCAGGTAAAGTTAAGCTGATAGAAGCCTCTAAGCCTTGTGTTCTGCAAGCGCTTAAAACGTCAGTTACCGGATAGTAAAGTGAGAGTTTATGGACATACTGTTTAACCCCGTTATTGTTTCGGTTGTAGTGCTGTGCGTGCTTAGTTTGCTTAAGCTTAATGTTTTGTTGTCTATGATCGCGGCAACAATTGTTGCTGGAGTTGCTGGTGGCATAAGCCTTTATGGCGATGGCACAAGTGTTATGAGCTTGTTATGCGATGGTTTTTCGGTTAATGCCCAAACGGCGCTTGCCTATATTTTGCTTGGTACCTTTGCCGAGGCAATTTGCACAACGGGGCTTGCCGAAATTATTACCGCCAAGCTTGCGCGCGTGATCGGTACAAAAAAATACGTCTTGCTTGCTATGCTGACGCTTATTGCTGTGTTGTCGCAAAATTTAGTGCCTGTCCATATTGCATATATTCCTATTCTTATTCCGCCTATTCTTGCGCTTATGAATAAGCTCAAAATTGATCGTCGAGCCGTTGCGTGCGCAACGGCATTCGGCCTAGAGGCGCCCTATATTGCAATTCCATTTGGCTTTGGACTTATTTTTCAAACGGTAATTGCTACCAATCTTTCGGAAAATGGCATGAGCGTTACGGTGATGGATGTTGCGCGTGTAAATTGGTATTTAGGCTGTGCAATGTTTATAGGTCTGCTGATAGCGGTGCTGATAGTGTATAGAAAGCCACGCGTGTACCAAACAACCTCTATCGATACACAAGCTGCCATGGCACAGGTGCCAAATCTAACGTATAAACACTATGTTACGCTTGCTGCAATTGTTGTTGTGATGATTGTGCAACTTATATCGCACGATTTATCGCTGTCTTCACTTGCAGGATTAGCCGTTATGATTGCTTTTAAGGCAATTGCTTGGAATAGCATTGACGAGCAGCTTGCAGGCGGTGTTAAGCTTATGGGGCTTATTGCTTTTATTATGCTGGTTGCTGGAGGTTATGCCAATGTTATCAAGGCAACAGGCGGTATTGATGCGCTGGTGTACTTTGGAACAAGTTTTATGCACGGCAGCAAAATTATCGCAGCGTTGGTGATTACGATCATCGGTCTTTTAGTAACTATGGGAATTGGTACGTCGTTTGGTACGGTGCCTGTTTTGGCTGTTTTATTCGTGCCGCTTTGCCAAAGTATGGGTTTTTCGGTTCCTGCAACTATTGTTTTGATAAGTGCCGCAGCTGCTTTGGGCGACGCAGGATCTCCCGCATCCGATACAACTTTAGGTCCTACCTCGGGTCTTAATGCCGACGGTCAACATAGCCACATTTGGGATACCTGTGTTCCTACCTTTATTGTGTTTAACTCGGCTTTGATGATTGCTGCAGTTATTGCGGCGCAGTTTATATAGATCGCGTACGTCTTTCATAATCGTCCATATGCGTTATACCTTGCATAACGCACGAGCATAACGTACGAGCATACAGCTAAAAAACGCGCCTCATCCTAAAGGCGCGTTATTTATATATATGATGGGCTCTCTATTTACATATCGTAAATGTCATCTTCAGTTTCGATAATGTCTGTTGAGAACGTGTAAATCGTGGTTGAGCGATAAGGCTTTATTGGTGTACAAATAGGTTGTGGCCATTCGCTATGGCGCGAACAATTAGGATAAAACTCTGGTTCAAATGCAAATCCTGCATGCGCCTGATAAGTGGCTCCATCTTTTACATCGCTTTCATCAAGCTGATTTCCCGTGTAAAAATGTGCTCCAGGTGTACTGACCGAAATATGCAAGTGTCTGCCACTTTGAGAATCGCTGGCATATAAGGCGCTGCGCACCGTTGTATTATCGTGGTAATTGTCAATGCAATAGCAGTGATCGTATCCACGACCTCTACGTAGCTGCTCGTTAGAAAGCGGCATATCAGCACCTATTGTCCGCTCTTTTCTAAAATCAAAAGGCGTATCCTGAACAGGTAAAATAGTGCCTTCCGAAATTCCATCCTCGCGAATAGGAAGATAATTTTGGGCGTGAATACATACGCGCTGATCTAATACCGAACCACTTGCATGACCTGCCAAATTAAAATACGCATGATTTGTCATATTTACAAAGGTAGGCACATTGGTTGTACAGGTGTACGATACACGAAGTTGCTGATGAGTGTCGTTAAGTGAGGAAAGTTCAAAGCGCGCGGTAAACGTACGATCACCTGGGAGTCCAAGTTCCATGTCCTCTAATGAGCAGGTAAGGATTACGGTGTTATGTTCTTTATCAACTTTTGCGCCCCAAAGCTTTTTGTGCAAGCCGTTTTCTAAATCTGTATGGAGATTATTCTGTTTGTGTGGTCCATCATTTTGAGGCAAGTGATACACACGATCGTTAAACATTATCTGTGCAAATTCGCTTCTATTGGCAACAGGACCTATAGTTGCTCCATAGCAGGCAGCATTTTGTCCAAGATAACCTTTTATATTTTGGTAGCCCAACAAAATATCGTCGGGGTGTTTGTTTTTATCGGGCGTTACCACCTTAAGAAGCGTTGCGCCATAATTGGTAAGTGTAACACTTACATCTTTGCAGGTAAGCGTATAAGTACGGGCAAGAAGTCCATTTGGTAATGTTCCTAAGGTTCCTGTTCTTATCATAGATAACCCCCGTGATTGCCTAGACAGTTGGTACTACTGTAAACGTTTATTACCCAATTTTTATAGTGAAATTGTAATTATCTGTAATCGGTAGATTTTTGTCGCTTACGAAACTTCTTTCAAGAGCGCATGTGCCTTGTGGAATATATGAAAGCTTGTACATACTGATCGTAAGGTGATTGTGATTTTTGTTGGACAAAACAATGTGGGGTGTACATACGCAAGATGAGCGTTATATCCTGTAAACACTTATAATACCTAACGCATTTATAAGCCACTTAGAAAAAATACTACCAATACCAGAAAAAATCATGTAGCATAGACCAAAAATAATGTTACTCCGCGAGCGGATAGGGTACATTGATACCAAGAGCATGTACATATTCATATATGTGGGTATAACACGTTTGAATGTTTGAATCAGACGTTGGTATAAGGAGGTTTTATGAGTAAGGTTGCTGTTGTATATTGGAGTCAAACGGGTAATACAGAAGCCATGGCAAATGCTTTAGCAGATGCTGCAGGTACTGAAGCTATTGAGTGGACTTCATTTACAGCTGATCAAGCTGCTGATTATGATGCGTTTGCATTTGGTTGCCCCGCTATGGGTGCAGAGGAGCTTGATCCTGATTTTGAAGAACTTTTTAACGATGTTGTTGCCGATGCTGGTGACAAACCGTTTGTTCTTTTTGGAAGCTATGACTGGGGTACGGGAGAGTGGATGGACACCTGGAAAGCTTCTGCAGAAGATCAGGGTGCAAATGTTATTGACACCATCATTGCTAACCTTGAGCCCGATGACGATGCCTTAGACGCATTGGCTGAAGCAGGCAAAAAGCTTGCTGCTTAACAACTAGTATGGTGCTGTGTGAGCATGTGCTTTTGTGCTATTGCAAGGCACGTGCTCACCGCATACGTGCAAAACGCAGTCTTATAACCTGCGTGTTTTTTATCACACTTTGTTGTTTTATACACAGGTGTGATTTTTTTTCAACGTGTATCATGATGGCGCATGTGCCCTTGTATTCCTTGCGTTATCTATAAATAATTGCCGTTAGGTTACAATTTGTAGTTGTATTTGTTGGTTTAACCCGTATTGCTGTTAGGTTTTATACAATGATGCTACGCAGCTTTTCCAGTGTACGAGCGTTTGGTTTGCAAGGCTTTGCATAGGAAGAAGAAGCACAAATCATATGGTGTACGTAGGAGCAATAAAGGGGTTTTTATGGCACAAACAGCTATTAGACGAGCTTTGCTTTCGGTTACCAATAAAGATGGAATCTGCGATTTTAGCTCATCTTGTGCATGATTTTGGGGTCGAAATTATTAGTACCAGGGGAACAGCACGCGTCTTAGCAGAAGCCGGTATTCCACTTGTTGGTGTTGAAGACTATACGAGCTCGCCCGAGATGATGGGCGGACGAGTTAAAACGCTTCATCCGCGTATCCACGGTGGTCTTTTATGTAGAAGATCGTGCGAGGAGGATATGCGTGATGCAAAAGCGCAGAATATTCCGATGATTGATTTGGTATGCACCAACTTGTACGAGTTTGAAAAAAGCAGTGTCACAAGACGGTTGCACACTTGATAATGCAATAGAGCACATAGACATTGGCGAACCTCCAAACAACGATGAAGCAATATCGGCAAGACTTGAATAAATAGAAAGAACATCTATGTTTTGTGTTCCATGTGCAATATTTGCCGTAATATTTCCAAAGGTAATATTTGCTCCTACGTTTAAGCAGGCTATAGCAAGTGAGCCACGAATAATATGCGCATTTATGATGGGTTTCTTAAAGACAAAATTCTTTTTTATATGAGCGGTTAATAATCTTGCAAGATGTGCAAAGATGTTTTTATCGCGTACAGAGGTGGCGCTAGATTCATCTGGCTGCTTTGTTGGTGCTTTTTCATGCACGCTTTCTTGCATGGCAGAAGTTTCTGCATAAGCGCTTGCTGTGTCGGTACTTTTTTTGAGGTATTTAGTAACACAGAATTGAATAAAGCTCGAGATAAAAACGCAGCCGCAAATGGTGTATATCAAATCGCGACCGAAGAAAAAATAAATAATTGCAGCACTTATAATACTTGAAAGCGCAACAACGCGCTCCTGTTTAATCATTTCAAAGGACAGTCGTCCCAAAACAATGCCAACTCCTGCCATCATTGCGTTTATGATAACAGGACCCGAAAATTTGACCGCTGCTTGTTGTAAGCTGCATATACCAACGATAACCATGATAATTCCTGCAAAGAAGACCATGGAGAGTTTTTCGCGTATGTCCTCGCTGAGCCTGTGTGTCATAACGATGGTTGACGCTTGAAAATTGATGGGAGCTAAACTGTTAAACCCATAACAGCAAATAGCTCCAATGAAAAATCCTAATGAAGAGGGGACAGTTGCATAGCCTAAAGACATTGCCAACAGTCCTTGAGGAAGGCCGTTGAGAATAACTCCAAGAGCTGCGCGAATTTCGGTGATATCCATAAAAGAATTCCTTTCCTGTATGCGAAATACAAGAGCACGATTGTGCCCCTTAGACACTAGCACAAATGCGTGTAACGATATGCGGTGTATACAAAAGCTTACGGCTTTGAAATTAAATTGTTACGCTCAGGAAATATTCGGTGAGTCAAGCAACATGATGTGCCTAGAGCGCTCATCCAAGCCATAAAAAACCGTACCTACAACTATGCAGGTACGGTATCACGTCAAAGATGTATAGACGCTTTAGTGTTCAGAAGCAGCTTTCATAGCAACCGAACCTATGTAGTTTACTGGATTAGTAAAGTTAGGCTGGAAGAGCAAGTCTACTTGAGCAAGTTGGTCTACGGTCATGTGGTTTGCGATAGCAACCGAAACAACGTTGGCAGCTTGTGCTACGTCATCGTGGGTTGAGAAGAACTGCGCACCCTTAATTTCACGTGTACGAGGCTCCCATACCAGCGTTGCAGTAACAGGTGCAGTGGTGAGCATAAACTCAGGGCGATAATTTTCGGTAACGGTTGTGCTGGTAAGCTCAAGACCGCGCAGCTTGCCTGTTTCCATAGTTACACCCGTTGAACTCATAGAGTAATCATAGAGCTGAACAGCATTTGTTGCTTGCGTTCCTGCATATGCAACCGTGGGCTTTACCATGTTTGCGCCAATAACAAGGGCTTGGCGAACAGCATTGGTGGCCAGTGGAATATAGTCTTCTTTTCCAGTTGGATTAAACGTAATAGTTGCCGAGTCGCCTGCTGCAAATACACCTGGTTCAGAGGTGCGCATGTAATTGTCAACGCGAATTGCACCGTTTTTAATCATATCAAGCTGACCGGTGAAGAGGTCGGTACGCGGCAAGAATCCAATGCCTAAAATTGCATAATCTGCCGTAAACGAACCTTTTTCGGTAATAACTTTTACACCTGAACCCGTATCTTCAAACGAAGTAACTTTTTGATCAAGTGCCAAATGCACGCCGTGGGCTGTGTAAACTTTCTCCAATTGGTCGGTTACGTCGGAATCAAAGTTTTTAGCAAGTACGCGCGGGAATGCGTCGATAAGAGTAACCTCTTTTTTAACCTCGCTAAGTTGCTCAGCAAGCTCGGCGCCAATGTATCCTGCGCCAATAACGATAACGCTTTTTGCGTCTTTGGTTGCTTCTTTAATACGCTTGGCGTTATCCCAGTTTTTGCAAAGCAAAACATGTTTGCCGTCTATGCCGGGTAAAGGAGGAACAACAGGCTTAGAACCTGTGGTAATTACCAAGTAATCAAAGTTGTCCTCTGATTTTTCACCCGAAGTAAGATCGGTCCAGCAAACATGTTTTGTTTTAACATCTGCCGAGGTAACATCAGTTTGCATGTGTACGTGTGCTCCTGCATCTGCAAGTGCTCGTGGCGAACTGTAGAACATTTTTTGGGGGTCGCTTACATGATCGCCAACCCAAAGCGCAATGCCGCAGGACAAAAACGAAACGGTGTCATTGCGCTCAAAAACGTGCACTTCCCAATCGGGATGAGATTGAAGAATAGACGTGGTTGCAAAGACACCTGCATGTGTACAACCGATTACAGCAACTTTTGCCATAATAAAACCTCCTTTTAGGACTCCCATGGACGTAAATCGTCAGTGTTGTTGTAACACATGCACGCCCACATGAGCGCGTAAATTCGGTAGTTGGGCATAAAATAAGGCGAGTGTACGTAAGTACATCTCGCCTGAGTTCTTTTTGGAGCAAATGTATTGCAGTTGGTAAACATACTTGTGGCGAACTTGTTGAGCCCACCTTATGTTTTGCTGCCGTGCTCATCTATTTTGATGTGTATCAATATCAGATGAATCACAAACGGTGTTTATGACATCAAGCACGTGACTATTTTTTAGCCTTGCCCTGGTTTGCTACGGCGTTAATCTTTGCTTCGATAGTTGCAGGATCGCCGATGTAGTGCTTATCTAATACATTCCAGTCTTTATCAAAGGTGTATGCGCATGGAATACCTGTAGGAATGTTAACTTCCAAGATTTGCTCAGGGGTAAGGTGCTCAAATTGCATAACAAGTGCGCGAAGGCTATTACCGTGAGCAGCAATAAGAACGCGCTTCCCTGCTTCCATCTGAGGTTTAATGGTTTGCTCAAAATAGGGCCATGCACGTGCAATGGTGTCTTTTAAGCACTCGGTGTAAGGAAGATCTTCTTGAGGAACATCGCGGAACTGATCTTGAATGTGAGGATCGCGCTCATCGTTTGGTTGAAGTGCAGGTGGTTGAACATCAAACGAACGACGCCAAATTTTAACCTGTGCTTCACCGTGCTCTTCGGCGGCTTTTGCTTTGTTGAGCCCTTGAAGTGCGCCGTAGTGACGCTCGTTAAGACGCCATGTTTTATACACAGGAAGCCAGTTGCGATCCATTTCGTCTAATACGTGATTAAGCGTGTGAATAGCACGTTTAAGAAGTGAGGTATAGCATACATCAAAATCAAAACCTGCTTCTTTAAGGGCGCGACCTCCCTCGATGGCCTCTTTGTGTCCTTGCTCGGTTAAATCAACGTCTGTCCAACCAGTGAAGAGGTTGAGCTTATTCCACTCACTTTCGCCGTGGCGAATGATAACGAGTGTCATAGTGTCTTGCGCCATTGAATATCCTTTCGTATAAACGTATAGATCTTCGTATAATCATAACAAATTGACTGATAAGCTACAGCTCATCTGACATTTTTATGGTTCATACACATTTATTCTCGTTCAATATGTCTAAAAGGTAAAGTCATTGTTGCATATTCCTTGTATTTTGCGTATTTTGGTTCATTTGGAGTAATCTTAAATATGTTTTGTACATACATAAGGAGTTACAGAGCATATGAGCAAGTCTTCTAACTGCGTATATTCTAACAATCAGAAATCAGCGTGTACAACTTCGTCACCTGACGCTTCAGATTCTGCGGTATCGGTTGCACAAAGTGTACAAAATACACAAAGCGTTGCTAAAACACAGGTTCATCATCTTTCTCACCACCATCACATGCGTATTCGTTGGCATGAATTTTTTACAAGTAGCGATGACACCTGTATCCAAGACGCGCGTTTTCCCGAGCGTGCTGTGTTGGTTGGTCACATTGGCATGATGCTTCTTTCGTGCGGAACAGGAGCCTGGCGCGTGCGTGACGCCATGAATACCATTGCGCGCAATCTTAATATGACCTGTAGTGCCGATATAGGTTTAGTCTCGCTTGATTATACCTGCATAGATTGCGAAGGAAGAAGCTATACACAAGCATTGAGTCTTCCTTCTACAGGAGTCAATACCTCAAAGCTTAATCGTATGGAAGCGTTTGTGCGCGCCTTTGATAAAGACCATGGACAATGGAGCGTAGGCCAGGTACACCAAGCGCTTGATTCCATTGAGGCCATGAAAGTAAGATACAAGCCCTATCAGGTTGCGCTTGCTTCGGGTCTTGCGTGCGCAGGCTTTATCTTTTTGTTAGGCGGAGGCATATACGAGGTATTATGCTGCTTTTTTGGTGCGGCGGCAGGAAACTATGTACGCCGAAAAATGCTCGATCGAAAAATTACGCTTGTGGCCGATATTGCCGTTGCTGTCTCGGTTGCTTGCGCGGTGTATTTACTTTCGTACACAGTATTGTTTGAATGTCTGCGCGCTAATCCTCGACATTTGGACGGATATATTGGTGCGCTTTTGTTTGTTATTCCAGGCTTTCCGTTTATTACTTCAGGGCTCGACTTATCAAAACTTGACATGCGAAGCGGCATTGAACGCGCAGTATATGCACTTATGATTATTGCCGTTGCGGTGTCGGTTGGCTGGAGCGCTGCTTTGTGTTTGGATCTGCGTCCACAAGACTTTCTTCCTCTTTTAGGTTTAACGCCGCTTACCTTAACACTGCTAAGACTTTTGGCTAGTTGGTGTGGCGTATTTGGCTTTTCGATTATGTTTAATACCGAGCCAAAAATGGCTGCTTTAGCAGGAGTTCTTGGAGCAATTGCCAATACGTTGCGTTTGAGCTTAGTTAGTTGGACGCCTCTTGCACCGTGTATTGCTGCATTTTTTGGCACGCTTACGGCAGGTTTGTTAGCAAGTGTCGTGCGCAAAAAAATTGGATACCCTCGCATTGCACTTACGGTTCCCTCTATTGTTATTATGGTTCCAGGATTATATATGTATCGTGCTATGTATAATTTTGGCGCGTTTTCGCTGGATAAGGGATCTTTGTGGCTGCTTAGAGCGGTATTAATTGTATTTTGCTTGCCGCTTGGCCTTATTGTGGCGCGTATCCTTACCGATCCAAAATGGCGTCACGCCGGATAGGTCTATGTGGTTGTAGGATACGTTTGAGCGCGCGAGTTGATGTTATAGCTGCATAACAGGCGTATCGCGTGCGTCTTGTGCGTTTTGTTGCGCTTGCATGAGTTTGAAAGAATTATGCATTGACAGGGTAGTATGTACTCGTAACGTTTGTATGAGCCATGCTCCAAAACAGATACATATTTACAGAAAGTAGTTAGAGTGATTAAAGTCGATAATACACATAATGGCAGGTCTGTATCGCAGTCTCAAACGTCTGATGATTTAGCTTCTGCGCTACGTGCTTTTGACGCAGTTATTTTTGATTTTGACGGCACGCTTGCCGATACCTCAGAACAAATTATTTCGGTTGCGCGTCAAGTGCTCAGCCGCTTTGGGCTTAGTCGCGAGCGCTTTGTTGATATTCCCCAACTTATAGGTCCACCGTTTCCTCAGGCATTTGAGCTGGTATTTGGGTATTCGCCCGAACAGGCACAAGAAATTACCAAACAGTATCGAGCTATTTATTCAAAACTTGGACGTGACGCATGGCCTTTATTTGAAGGCATTGATCCAATGCTGCACGAGCTAAAAAACGCAGGGAAAAAATTGGGTGTGGCAAGCTCTAAGCGCGATCATCTTTTACACCTTGCACTAGAAGAAAACGGCGTTGAGCAGGTATTTGATGTTATTTTAGGCAAGCAGGATGATTTGTGCGCGCCAAAATCACAAACGTTGCAACGCGTTATCAACAAGCTTGGTGTGGACGCTTCGCGCTGTGTTATGGTAGGAGATCGACTCTACGATGTTGAGGCTGCGCGCGCTTGTGGTATTGCTTCTATTGGTGTTTATTACGGTAAAACTGCACCTTGTGGTGAGCTTGAACAAGCAGGTGCAACCTTTATCGTGCACAGTGTTGAAGAACTTAAGCATGCACTTTTAAGCTAGCGTTATACGCATTTGCATGGGAAAACTGTTTACGCACAAAATTGCATAAGACTCATAAGGTATGTGTAAGGGGAATCACCCACATCGTGTGATTCCCCTTATGAGTGTGATTCCTCTATCTAACTCAAAAATCTTTTTTCCTGCAACGTAAGACGCACCAACGGTGAAGTTGTCGCTATCACCAACTTCCGCGCGCTCTTACACGCTATTTTGTTTTCTTAAAGAAATCAAAATGCGCTGGTATTTCAACCAATTTATGAGCTGCTTCATCGTGAGTATATGTTTTTGCAAGCTCATAAGGCCCCATAAACGCATTCTCCCACGAAAAAAATACGCTACGATCAAAGCTCATATGGTCGCAAATAGTTTCGCAGCCCTCAAAAACAGCAGGGTGCATCATAAGGGAGATAGCGCGAAGTGCATAAAATGCATCGGCAAGTGCTTGCTGATATGCCTTGTCGTCATTTTGGTCATAAGCGTCTTTTGCAGCTTGTCCCCAAATCTTATTGGCACTGCGACACAGCGTTTCGGCATGACCGAGTGCGGTATGCGCATCGGCAACTGCGGTTGCTTGTTCAAAATCAAGCAGAGCTTTTTGGCACGTCAGCTTTGTGGCCTGACTTGCGTCAACATGCGGCAAGCAACCGTCGCAAGCCTTTTGTGCACCATAGAAACAGCTTCGTGCCAGTCTGTTAAAGATGTTAGTAAGAAATGCACTTTCTTTAAGAGCTGGGTCAACAACACGTGGATCGTCTTTTACCATAACGTCTACACCCGTTTTTTTATCGGTGTAACTTATGGAAGTGTCAAACGCTTTAGGCGAAAAACTTACTGCTTTTTGATCAAGTGCAAGCGACAACCAGTGTGCTCTTAGTTGTTCGGCGCTATAGTTTTGTAGCAATTCTTCTGCCATGGGAGGCTTGATAGCGCTTGAGCTTGATGCTTTTTTGTTCATAAACAAAATATGATAGTTAGCAATAGGGGTATCGGGGAATAAATCTGCGTCAAGTGCCTTCCAAAGTGCTGGTTGTGCTACACAATAAAAGAAGATATTATCCTGACCCATAAATTGATATACCTGTGCATCTTTGGCACACCAGAAGTCACGCCAGTCATGAGAAGAAAAACGCTGTGCATTATGGCGCTCATCCAACATAAGTGCTGTTTTAGTAAACGAGATAGGAGCCCATAGACTTTCGGGCCAACACCACACAGTTAAATCTTGCGCCTGAGGTAGTGCAGAGGCTTTGACGCCCCAAGGAATGTTTCCCGTAATACGAAACGGCAAGAGTGTTTTGCCTGTTCTAAACCTAATTTTGGCGGCTTCAAGTTGCGTGCGTGCAGTGTCTCTGTCTTGCCAGTTACCAAATTCAATTGAGAATGATTGCTGATTTTCTCGAGCTTCTACAAGCGTATAGGGTGGTAAAGTGTCCGAAATCCTGTCAAATGCGTCTTTAAACTTATTTTGAATATAAATGACGGGAGTAGCGAGGGACTCGCGCATCGTATTGCATACAACGCTTCGGACGTGACAATCATGATCCCATGCATCTACCAGTTCTGTAAGATAACCCTTAAAAGCAGGCAAATCAAAATACCAGTTGTCAACAGGTTTAAGAATGGGTTGTGTACCGCTTAATTGCGACACAGGCGCAATAAGTTCTTCAGGATCAAATTGATGTCCTAAATCGCATTCGTCTGCATAGGCTTTTTCGGATTTGCAGCCACGAACAGGACAGCGTCCAATGACTTGGCGACCGTTAAGAAATTGTTGAACTTTTTCGTCAAAGAATTGTCGTGTAGAACGCTTAGTAAGATAGCCGTTTTGATACAGGCGTTGCAAAATAAAGTCGGTAATTTCTTGATGAACGCTTGCAGCGGGCTCTAACCCCGAACCTAAATAAAGGTCAAGCGAAATACCATATGCGTCGAGCGCGCACTTTTGATCCTCGTGATTTTTTGTAACGTAATCATGTATGCTGCCTTCGTAACCACTATCTTTAAGCTTACGATGGCCTTCCATAATAGGCGAGCCAAAACAGTCTGTTCCCGAAACAAAAACAACATTTTCTTTGCCAATGCGGTCACGCAAAAAGCGTGCAAAGAAATCTGCCGGTACAAAAACACCGCCTATGTGTCCAAAATGTAGATTTTTGTTACCGTAGGGCATACCGCAGGTAACAACAGCGCGCTTGGGAAAGTGCGGACGCACTGAGTTGTGAAGTGTAAGGAGGTCTTGGTTTTGCGCTTGTTGAGAGGCATTTGAAGAGGGGTTCGTAGTAGAAATCGTTGAATTTTTGACAGTCATAAATGTTCCTTACATGTTGTTGGTAACTTACGCCAAGCCACAACTATTGTGACATAATCATTGTGACATAGTTATTTTGAATAGCTATCATATATCTGATTTATACATGACCTTTGTATTATTCTACAACTGATATGGAGAAATGATTGTGCGTACTGATGATTTTGATTATGTCTTGCCGCAAGAACGTATAGCCCAGCATCCAATTGAGCCGCGTGACGCATGTAAGCTGTTAGTGCTTCATCGCGCTACAGGCGAAATAGAGCATCGTCACTTTAGAGATATTGCAGATTATATGCAAGAAGGCGATCTGATCGTTGCCAATAAAACAAGGGTTTTACCTGCACGTTTAGTAGGTCTTAAGCACGGTGGCTCTGCTGTATGCGAAACGCTTTTGCTTAAACGTCGTGAAGATCTTGACCCTATGGGTTCGGTTTGGGAGTGTTTGGTTAATCCTGGTAAACGCTTAAAACTTGGTGCGTGCATTGATTATCGCGCAGGCGGCCTTCATGCACCTGCTACCGCAGACATTGTGTTGCGTGCAGAAATTATGGATTATCTTGAAAATAATCGTGGCGGAAGACTGGTAAAGTTTACGCCAGCACAAGGATTGAGTTTAGACGAGGCAATACATCAGGCAGGCCATGTTCCCCTGCCGCCATATATTACCAATTACGAAGGCGACCCCGAAAAATATCAGACGGTATATTCTATGAAGGAAGAGCATTCTGCCGCTTCACCAACTGCAGGTTTGCATTTTACACCGGAGCTTATTGAACGCATTAAGCAAAAAGGCGTGCAATGGAAAACGGTTGAGCTTGAGGTTGGTATTGATACCTTTAGATTGGTCGAAGAAGATGACCCAACCCAACATGTTATGCATACCGAGCGTTATCATGTGCCGCAAGATGTTGTCGATGCCGTACACGCCACAAAAGCTGCAGGTCATAAGGTTATCGCTATTGGAACAACATCGGTTCGCTCGCTTGAGAGTGCATTTGATTGCAATGCCGTATGCTCTGACCCTGCGCTTTGTGCCCTCAATTTTGAGCACGCACAAGATTCTTGTTTGCTTACTCATCGCGGTGATATCGTTAAACGAGAAAATGCAACAACTGATTTGTATATTATGCCTGGATATACTTGGCATGTTGTTGATTGCATGGTAACTAATTTTCATGTACCACGTTCAACGCTTATGATGATGGTGTCGTCATTTGCATCACGTGAGCTTATTATGAAAGCTTATCAAGAAGCAATCGAGCATGAATATAGGTTCTTGTCATTTGGCGATGCTATGATTATGTTATAACGTACGCTGTTATGACGCGCGATGTTATAACGCGCGGACGCGTAAGAAGTACTATCTTTTTACCAGTACATACAAGGCTATGCCCATAAGAACTATAATCACAAGTACAAGCGTTACAAAGATAATTCGTTGTAAGCGCGTACGTTTGCGCAAATCTCGCGCATGTTGCCCCAAACGCTCGCTTGTTTGTTGGTATTCGCTCAACAGGTTTGTTTCCTGCTGTATCTTGGTGTAAAGCGTACGCGTCATCTCGGGTGTAGCATGAATGGAATGAGCTTCATCGAGCGCCGCTTGAATATCTGCCAGTCGATCATGTGTTTCTTTAAGCGACTGTTGTTTTTGTTTGAGGTCTTTTTTAACGGCGTTAAGCACGTCTTTAAGCTGTGTTTCTTCGCTTTTCTTGTCTTTATATAAGGCCTCATATTCCTCACGATGCTCGCGCGCTTCGGCCTGCGCATTCATGTAATGGGTATTAGCTCGCTCACATGCTTGTTT
Organism: uncultured Atopobium sp.; assembly: GCA_946999785.1. GTDB lineage: Bacteria > Actinomycetota > Coriobacteriia > Coriobacteriales > Atopobiaceae > Fannyhessea. The sequence goes on from CAMQEO010000005.1 coordinate 31,248, forward strand.
TTGTAGATTATAGCGATCTTGAGCTGCATTAACGCTTTGCTGCTCTTCGTTGCTTATACGGTCAACATCTTTAATGGCCGTATCAAGATGCGCGCGCTCGGTAATAACTTCACCTTGCATTTTAGAAATTGCAGCAGCTGTAGAATTAGGATCTTGCTGTAGATGAGAAAGACCTGTCTCAACACGCGTTAGCCGCTCACGGGCACTATCAACATTGTGATGTGCATTACTAATCTGCTGATCGCGGCGTTTCACCGTAGCAGCCAATGCCTGATCAGCAGCCTTTACGTTGCGTTTTGCATCAGCTAGCACGCGCGCACTGTCGTCGTTTCTGCCTTTACTTGAGTCCATAAGTTCTTTGTAGGGGCGTAGCTCTTCTTCATGTTTTGCAATTAAGGCATTCAGTGAAGTTTCCTGTTGCTTAACTTTTGCATTTATTTGTTCAATTTCTTTTGTCAAAAGCGAGGCTGCAGTTTTTTCTCGCTCCTGCTTGTTAAGGTAGTCTGTCACCAAGTTGTCATAATTATCTTCGATAGCACGGCGGTGGTCAAAACGTGTTTGATCGGCAGTTATTTGTGTTTTTATTTCGTTTACTTTCGATTGAATTTCCTGTTGTTTTCGTGTTGCTTGAACTACGCTTACGGTTGCTTGCGCTCCCGAAACAAACAGTGCTACAAAGCGTGTTACACCGCCTTTGACCGCCTGTATAGCGTATTTAACTGTGTTCATGCTTACTGTTTGTGTATCTTTAGAGTTATTGAGTTTTGGTTGCATGTGAGGTCCTCTCTTTTGGCCTACATACATAAAGGTACATCAAAATCACTAAATTTTCTCTACATACACAAAAGATGTTTGGTAGTATGATTTTTACTTGAAATGGTTATGAGAGATTGTGTATCTACTCTACGAGAAAAAAGGAGTGCATTATGCTTTCCAAGCAAGTTACTATTGCAAGCGCAACCGGTCTTCACGCGCGTCCTGCTTCACAATTCGTTCAGGTTGCAAAAGGTTTTGAATGCGATGTTCGCATTGCTAACATTGACAAAGGTACAGCTCCTGTAAACGCTAAATCTATTATGATGATTCTTGCTGCAGGTTTGGGCACTGGTACTAAGGTAGAAATCACTTGTGATGGTGCAGACGAGCAAGATGCTCTCAAAGCTCTTCTTGAGATTAAAGATGGTAGTGAAGCACTTTTTAGCGAGTAATTATTCGTTTGTTCATGCCTTTATTAAGGCAGATGTTTTGTGTGACGCGTAGGCGTTGTAATGGCGGTTACGTGAAGTGCATATACAGAGCAGAAATTTTATTTCACAAAATTTAATTGAGGTATCCTTTGTGTGGTACCTCAATTTTTGTTTTGTTTAAATTGTTACCTTTTCCTTCTTAAGTTTATATACAATATTTTGTGTAAATATTGGAGTACCCGTTTTCTAACATCTTTGTCACTGCAAGGAGCTTGTATGTCCACATCGTCTTTAGATACCTGCGATTCGTCAAAATGGTTTACCTTTGACCTTATTGCCGAAGACCCCACAACGCACGCGCGCGCAGGAGTGTTTCATACACCACATGGCGATATTCCTACTCCTATTTTTATGCCCGTTGGCACAAAAGCTACCGTAAAAGGACTGCTACCCCAAACTGTTAAAGATCTTGGTGCAAAAATCATTCTTGCAAATACGTATCACCTTGCTATGAGACCTGGCGAAAACCTCATTGCCGAGGCAGGCGGCTTACACTCATTTATGCATTGGAATAAGCCTATTCTTACCGATTCGGGCGGTTTTCAAGTATTTAGTCATTCAGAATTTGTAAAGCTTTCTGGTGAAGGCGTGCGCTTTAAGGTTGTTGACTATGATGGGTCGTATGTGTTTTGGACACCCGAAAAAAATATGGAAATTGCTCAAAAGCTTGGCGCAGACATCGTAATGCAGCTTGATCAATGTCCAGGTTATCCTGCAAGTGATGCGTATGTTCGCCGTGCAGTTGATTTATCAAGTGCATGGGCACAGCGTTGTTTTGAAGCTCATACCAAGAAGGATCAAGCCCTTTTTGGCATAGTTCAAGGTGGTATGAATTTAAATCTTAGAAAACTTAGCATTGAGCGTCTTGAGTCAATTGCCGATTTCCCCGGATATGGTATTGGTGGATATTCGGTTGGCGAAGATCACGAAACAATGTTTGAATCACTGGCACCTTTGGCGTCTGAATATATGCCACGTCATAAACCTCGTTATTTGATGGGGGTGGGCAATCCGACAACGCTGGTACGTGCGGTTGCATGCGGTGTTGATATGTTCGATTGCGTACTTCCAACAAGAACAGCGCGTATGGGAACTGCTTTTTCTCATGAAGGTAGACTCAATCTTAAAAATGCGGCTCATATTCATGCACATGTACCCTTAGATGAGCTCTGCACATGTCCGGTTTGCAGTGAAGGATATACACGCAGCTACCTCAACCATTTGGTTCGTCAGCACGAAATGAACGCAGCAATATTATTGTCTATGCACAACATTTATTTTCTGCTGGAGTGTATGAGGCAGGCGCGCCAAGCCATTATTGAAGGACGCTATAAGGCATTTTTAGATACATGGATGCAATATCCTACGGCTCAAGATTCGCGTATGCAAAATTATCGCATGAATCATGGAGAATAAATACGCCTGCTGTATCAAAATTGTGTGCTGTATTATTGCTCATTATGGTGTAGCTGTGATGATCTGGAACGAAAGATGTCAATTGATTATCATTAGCTCAATCGTTTAAAACTTAAGTTTTGTTCCTATTGGGGTGTTAGGTTAGCT
>CAMQEO010000006.1 GCA_946999785.1 uncultured Atopobium sp.
CGTTCACGCGACCTATTTTTTCGCCTTTTGCATCAAATACGGGATTGCCCAATAGTTGGGAAAGATAAATCATACAAACCCCTTACTCGCTCATGGCTATTTTCATAAACCTATATGTACACATACACTATAATTTTACACGGTTTTATTCACCTTTTTGCGGTGTTTATATGAGCTACTAAAATACCATGAGAAGCCTTAGGAATTATAAGCATTTTTTGGACCTACGTGTTGGGCTTACTTTTTAGATAATTTTGCATAAGACGGGCAAAGCGAGCGAGCAATACATGTTTTACAGCAAGGATTTTTTGCCTTGCATATTTCGCGCCCAAAATGGATCCATTCTTCATTTACGCTGCTCCACAATGCAGGAGGAAGCAGCTTAAGCAGATCTTGTTCTGCTTCAAGCGGTGTTTTTGCGCACGTAAACTGCAGGCGTGTTGAAATTCTAAATACATGGGTGTCAACGGCAATGCCTTGAGTTTTGTTGAAAGCCTTGTTTAATACAATATTGGCAGTTTTTCTTCCTACCCCAGGTAGACGCATAAGTTCTTCCATGGTTTGAGGTACTTCTCCTGCAAAATCGCTCACAATCATCTGTGAGGTCTCGACACAATGTTTTGCTTTTGCGCGCCAAAACCCAATGGTGCGAATGACTTCTCCTATGTCTTCGGGCTTTGCTTGTGCCATCTGCTGAGCAGTTGGCCAGCGTTCAAATAATTGAGGAGTTACTCGATTAACAGCCGCATCGGTTGTTTGAGCCGAAAGCATAACACAGATGGTAAGCGTAAAAGGGTTGTGATAAGTAAGAGCCGACTTTGCTCCGCGGTAGCGTGTATGAAGAATTTCGTAGAACGCACACGCGCGCTTGCGTTTGCTGCTTTGTGACTCTTTTGTCATCACCCCTCCTTATCTGGTGTTTAAGTGTTTTACGTTGGCCAATCTATATAGGAGACAAATATGCTTGGATGTCATGAACGCTTGCACATCGTGTAAGACTCATTATAGCGTGCAACAATTCGCTCCATAGAGCACTTCCAAACCGTTCACAGAACTGTTTTTTTACTTATACCAAAGTTGTTGCTTTTGTCGAGGCTTTTGCGTGTATATTGCCGTAAAATAAAAAATATGTTGTTTCAATGTAGCTTTTTGGTATATGCGTGGAAATACAGCCACTACATTTTGTGGATAACGGTGTGAGTTGTATAAAAGCGCAGCTTGTACGTAAAGCTTGACCGTAAAAGAGATATCAGTTTTTTTGCTGACGGCTTGTATTGAGGGGGACATGTATGAAGAGCTTTACCCTTAATGATGTGCAATTAACGAATGACGACCGTTATCTTTTTGCTCAAGGTAATTGGTATAGAAGCCACGAAAAATTGGGAGCTCATCCTATTGTTTGTAATGGACGCAGTGGTTTTTATTTTGCTGTTTGGGCTCCAGGCGTTAAAAGCGTGCGTGTAGATGGTGATTTTAACAACTGGGGTGAAACTCAAAATTATCTTGAACATAAAGGATCTGGTATTTGGGAAGGTTTTGTCGGCGGAGCACAGGCCGGTGAGCTCTATAAGTACCTCATTGAAACACAAGATGGTACTACATTTTATAAAGCCGATCCTTACGCTTTTAGCGCTGAATGCCCTCCGGGTACAGCCTCGCGCTTGCTCGACGTTTCAAAATATGAGTGGACAGATGGTGCATATACCAAATACCGCAATAGCCACAATTTTCTTCATGAGCCTCTTAACATCTTTGAATGTCATTTAGGAAGTTGGAAGCGTCAGCCATCTGATGAAGTTATTAAAGAACATGCAAATGACACCCCTATTACAGCCGATGACGAGGATGCATCAAATGACGAGTGGCAATGTCAAGGGCGATTTTTAAGTTATGACGAGCTGTCTGAGCAGCTGGTTGCATATGTTAAAAAAATGGGATATTCTCACATCGAAATTATGCCCATCATGGAGCACCCTTTTGATGGATCATGGGGATATCAGGTTACGGGATATTTTGCTCCAACTTCGCGTTACGGCACACCTGATCAGTTTAAGCACTTTATTGACGCATGCCATCAGGCAAATATTGGCGTTATCCTTGACTGGGTTCCCGGTGGTTTTTGCAAAGACGAGCATGGACTCAGTCGTTTTAATGGCGATAAACTGTTCGAGAAAAAAGAGCACCCAAATTGGGGTACGTACAAATTTGATGTTGGCCGTGGCGAAGTAAGAAGTTTTCTTATATCTAACCTGTTGTATTGGGTGGGAGAATTTCATGTAGACGGCATTCGCGTGGATGGCGTTACCAGCATTTTGTGCCTTAACTTTGGTATAGATGATCCTGCTCAAAAGCAATTTAACGAAAAAGGTACCGAAGAAGATCTTACCGCTATAAAATTTGTTCAGCAATGTAACGAAGCGGTAGAAAAGTATTACCCACACACCATGATGATTGCCGAGGAATCTACTGCATGGCCGCTGGTAACATATCCACCTAAAGACGGAGGTTTAGGTTTTCATCTTAAATGGGATATGGGCTGGATGAATGATACTTTGCACTACATTCAAGCCGATTTTCCTTATCGTCCAGGCGCACATCATTTGCTTACATTTTCTACGATGTATCAATTTAACGAAAACTTTATTTTGCCTCTGTCGCACGATGAAGTGGTACATGGAAAATGCTCTTTGATTCGCAGACAGCCTGGCGATTACTGGCGTCAGTTTGCTGGCATGCGCGCGCTTGCGCTCTATCAGATGGCTCATTCGGGTGCAAAGCTTAATTTTATGGGCAACGAGATTGCTCAGTTTATTGAATGGCGTTATTACGAGGGAATTCAGTATTTTCTTACCCACAAGTTTGACGCGCATAAAAAGCACCAGCACTTTGTGCAAGAGCTTAATGCCTTCTACAATAACAATCCTGCAATGTGGGAGTTTTCGTTTGAGTCGCGCGGATTTGAGTGGATAGACGCAGACAATTCTGGACAAGCGATTATTGCGTTTATTCGCCGCGGCAAGCATAAGACCGACGATTTAGTTGTTGTTATCAATTTTGAGGTTAATCCACACGATAACTTTAGGCTTGGTATGCCCATGGCAGGATATTGGAAAGAGGTTTTCAATACCGATGATCCTGCGTTTGGCGGTTCGGGAACCTCTAACGGTTTTCATGCGCTTGCTACCGAGGAAGAGCCTCAACACGGTCGTGACAATTCGTTGGTAATTACCGTGCCTCCTTTGGGTGGCGTTATCTTCAAATATGTTCGTGCATTGCCTGCAAAAAAGAAAGCTTCAAGTAAGGCTACGGAAAAGGCTCCACGTAAGACAAAGGCTAAGGCAACAGGAAAAGTTGCAGGTAAAAATAGCGATAAACCGGCTTCAGGAAAAGCGTCGCATACAAGCACACCTACCAAGACAACTAGCAAGAAATCTGCAAATACAGCTACAAAGAAAGTTAAAAAACGTAAATAGCTTTATGCCTACACACAGATCGGATGTGTAGGCAGCTATGGGAAAGGGACTACATGGCATCTTTATTCAACGATACACAAGACTTTATTCAGCAGTATAAACAGGGATGTGAGTCGCATTACGCTCGCCCATTTGAGGATCTTACAGACAAACAGCGGCTTTATGTTTTGTCAGCGCTTATCGCAAAAAAGGCAAAGTCGTTACAAGCAGATCAAGACCCTCAGAAGAAAGAAGTGTTTTACTTTTCTCTTGAGTTTTTGACGGGTCCACTTTTAGACAATTATCTTCTGAATTTTGGTATTCGTGATCTCGTTGAAGATGGATGTAAAGAACTTGGTGTTGATTTAGACGATCTTATTAAGCTTGAAGTTGACCCTGGATTGGGAAATGGTGGTTTAGGTCGTTTAGCTGCGTGTTTTATGGATTCGTGTGCAGCACTTGGCATTGCGGGAAACGGCTGCGGTATGCGTTATCACTACGGATTGTTCCGTCAAGCTATTAAAGACGGTCGTCAGGTAGAACTGATGGACAACTGGCTAGAACACGGATTTCCTTGGGAAACACGTTGTATTGCCGAGTCAGTTATTGTTCAGTTTGGCGGACAAGTTGTTCGCCACGAAGAAAATGGTCGTTTTTGGTTTACGCAAGAAGGCGGCGATTTGGTTCGTGCTGTGCCATATGATGTGCCGTTGGTTGGCTTTGGTGGCAAAACAGTAAACAATTTGCGCTTATGGAGCGCAGAACCTGCAGAAGAAAACTTTAATCTTGATGCATTTAACAATGGTAATTACGCGGAGGCAATGCGTTTTCGTTCGGACGTTGAGGCTATTTCGCAGATTCTTTACCCCAATGATTCGGGTGAGCACGGAAGACTTTTGCGTCTTAAACAGGAATATCTCTTTGTTTGTGCAGGCCTTCATTCAATTCTTAGAGGTTTTGAGAAAAAGCACGGGTGTAATTGGGATAAGCTCAGCGATTTTGTTGCCATTCATACTAACGACACACACCCAGCTCTTTGCGGACCTGAGCTTATGCGCATTTTGGTCGACGAAAAGAACGTTGAGTTTGATCGTGCATTTGAAATTGTACGCAACACGCTTTCGTACACAAATCATACGGTTATGCCCGAAGCTCTTGAATGTTGGCCAATTTCGCTTTTCCGCAGTCTTTTGCCTCGTACATATATGTTTATCGAAGAAATTGACCGAAGATTTCATGATACATTTCCGCGTGATAAGCAAAATTGGCACGATTTGTTATCTCAAACAGCTATGCTTTGGGATGGTTGTGTTCGTATGGCAAATGTTTCGGTTATTTTTTCGCATTCAGTTAATGGTGTAAGCGAGTTGCATACACAAATTCTTAAAGACACAACACTGCACGGTTTTTATGAGCTTTATCCAGATAGATTTAACAATAAAACTAACGGCATTTCTCATCGTCGTTTCTTGGGTAATGCTAATCCGTCATATAGCGCGCTTATCACTAAAACAATTGGCGATGGTTGGTTAAGCGATGCATCCGAGCTTGCAAAATTAAGCGCTTACGAAAAAGATCTTGGTTTCCTTGAAGACTTTGAAGTGGCAAAACTTAACGATAAACAGCGTCTAGCGCGCTACATTAACGAACAAACAGGTGTTTCGCTTGATCCGCATATGATTTTTGATGTGCAAGTTAAGCGTTTTCACGCGTACAAACGTCAACTTTTGAATGTTCTTAAAATTATGGATGTATATAATCGTTTGCTTGACGGCAAGGGATTTACTATGCATCCCACGGCATTTATCTTTTCGGGTAAAGCAGCACAAAGTTATGTGTTTGCAAAAGAAGTCATTCGTCTTATCAATTCGGTTGCCGATGTTATTAACAATGACGAGCGTGTAAATCAGACGATAAAAGTTGCGTTTGTACCTAATTTTGCGGTCTCAAACGCGCAGCTTATTTACCCTGCAGCCGAGATCTCCGAGCAAATTTCTTGGGCAGGCTCTGAGGCGTCTGGTACGTCTAACATGAAACTTATGATGAATGGTGCGTGGACGCTGGGCACTTACGATGGTGCAAATATCGAAATTGCAAAACGCGTTGGCGATGCAAATATCAAAATCTTTGGACTTCGTGAACAAGATGTTGTTAACCTACGTCAACCTGGGGCATATTGGGCATGGGATATGTACAACAACGATCGCATTCGTTTGGGAAGAATTATTGACCAGCTTACCGATGGAACACTCAATCGTTTGTCGGGTGGTTTTGAAAGCATTCGCGATGAACTGTTAACTAATAACGACCATGACCTCGTGTTGGCTGATTTTTATGCGTATGTACAGGCGTGGGAAGAGCTTACTCGTAGTTATACCAATCGTCACGCATGGAATCATGGCGCTGTTCATAACAGTGCTTGTTCGGGTTACTTTACGTCCGATAGGACAATTCGTGAGTATGCGAATGATATATGGCATATAAGCTGCTAAAGCAGAACTTTAAGTTGTCTTTTTGTGGGTTTGGAAGGAGTTATTATGAGCAAGAAGGAGTGCATTGCAATGCTTCTTGCCGGCGGTCAAGGCAGTCGGCTTGGTGCTCTTACCAAAGAGATAGCTAAACCGGCCGTATCGTTTGGCGGTAAGTATCGCATTATCGATTTTGCGCTGTCAAACTGCGCGAATTCTGGAATAGAAACAGTTGGTGTTCTCACACAGTATCAACCTTATGTACTTCATTCCTATCTTGGTTCGGGCGCTGCGTGGAATCTTAACGAAAGCGATGGAGGTGTATCCATTCTGCCTCCGTTTGCAACGCAAACGGGTGGTGCATGGTATGCCGGTACTGCTGATGCTGTAACACAAAACCTTGGTTTTATCGCGCAAAATAACCCTGAGTACGTGCTTATTCTTTCGGGCGATCAACTTTATAGCATGGACTATCAAAAAATGCTTGACGCTCACAAACACCACGGTGCCGATCTTACGATTGCTGTTATGCCAGTTGCATGGGAAGAGGCTTCCCGTTTTGGAATTATTACGCAAGACGAAAACGAACGCATAACCAAGTTTACCGAAAAACCCAAAAAACCCGATTCTAATTTAGCGTCTATGGGAATTTATATTTTTAACAAAGACCTGCTTGTAGCTTCTTTGCGTGAAGACACTATCAATCAAACGTCCGAGCACGATTTTGGTGGAGACATCATTCCAAAACTTCTTGCAGACGGCAAAAAACTTTACACCTACGAATATCGAGGATTTTGGCGTGACGTTGGTACCATTTCTTCGTATCACGAAACAAGCATGGACCTACTTGGCGAACACCCCGCATTTGATTTGTTTAACACAAATAATCCCATGATGAGCAACGCTTCTACGCGCCCACCTGCGTATATTGGGCCACAGGGTTCAATTGATGATTGTTTGGTTGGCAACGGTTGCAACATTTATGGAAGTGTTCGTCACTCAATTATATCTACGGATAGCTTTGTGGGCGAACGTGCCATTGTTGAAGATTCTGTCCTATTACCTGGCGCCGTTGTTAAGGCAGGCGCGCATGTAGTTCGTGCAATTTTGGGAGAACATGCCGTGGTTGAGGAAGACGTTGTGTTGGGAAGCGTTGATCAAACACGCGATACAGCGGTTATTGGAAACGATGTTGTAGTTGGAAAGGGTGAAGGTATACGATGAAAAAGTTTATTGGCATTATAACCGCCAACTATTCTACAAAACACCCCAGTATTTTAACTGAAACACGTCCGGTGGCATCCATGCCGTTTTTGGGAAGATACCGTATTTTGGATTTTGCGCTTTCTAATATGGTGAACAGCGGAGCACGCACTATTGGCATGATTATGCCGTATAACTACCGCTCCATTATCGATCATATTGGGTCGGGTCGCGATTGGGATTTAGACAGAAAAAAAGGCGGCCTGTTTATTCTTCCTGGTTCGGCGTTTGGAACTTCTCGTACTGGTTCTCGCTTTTTGCTGCGTGATATTGAAAACAATAAAGAATTTTTACAACGCGACGCTCATGAGTACGTTATTGTATCATCGGCAAATTTTGTTATGACCATTGATTATAATGACATTCTGAACGCTCATATAAAGTCGGGTGCCGATATTACCGTAGCTGTTAAGCGTGCGTCTCAAAACGATTCCGATATTGTGGGACTTAGCGTTGAAGACGGCCGCGTACGTGGAATTACTCATGGTATTGTGTTTGGCGACACTGCATTTCTTGATTGCTTTGTGATTAAAAGAACACTACTTCTTGAGTTGCTGGAATGGTATGCTCAAAGCGATTATCTTGACCTCTTTGAAGCTATGGAGCACGATTTTAATCGCGTTAATGTTCAAACATTTGAGTTTCATGGGTACGTGAAGGGTATTTTTAACAAAAAAACGTACTTTCAATCAAATATGGACTTGCTTAATCCAACTATTACGCAAGAGTTGTTCCCTGTTGATCGTCCTGTTCGTACCAAAGCACACGATAATGCTCCTGCAAAGTTTGAACAAGGCTCGCGCGTAACTAACTCACGTGTATCGGGAAGTTGCCGCATTTATGGAACCGTTACTAATTCCATTTTAGGGCGCGATGTTATTGTTCAGCATGGCGCGGTTGTAAACGATTCCATTATCATGCAGTCCTGCGTCATTGAACAGGGAGCACGCGTTGAACATGCTATTGTGGACAGAAACATTACGGTTCCTGCCTCAACCGAGCTTCGTGGTACACCCGATGCTATTTTAATTAAAGAAAAAGGTAACTAGCATAAAACGAGCGAAACAGGTGCTCATTGCAGAAACTCTTGCAAAGTGTAACGTCAACAATAAAGGTAATGGACTGATATGAGTATGGTTGAACGCACATCAACTAAACAAACAAAAAAGCTGCATGTATTATGTGCAACCCCCGAATGTGTTCCTTTTGTAAAAACAGGTGGGCTTGCCGATGTTGCAGGTGCCTTGCCGCGTGCCCTTAAGCGATTGGGAGCGCGTGTAAGTGTGATTTTGCCTAAATATAGTGCAATTCCTTGGGAGTATGTATCAAAGATGGAACATATTGCCGAGTTTTATGTGCCTCTATCATGGCGTTATGAATATTGCGGTTTGGAAAAGCTTCGTTATAAAGGTGTTGAATATTATTTCATTGATAACGAGCATTACTTTAAGCGTGATGGCATTTACGGATTTTTTGATGATGGCGAGCGTTTTGCGTTTTTCTCAAAAGCTATTTGCGAGGCCATAAATTATATCGGCGAGCTTCACTGTGACATCATTCATTGTAATGATTGGCAAACCGCTCTTGTGCCAGTGTTTTTGCACGAGTTTTATCATGAAATACCATCTTGTCGCAATGTTCGGGTAACCTTTACCATTCACAATCTTAAATTCCAAGGTCAGTTTGGCGATCAAATGATAGGCGATGTTTTGGGCTTGGCGGGTAAGCCTAATGCCGTTCGTCAGCTCTATATTGATCGCGAGTCTATTAACTTTATGCAAGCAGGCCTATGCTATGCCGACCGTATTACCACGGTAAGCCCTAGTTATGCAGGCGAAATACAAATGCCTTTTTATGGTGAGGGTTTGGATGGGCTTCTTAGAAGACGTTCGTGTATTGTTCGAGGGATTCTTAACGGTATTGATGTTGAATTGTGGAACCCCAAAAATGACAAACTCATTCACAGCAGGTACTCAATTCAGGATTTAAGTGGTAAGGCGCGTAACAAAGCTCATCTTCAGCAAGAACTTGGGCTTGACGTAGATCCAACACGTCCTTTGATTGCGCTTATCGGTCGTTTAACTGCACAAAAGGGTATCGGGCTGGTAACCTATGCCATGAATTACCTCATGCAACGAGGTGTTCAAGTGGTTGTTCTGGGAACAGGCGAAAAAGAATATGAAGACTCGTTTAGATATTTTGCGGCCACCTATCCTCGTCAAGTAAGCGCTTGCATTACCTTTGATAACGCGCTTTCTCATAGAATCTATGCTGGTGCAGATATTTTCTTAATGCCTTCTGTGTTTGAGCCATGCGGATTATCCCAGTTAATTTCAATGCGATACGGAACAATTCCTGTTGTTCGCGAAACAGGAGGCTTGCGCGATAGCGTTATTCCTTACAACAAATATACGCAAGAAGGCACTGGTTTTAGGTTCTGCAACATCAATGCCGATGAAATGACGCGGATACTTATGGATGCTTGCGAGCTTTATTGGACCGATAAAAAAGCATGGGTTGAACTGCAAAAACGTGCAATGCGTGCTAGCTTTAGCTGGAGTAGAGCAGCACATGAATATCTGCGCGTTTACTTGCAGCTTTGTCCTGAATATACAAACACTTATGTAAAGAGGTAATATCGTGAGAGCGCAACATAATAGTCTTGACACAAGATATCGTTCAATTGCTGGAGCCGTATCGGTTGGTGAACAGCTGCGGTTAACTATTGATATTTGGGATGATGTTCCTCGTCGTGTTGTGTTGCGTACGTGGACGGACGAAGAAAAAGAAAAGCTCGTTCCCATGAGAAAAGTTGGCTGTTCTGAACGCCGTAACATTACGCTCTGTGGAGAGCTCAATGGTGGATGCCGCTATGGTGCAACACTTACGTTTGATAAGCCGCAAGTACTGTGGTATAGCTTTCAAATTACCTCTTCTAAAGGCGATGTATGGCGTTATGGTGCAGCTCAAGAGGATAAAGTGGGTGTTGGCGCTTTTGCCTATGGTGAGCCTCCTTCATTTCAGGTAACGGTATATAAAAAACAAAGAACCGTTGATCCTACGTGGTACACTCAAGGTGTTGCCTATCAGATTTTTCCCGATCGTTTTGCGCGTGACGATAATTGGCGCACCCGTTGTGAGCGCGTTTTAAGCATTCCGCGCAAAGGAGTTGCGCGTAGGCTGGTAGACGATTGGAACACCTATCCATATTACGAACGTGATGCCGATGGTAATATTTTGGCTTGGGATTTTTATGGAGGTAGTTTACAAGGTATTATTTCTAAGCTTGACTACCTTAAAAATTTGGGAATTACCATTATTTACCTTAATCCTATTGTAGAAGCACAGTCTAATCATCGCTATGATACTGCTGATTATTTTCATGTTGACCCCATGTTGGGTACCGATGAAGACTTTGAAGAGCTTTGCAAACGAGCTTCTGATATGGGTATCTCAATTATGCTTGACGGCGTGTTTAATCATGTAGGAGCAGATTCTCATTACTTTAACGCGTGCGGAAATTATGCCGAATTACCAGCGTCTAACAAAAAAGCAACAACGCACTCGTGGTTTACATTTAATGATTCAGGTGCATATGATTGTTGGTGGGGCATTAAAGACTTACCTGCTATTAGAAGGCATTGTCCCGAATTTCGTGAACTTATTTGTGGTGAAAATGGTGTTATCCGCACATGGTTGCGCCGCGGCGCTCGTGCATGGCGACTAGATGTTGTAGATGAACTTACTGATGATTTTGTTGAAGACATAAAAAGTGCCGCTTTAGCCGAAAAACCCGATTCGGTAGTTATTGGAGAAGTATGGGAAGATGCATCTCACAAGCGTGCATACGGCAATTTGCGAAAGTATTTTCAAGGCGCAGAATTAGACGCTACAATGAACTATCCGCTTCGCGATGCGCTTATCTCGTTTATTACGCGCCACAGTTCTGCCGATTCGTTTGCATCATCCATTGAAAGCCTGCAAGCTAATTATCCGCGTGATGCATTTTATGCTGAATTTAACATGATGAGTACGCATGATCGCGCTCGTATTCTTACGATGCTAGGAGACGCTCCCGATAAAAGTGCAATCTCTGAAGGCGACCAATATTGGTTTAGACTTAATCCTGGCTGTAGAGCTTTGGCGGTAAGTCGTTTGTGGCTTACCACGCTTATACAGATGTGCTTGCCTGGTGTTCCGTGCGTGTATTACGGTGATGAGGCAGGGCTTGAAGGCTATAGCGATCCATTTTGTCGTTCAACGTTTCCGTGGGATAATCCCGACAAAAATTGTCAGATCATTTATCGTAATGCCATTCAGCTGCGTAAAACGCTTGATGTGTTTGTAACAGGTGATTTGCATGTGCGTTCGTTTGGCTATGACGTATTTGGTATGTGGCGTCGTGATAAAACCACAAGTGTATGCGTGCTGGTAAACACACACACCGAGATGAGCCAAACCGTAGATATTCCTGTTGAGAACTTTGTGCCGCTTCAAAATCTTGGTAAAGATATGCATGCTTTACGTTTGGTAGATCTTTTAACAGGCAATGAGTATCAAGCTCATAACGGAACACTTACGCTCACGCTTCAAAATTTGGGTTCAATGATTTTATGTGCGTCTATTAAAACGCCTTTGTCGCTTCCTTTTAAACCTGGTGCGGGTGTTTTGTGTCACATAACATCATTGCCCGGAGGAACGCTTGGTCAGCCGTCGTATAACTTTGTTAACTACCTTTCACAAGCGCACATGCGTTATTGGCAAATGCTACCCGTGCACCCCGTAGACGAAGATAAGTCGCCATATGCAGGGTATTCGGCTTTTGCTGGAAACATGGCACTCGTTGAGCGGCAAGAACAGTGCAACACTAAAGATGACGAGGATGAGGACAATACGCCCGACAGCGTTGAGTTTCATCGTTTTGTTCAAGACAACGATCACTGGTTAGTGCCGTATGCTTGTTTTAGAGCGCTCAAGAAGCGTTATAAGGGAGTTTGCTGGCAGAAGTGGCCAGCGCCGTATAATCGTTGGGATCCAGCGTTTACGCGTGAACACGATTTGCTTGACGATATTGAAACGTGCGTAAAAAAGCAGTTTGTATTTGACCGCCAGTGGCGCGCACTTAAGGCGTATGCGCATGAAAACGGCGTGTCACTTATTGGTGATATTCCTATGTATGTTTCGGCAGACTCAGCCGATGTTTGGACAAACCCTCAGATGTTTAACCTTGATGTAGACGGTTATCCTACGTTAGCTGCAGGCGTTCCACCTGATGAGTTTAGTGCAACTGGCCAGCTTTGGGGAAACCCTACCTACAATTGGGATTTGATGGAAAAAGACGGTTTCTCGTGGTGGACGCGCCGCCTTGCGCGTGAGTTTGATCTTTTTGATTATGTGCGCCTTGATCATTTCTTGGGATTTTCTTCTTATTTTGCAATTCCTGTTACTAAACAGGCTGTACGAGGTAGTGAACAAACAGAAAGTGAAGAGGCCGCCATTCAGGCTATTGCGCACGGTTCGTGGCGTGAAGGTCCAGGCGTTCGTGTGATGCGTGCCTTGTATAAAAAGTTGGGACCGCTTCCTTTAATTGCCGAAGATTTGGGTATTGTAACGCCTGCGGTTCGTGCGCTTTTAATGGATACGCACATTTGCGGTATGGATGTTATGCAATTTTCTCATGAGGATGTGCGCTTTGGCTATCATCCATCATATAAGAAGGTAGCATATACTTCTACGCATGATACTCAAACGCTTATTGGTTGGTGTAAAGACCATTATCATATGGACAACTATACAGCCGAAAAGCAAACAGAATACCTGTTGAGTGAGGCGTTTTCTTCTGATGCGCTCGTGTCAATTGCTACGCTGCAAGATATTTTACACTTAGACGATTCTGCGCGTATGAATGTACCAGGTACAAGTAACGACAATTGGTCGTGGCAAGCGATTACAGAAGATTTGGCAACATCGGCGGAATACGTACGCACATTGGTTGATCAGACTGGACGGATATAGCATGTTTTTACATAGAGTTGTTCAGCAACTCCTCACGTCTCGCGAAATACACAGGATATGGAACGAGCTTGACCAGGGAAAAGATTGTACGCTGAACATCTCTCAAAGTGCTCGTCCGTTTATAGTTGCCTCACGCGCATGTGCTCAAGCGCGTCCTATATTGTTGGTAGTATCAGGCGAGGATGCAGCGGATAGAGCCGCGCGTATCCTTGCAGGCTGGCTTGGACATGATGTAGTCTTTCGCTATCCTAACCGAGCTGATTTGCCTTGGAGCGACAAAGGTGCTGGTGCAGACGTATGTGGCAAGCGTGCAGAGGCACTGTTTCATCTTGCACAATCACAGCAGTGCGTGGTTGTGGCAAGCGCGCGAGCCCTTCTTAGGCGGCTTCCACCAACAACTTCTTCTTTTGCTCAACAACAAAAGATTTGCATAGGCGATGAGCTGGATATATATGCATTGGCGCACCAGTTGGTACTATGGGGATACGTTTCTACAACGTCTGTTAAAGAAGTTGCAGAGCCAGGTTATTTTTGTGTTCACGGCGATAGTATTGATGTATTTTCGCCCTGTGAACAAGCACCTGTTCGCATTTCCTTTTTTGGCGATGAAGTAGACGAAATTAGAAAAGTTGTGCCCTCTACGGGTCAAACGATTTCTTCTCAGCAACAAGCCGTGTTATATGCCGCGCGCGAACTTGAATTATCGCCTGCAACCATACAGTGTGCAAAAAACAAGCTCTATGATAAAGCTCAAGAGGACTTAGATACCGCGCGCGTTTTAGAGCAGATAGAAGAATCCGTTTACACCAACGAATTAGATGCCTATCTTCCGTATTTATATCCTTCAACCGTAAGTGTTATAGACTACATGCACTCATCGGCTTTGGTTGTTTTAGCAGAACCTCGTGTGTTGTTTGATGATTGTCAGCGTGCATATGACGAACTCATGCACGCATCAACAGAAAAACGCGTGAGTTTGGATGGGCTTTATACTTCGCCTGTTGAGCTTGATTTTGGTAAACAACAGCGACTTTCTCTCTCTTCTCTTGCTAGACAGGGTGTGCGAGCTTCGAATCATGTTGTGACCGAGCAATGCGATATTGCAGGATCTACAACTAAAATGATTGGACGCATACGTGAGCTTTTAGCAAATAATACGGCAGTTGTTTTTTCTGTACCCGATCGCGGCGCACGCCGCGCGTTGCAGCTCAGCTTTACGGATGAGAATATTTCTTTTGAAGACGTAACCGAACACAACCAAAACCTAGAAGAGAACACACAAAATCTTGCGCTTCCACGCAATAAAGTAGTGTTTTTTGCCGATCCTATTAATGCCGGTATTGTAATACCATCTGCACATCTTGCTATTTTTTCGGTAAGCGACTTAAACGCTCATCTTAATAATAAAAAGCATCGTTTTCAAAAAATTGATCCTTGCAAACTAACGTTTCCTTTTAAGCCGGGAGATTATGTAGTACATGCGACACATGGAATTGCGCTGTTTCAGAAAATTGTTCAGCAAGAAGTTGCTGGTAAAAAGCGCGATTATTTTCTTTTAACATACGCACAAGACGATAAGCTCTATGTTCCTTTTGAACAAGTTGATAAAATTACGCGCTATATAGGCCCCGATGGCTCAACGCCTCGTTTAACACGTCTTAATTCTGCCGACTGGTCGCGCGCATGTACACGCGCGCGCAAATCTGCACAAAAAATGGCGTTTGATTTGGTTGATTTGTATACGCGCCGCTCAACAATTAAGGGATTTAGCTTTTCTTTTGATACGAGCGCACAAGAAGACATGGAAACAAGCTTTCCTTATACGCTTACGCGCGATCAAGCACGCGCGCTTGCCGACATTAAAGCTGATATGCAATCCGCTACACCGATGGATCGTCTTTTGTGCGGTGATGTTGGTTTTGGAAAAACCGAAGTTGCCTTGCGCGCAGCGTTTAAGTGTTGTCAAGATCATAAACAGGTTATGGTTTTATGTCCAACTACTATCTTGGCTCAACAGCATTTTGGAACCTTTTATGAGCGTTTTACTCCGTTTGAGGTGAAAGCGCGCGTTCTTTCGCGCTTCATTAAACCTGCCGAACAAAAGCGCACGTTAGAAGGCTTTTCTACAGGTGATGTAGACGTTTTAATTGGAACACATCGCTTGCTATCGTCTGATGTTAATCCTTCTGATTTGGGTCTTATTATTATTGACGAGGAACAGCGCTTTGGTGTTCAACATAAAGAGCAACTTAAAAATATTCGTGAGCAGGTTGATGTGCTTACGTTGTCGGCAACGCCCATTCCTCGCACTATGCAGATGGCAATGAGTGGTGTGCGTGATATGAGCTTGATTTTGAGCGCGCCAGCAGGTAGAAAGTCAGTACGCGTGCATGTTGGAGAGTGGGATTCAGACCTTATAAGCGACGCTATCCGCCTCGAGCTTGCGCGCAAAGGTCAGGTATATTACGTAAGCAATCGAGTAAAAACTATTGATGACGCACTTGAGCGCGTTCATGCATGTGCGCCTGAAGCACGCGTTGGTGTGGCGCACGGCCAGATGAGTCCATCTCAAATTGAAGAAGTTATGCTTCTGTTTGAAGAACATGAGATTGATGTTTTGGTTGCAACAACCATTATAGAAAGCGGCATTGATAATCCACATACCAATACGCTGATTATCGAAGATTCTCAGCGTTTGGGCTTGGCACAACTTTACCAACTTAAAGGACGTGTTGGTCGTGGCCGCGTGCAGGCGTATGCGTATTTTATGTTTCCGCCTACTGAGCCGCTTACCGAAGAAGCGCGCAGACGCCTTGAAGCAATTTACGAGCATCAAGAACTTGGCTCGGGTATGCGCATTGCTATGAAAGACCTCGAGATTAGAGGTGCAGGCTCACTTATGGGCGCTGAACAGCATGGTAATTTATCGGGTGTTGGTTTTGATTTATTTACACAGATGTTGTCCGATGCTGTTCGCGAAGCAAAAGGCGAAACACAGCGCACAGATCTTGCCGAAGTTGTTATTAACATTCCTGCCGATTTTTATTTCAGTGAAGACTATGTCCCCGAAATTGATAAACGCGTGCTCTTGTATCGCCGCTTAGCAGCCGTAACAGAATTAAGCGAGGTAGATGCGCTTGAAAAGGAGACGCTTGATACCTATGGTGTGCTTGAGCCTGCTGGTGTAAATTTATTTGGACGTGCTCGTATTCGTATTCGTGCAGCTCGTTTAGGTGTTCAAACTGTTTCTGCATTAACTGATAAGATTATTTTACAGGGGTTGGAAGTACCTTATACGCAAGCGCGCGTGTTGCGTGCGCGCAATATTTTAGTTTACCCTAAGACTAAAAAGATTATATTCCCTGTTAAACATGCGCGCGAATTTGAGCGCGCTACGCAACGTGTCCAAGAAGTGTCTAAGCGTCTTCAAACTGCGCAAACGCACGATTTGCCGCAAGACACAGCCGCACGAGATACTCGTTCGCTTAGAGGTGACAAGTTAGTTGCACAAACCTTGCAAGCCTTAGAAGAATTTGGTGATAGTGATGACTCATAAACATAGTGTAGTGGTAACAGAAGAGCAAGAATCGGCTATTGATGAGCGCATTCAGTGTATGCATAACGCTCCGACTTCCCAAATTGCTTTTGAGCGTCTTGTTCGTTTGGTGTGGCGCTTGCGTCAAGATGACGGGTGCCCGTGGGATAAAGCGCAAACGCACGAAAGCATTACCAAAAATATGATTGAAGAAGCCTATGAAGCAGTTGATGCCATTCAGCAATCGGATAGTAAACATCTGTGCGAGGAGCTTGGCGATGTGCTTGAGCAGGTGCTTCTTCATGCGCAAATTGCCTTGGACAACCAGGAATTTACCCTTGAGGACGTATGTCATGGCTTGGCGGAAAAGCTTATTCGCCGTCACCCTCATATTTTTGATACCAATTCTTTGGCGCATATGCCTAGCTCCGCCGATGAAGTTCTAAATATTTGGGATAGTGTTAAAGACGCCGAGCGCGCGGCCGATAATACAAGTGCAGGAACTCATAAGGGGTTGCTTGATTCAATACCACGCTCGTTTCCTGCGCTTATGCAGACTCAAAAGGTTGTAAAGCGTGCGCATAAAGCTGGTTTAGGTGCGCTCACTCAACAGCAGGCATGCGCTGAGGCCAAAGAACATACCCATGAGCTCCTTGATCTGTGTGCGTCTGAGGGTGCTTTAGGTACAGACAGAAACAAACAAGATCAAAACAAACAAGATCAAAACAAAGCCGATTACCACAACGGCAACCGCGATTACCACAACGAACGCTCTCGCTTATTTGGTAAGCTTATGTTTTCGTTGGTGGAGCTTGCGCAAGCAATGCATGTTGACGCCGAGGAAGCGCTTGCTTTTGAGGTGCGCGCGTATCGAGAAATGTTTCACATATACGAGCAGCGCCTTGCGGAACAAGGATCATCGCTTGATGACGTAGATTTTGAAGATAAGCAACGCATATGGAATGAAGTTTCTCATAAATCGGTACAATAAATTATAACGTTGGTGGCTATAGGGATATTTCTTGCATGTATAGTTCAGACTCATCTCAAAAATCAAATGGTATGCGCCCTGCAACACGTCGTTCGCACGCCGTAGACACTTTGCGCCTTGCGCGTGAGGATGTGCAATCGTCTCGTGCGTCTCGCACGCGCCAAGTGTCGCGCTCATCTGCGCCATCGTTGCAGAATCTCACGTCAGTGCAAAATCCTTCATTTTTAAGCAACCCTTCCAGTTCGGTGAACACATCTTCGTCATCGGCCTCTTCTAAGCGACCTCAGCGGCGCAGCTATAAGAATAGGAATCGCACAAAATCGCAGCATCCTTTATCTACACAGGCAAGTCAGCTTATAGGAATCATTTCTACAATTTTATCCCGTAAAATTTGGGTTGTTTGCTTGGTCGTTGCGGCTATCGTACTTGGTGTTCTAGGCCCTGTTCATAACTTTTATGTTGCTCGTCGTACAGGCGACGTTCTTGAGCAGAAAAAAGCGTATATCGAAGAAAAAAACTCCGAGCTTGAAGCTGAACGCGATTCTTTGTTTACCGAAGAAGGTGTTGAAACACAGGCGCGCAAAAGGGGATATGTATCTCCAGGTGAGGTTGGCGTTAATGTAGAGGGTTTGGAACAAAAAGAGGTTGAAGATCCTTCAAAGCCTGTTGAATATCCTGATTCGCGATCGTGGTTTGACAAAATGCTCGACACGCTCTTTGGTTTTTCTCCGCAAGATATTTGGAATAAGCGCGTTTAGCGTTACAACTTTTAACTGCGTATGGTGTTTAAGCGCGCGTTAAGCAGTTATTGCATTGCTCTATTCGTAGCAATTATCTCGTGACTTCTGGTTCAGTATGCGCCGTCTGCCTTGTGTTTCGTGTCTGAATTTGCACATCTGCCTTGTGTTTCGCGCCTAAATTCGCAACACGCGCACGCCATGGCTCACCTTCGGCAACGCTTGAAGCCCACGGCTCACATACCACAATTCATCTGCATGCCATGGCTCACCTTTCGGCGATTTTGTCTTTCTTACAAACCACGTTATTTGCTGTTTGTTGTACTATTAAAAGGGTATTTGCGTATAAAAGGTGGGTTGTGTTATGAAACAAATTGCATGCATAGATATAGGTACCGTTACGGTTCGTTTGGGAATTTTTGATATAGATTCCAAGCCTATTAAAGTGGTTAAAAAACTTTCAACCATTTGTGATTTAGGTAAGGGTTTTAACGAAACAGGGAATCTGAGCAAAGACGCTATCGAACGCGTGCTGTCATGCATTGACACATACGTTGCTGTCATTAAGTCTATGGATGTAGTGGGCGTTTGCTGTGTTTTAACAGCCGCCGCTCGTGAATCGCATAATGTAAGCCCTCTGTTAGATGGACTTTCCTCAAAAGGTCTTATTGCTCAGGTTATTGGTGGTAAAACAGAAGGTTGTCTGACGTTTTTAGGTATATGTCAAGATTTTCCAAACCAGCGCATTTTAGCTGTTGATAATGGTGGCGGCTCTACCGAGTTAACCGTTGGCCGTCTTGCCGAAGAAGAGGAGCTTTCGTATCGTCCAACCAATGACGCAAAACCTTCGCGCCATATGCTTCCCGTGGTAGAGCGCGTTATGTCCATTGGTATAGGTTGCCGCCGTTTGAGTGATTCGTATAATTTATATAGCGGCATTCCTACTGAAGAAACAATCCAGCAAGCTCGCGCATTTGTGCGCAATAGCTTTGCGGGTGCAGTGGACGAAGAAGGCATTTTAATGCTTGAGCCACAAAAGATGATTGCTTGTGGCGGAACGGTAACCTCGTTGGTTGCAATGCTACACGAGCTTGAGCCTTATGATCCTGCTTTTGTTCATTTGCAGACGCTCACATTTGACGAAATAGAAGGCCTTATTGCTCGTATGAGCAAACTTGATTTAGATGGCCTTAAAGCGCTTCCTGGTTTGCAGGAAAAGCGCGCCGATGTAATTTTTGGCGGTGCTCTTATTTTGAGCGAACTGATGAAATGCTCGGGCTTTACAGAGCTTACGGTGAGCGAACACGATTTGCTGGTTGGCTTAGGTATTTGTGCTGCTGCAGAGTATCACAATGATTATGTGCCCCTGCCTTGGAAACCCGGTTTGGCTCGTTTGTAAGATTGTGGATTGCTTATGTGTGCATAGGGGATTTGCGCTATGCGGTGCAAAGTGGACGCTCAGCCTATTGAGCTTTACAAAAGTTCATCCGTGTAATGTGTTTGAGTGAGTGTTTCCGCACATCTTATACAAATTTTTAATTTATGCTTTATGGATCGCGCATTCCGTGTTAAAGTGTTAAAAGTTCTAGTGCTCTTTGTACAAGCACATCGCGTAATGCGCAGTTGGGGGCGTGGTGGAATTGGCAGACGCAGAGGACTTAAAATCCTCCGACTTCGGTCATGTGGGTTCGAGTCCCACCGCCCCCACCAGCTTTTTTCTTATTAAATACCCCTTTTTGCCTGCTGTAATCTGTTGTTTGAATGTTGGTATGACTCAAAAGCTTTGAAACTTTGGTTACATCTATACCAGCGTTTAAGCAAGCTGTAGCAAAACTATGCCGCATATTACTAATTGAATAGCGGTTCCCGTTATTGGGAGCCGCTATTTTGCGTCTAGTGAAGTTCAGGTGCTGGCACATAGACCCAAGCAGTGCCAAAGTGAATGATACCCCACACGTACAGGTTTAGCTCATCATCATGGAAAACTATCTCATTTGTGTGCTTTAGTAAAAAGTCTGGGTCTTGGATGATGCAGAACTGGAATATTTTGTCCTCTAAATCACCGTTGATTAGCTCTAGCGGACGGCTTGCAATCTCGTTGGCAAGCACCATGCCTCCTGCCTGACGAGCAAGGTCTTTGTAGGTCTTGATGTAATCGGAATAGTTCATGAAATCCTCCTTTGCTTCGTGCAATCTCGACCGTCTTTAGACGGTTTTTCTGGATACGAAAAAGGTTGATTTATCTGGTGAAATGTTGTACGATAATACGTAATTACGTGAATACGTGAATACGTATTATTGTAGGAGAACTTTATATGAATAAGAAAGACGAAAAGAAGCTCTCAGGAGACGTCAGACGAACGAAGCTGACGCTCTCCGTGACGGCAGAGGATAAGAAGAAATTGAAAATCATTGCAGCCAAGAGGGAGAAATCCATCTCAGCAATGCTGCATGAGTGGGTTGAGAAAAACGCAGAGGAGGCTGAGGAATAATGGCAAAGAAGGAAGTTAAGACAGACCTGTGGGTCGCAAAGCAACTTGATGAGTATGACATCAAGTTTGATGCTCAGGGCAGCAATACGAAGGAGATTGACGACGCGCTAAAGACTGCATCGAAGCGAGGAACCGGCAAGGCGGGTTATCCCGAGTACGTCGCCAATATCAGCGATTTTGTCCTTGTTATCGAGGATAAGGCGGCGCTTGATAAGCATGTCAATCTAACTGATAAGGGCGTGATTGACACAGAAGTTAAGTCAATAACCGATTATGCGGTCAACGGTGCTTACTTTTATGGGAAGCATATCGCCCAGAATTGCTCTTTCAAGAAGGTGTTTGCTGTTGGTGTGTCCGGTGATGAGAAGCACCACAAGATTACGCCGCTATGGGTAGATGACCGCGAGGGCTACAAGCAGTTGCCGGACGTTGAATCGTTCGTCTGGTTCTCGTCGAGTAACATCAACGAGTACTATACGAGGTACGTTCTGGAAGAGGCTACCGATGTTGAAAAGACGACGGAACAGATTCTCAAGGACGCTGCTAAGCTTCACGAGTATCTGCGCACTTACGGAACGCTGAAAGACCAGGACAAGCCGTTGGTCGTCGCTGGTATTTTGTTGGCGCTCGATGAAATCGAGTTCGGCGGATTTAGCGTTGATTCGCTGACCGGAGACCAGATTGCAGGCAACCGCGACGGCGACAAGCTGATGAACGCAATCAAGACGCGACTGACCCGCTCCAATGTGGGGCCTGACGCCAAGAAAGACAAGCTGCTTGCTGAGTTCGCCATCTTGCAGACCAGCTTCAGGTTGAACGAGGTCAACGAGACGTTGGCCAAAACGCCGCTCAAGTTTTACACGGAGTTCCTGTATGAGCACGTGTTCAAGAACATCAAGTATCAGAAGACCTCTGAGGACTTTATCGGGCGCTTTTATGGCGAGTTCATGAGCTATTCTGGCGGAGACGGGCAGACGTTAGGCATCATTCTGACGCCTCGACATATTACGGATTTGATGTGCGATTTGGTGGATATCCAGCCTGATGACGTAGTGCTCGACCCGACGTGCGGCACGGCAGGGTTCTTGATTTCTGCCATGCACAAGATGCTTTCCATGGCGGACAGCGACCAGCAGAGAAAGAACATCAAGAAGAAGCAGCTGCACGGTTTCGAGCTTCAAAGCAACATGTTTGCGGTTGCTGCTGCGAACATGATTCTGCGCCGTGACGGCAACAGCAATCTCGAATGCAGCGACTTTCTGGTCAAGAACCCGGCACAGGTGCAGATGAAGGGTGCGACGGTTGGTCTGATGAACCCGCCGTACTCGCAGGGTACAAAAGCTGACCCGAGCCAATATGAGTTGTCGTTCATCGAGCACATGCTGGATTCGTTGACGGTTGGAGCGCGTGCGGCTGTCATCGTTCCGCAGTCATCCATGACTGGTAAGTCAAAGGCAGAGAAGGCGTTCAAAGAGTCAATCCTGAAGCATCACACGCTGGAAGGCGTCATTACCTGCAACACGGATACGTTCTACGGCGTGGGAACGAACCCAGTCATCGCCGTGTTCATGGCGCATGAGCCGCATCCGAAGGAC
Source organism: uncultured Atopobium sp. (assembly GCA_946999785.1). Taxonomy (GTDB): domain Bacteria; phylum Actinomycetota; class Coriobacteriia; order Coriobacteriales; family Atopobiaceae; genus Fannyhessea. The sequence goes on from CAMQEO010000006.1 coordinate 22,549, forward strand.
AAGGTCTGCAAGTTTATCGACTTCAGAGATGACGGCTACGTGGTGAGGGCACACGTAGGACTGGTCGAGGGCGATTCCGCCAAGGACAAGCGCCAGCACCTGCTGGACGTGTGGTTCGGACGTGTAGAGGCACCGTCCAAGTTCTGTGTCGAGTCAACGGTCGAACCGGACGACGAGTGGCTGCACAGCTTCTACTACTTCAACGACGAGATTCCGACCGATGCGGATTTCGAAAAGTCCATCGGTGATTACCTGACATTCGAGTTCTCCATGGTCATGCAGAACCGCGAGTATCTGTTCGAAGGAGGCGGCGACGATGGAAAGACTGAGTGAGAAGGAATGGGCTACTGAGACCATCGGTGACGCATTTAGTGTTAGTGGAACAACCACAACGCATCCTAGTAAATTGGCTGAGAATGGAAGTACACCAAGAATAACATGCGCATCAGTAAATAATGGGTTGGATAATTGTTACGGGAATGAACCAACTGAACAAGGTGGCGTTTTGACTGTGGATAGCGCAACGGTTGGTACTGTGCTTTTTCAGCCGTCTGATTTTATTGCCACTGACCACGTTGAGAAAATTAGTGGCGATAAAGCTTTTAGTGAAGCTGAAGGCTTATTTATCAAGACTTGTATTGATGTTTCAGCAGCAGGAAAATATCAATACGGGTATAAATTTTCTCAGAATCGTATCAAACGTCAGAAATTGATGCTCCCTGTCGATGATAAGGGCAATCCTGATTATGCCTACATGACGCTTTACTCCACTGAAGTGGGGGGGGGTATGCTCATGCGGTATAAGAATTTCATTGCTGGGCAGCTCTCCCAGTTGGAACACAAGGCCATTCCGGCTCTTGGCGAGAAGAAATGGAAGCCAGTTTTAATTTCGAGCATGTTTGAACTCGTTAGGGGTCGTGAGAACAATATGGCCATGCTTGAAGATGGCGATACTCCGCTGATTTCAGCCAAGGCAAACAATAATGGTCTAAAAGGGTTCGTGCATAATCCCAAGAAAATTATTACCGGGCAGTGCATTACGTTGAATAATGACGGAGATGGAGGTGCTGGTCTTGCATATTACCAACCTGCGAACATGGCCCTCGATAGTCACGTTACAGCATTAATTCCGCTTTTTGATATGAGTGCATTTGCTATGTTGTTTATTGCGAAGTGCATTTCGGGATTACACGGATTCTTTGGACATGGACTTTCAATTTCGAATCCACGAGCAAAACGACTACGAATCATGCTCCCTGTTACTGATGTGGGCGAGCCTGATTACGAGTACATGGAGCAGTATGCGAAGAACATGATTCTGCGAAAGTACGAGCAGTATCTGGCGTTTATTGACCGCCAAAGCTCAGCTGAGGAGGTGAGTTCATAAGGTGCCAAAGAGAAATTTCTACAGACTTTTGAACTCATCTACGAGGTCTTCTGCCTTAAAGCGTGAGCAGTGGTTTACTGTTTGTTGAATTTGCACCACTTCCCACAAGCTTTGAAACTTTGGTTACATCTATACCAGCGTTCAAGCAGACTGTCGCAAAACTATGCCGCATATTACCAATGAATAGCAGTTCCCGTAACTGGGAGCCGCTATTTTGCGTCTAGTGAAGTTCAGGTGCTTCAATATCAATGCCCACAATAAAATGGTCAGCGTACATAGTGTTCGTAGTAGCGTCTCCCACCACAAGTGATTTATACAAATAGTCATGAAATGCCTGATAGTAGGTGTCTTGTGCTTGACCAACGTTAGAACTTTGGCGCATAATATTACTACGTCCAAAGCAAAAAAAGTATGCTTGCAACAATCGTTGCTGCGAAAACAGCTCAAGTCTTTGGACTTTTTCTTTATCTGCATAAAGTAAAGTATTTGCTTTTACATGTTTATCAAGAAAGTTAGAAAAGTTAGTACGCCCGTATACACTTGTCAAATAATTAGATTGAAGTGTTGCAAGTTCATATTGACCTTCACCATAACAGCGGATTGTTGCAATGATAGGAAGGCTGTCCTTATCTACGGTAGACGTTACCGCAATGATACTGTAATCATTGTTTAGACTATCCATAACCAATGCAGGAGCTTGAAGTTGGTCGATTAGACCTATCAGATCGGATTTATCAAGTCCATGCCAGCGAGGATTCCTTCCTTTTGCAGGTTCACTAAAAAATCTCATCCAATAAAAAAGCAACAGATTTTATACTGTAATACAAACGTGAAAAGTTTTGTACGTGCGTTGCGTCAATCGTGATAAGGAGCCTCTGCCATGTCTGATACACTTTGTTCTAACTTAACACGCGAAAAAGCGTTTGCTCTGCTCAAACAGTACAATCAAGAGGAATTTCACATTATTCATGGACTTACTCTAGAGCGTTTAATGCGCTATTTTGCAGCAATTCACGATAAAGATAATATTGATTTTTGGGGTCAAGTTGGCTTGCTACACGATATGGATTGGGAAGTTTGTGACGGCGATGAGGACCACACCCTTTGTACCGAGCGCTTGCTTACCAAAGAAGGAGCATCGGCCGAGCTCATTCGAGCAATCCAAACGCACAATTCCGACTTCAACGACAGTCTTCCTAAGCCTGAGCTTAAAATGGAGCGCGTGCTTTTTGCCGCAGACGAAACATCGGGACTTATTGACGCGTGTGCGCGTCTTCGTCCTTCAAAATCTTGTCAGGATCTTGAGCTTTCAAGTCTTAAGAAAAAATTTAAAAACAAAAAATTTGCTGCTGGATGTACGCGCGAGCAAATGACTTTAGGGGCTGAGTATAATTCTTGTGATGTTGAGACGATGCTTGCCGCTGTTTTGGCTGCATGCAAGGCAACCGATCCTAATCGTGCTCAATGGCTAAAAGACAATCCTTCGTGGTTGGACGAGAATCCACAAAATAGCGATGAAGCACTTCTTGAGGTTGCGCGCCGTATGTAGTCTATAGTGTAAATTTCTTGTTCGGAAGGTAGTTGGCGCTACCGTACATACCGAGAGCGCGTGCTATACCAGATGCCTATGGCATGCGCCTCCACCAACCGTCTTTGCCGCCTTTTATACGTCCTATATAGGAAACACCGCCATATAATATTGCCATATAAACAACCACATCACTATCGTATAAAACTTAAGTCTTACTGATAGGTATATTGTGTATACTAAATACGATTCTTGCCGTAAACTGGCGTAGTTTGTAACCACGTTATTTTATGGTAAAAACACCAATCGCGTGGCAAAAACGTTTTG
>CAMQEO010000007.1 GCA_946999785.1 uncultured Atopobium sp.
TTGCGTGTGGAACTGGTGTTGCTTCTTCGCAGATTGTTGCAGCCAAACTTATGCAATTTTGTAGTAAACATTCATTTGATGTTGAGATCCAGTGTGTTCCAATTAAGGATTTACCTTGTGCGCTTAAAGATGCTGTGGCTTATGTTTCTCTTGTTAAATCATCTCAATACCATGATGTGCCTGTGATTAACGGAATACCATTTTTGACCGGTAAAGGTGCGCGTGCAGAACTTGCACATCTTATGCAGATCCTTAAAGACTTAAACAACTAAACATGTAAATTCTTGCATACTTAAACGCTGAAAACGCCTCAAGCCAACAGGCAATCAATTACCACATGTTGAAGAAATGAGCAGTTGAATGAGTGCTTGTGCGACGCGTAAGCCATCAGTTGCTGCACTCATGATTCCTCCTGCATATCCAGCTCCTTCTCCGCAAGGCATGAGTCCTTTCGTTGAAAGAGATTCAAGCGTTTCACTCCGTGTAAGTCTAAGCGGTGAACTCGAACGCGTTTCAACTCCTGTTAAAACAGCATCCTCACAGTTAAATCCGTGTAATTTTTTGTCAAGCTCTGGCAGTGCCTCGCGCAGGGTTTGCGTAATATAGTTTGGCAGGCACAGTGTTATATCGGTCCATGTTACGCCAAGCGGATATGTAGGAGTAACGCTTCTAGCCCCGGTGGATGCTCGATGCTGTAAAAAGTCGCCTACCAATTGTGCAGGTGCTTGGTACGTTTCGCCCGCAATGGTATATGCTTTTTGTTCGCACTTCTCTTGTAATTTTAATCCCGCAAGAACATCCGTGCTGTCTAAATCTTCGGGGAATACATTGGCAAGAAAGCCTGCATTTGCGTTAGTTCCTGCGCGTGTTGAAAGGCTCATACCGTTTGTCACCACCGCGTGTTTTTCGCTTGTTGCCGCAACTACATAACCACCTGGACACATGCAAAAGCTAAACGCACTTCTTCCAGACCCAAGATGACAAGCTATTTTGTAATCTGCTGCACCTAAAATTTTTGTAGCAGGATTTGAGCCATACTGTGCGGCATTTATTGCCATTTGCAGATGCTCAATTCTAACTCCCATAGCAAACGTCTTTTTTTTCATATATATGCCCATGTGGTGCAACATGATATAGGTATCACGTGCAGAATGTCCCGTAGCAAGAATCACATGATGCGTTGCAATGTGTTCTTCGCTACGAAGGGTATCGTGCGCTGTTGAACTGAGCCATATACCTGTAACTTGTTTGTTCTTAAGTTCTAGCCGTGTCAACAAGGTAGAAAAGCGAACTTCGCCACCGAACTCTTCTATTTCTTTTACCATGTTGGTAACGATACGTGGCAAAATATCAGAGCCAATATGAGGTTTTGCATCCCATAGTATGTGCTCAGGCGCACCCATACGAACAAACGTTTCTAGGATAAGCTTATGCAACGGGCTTTTTGTACCAGTTCCTAGTTTGCCATCAGAAAACGTTCCTGCACCGCCTATTCCAAACTGAATATTGCTGTTGGTATTAAGTTTCTTGTGAGCTATAAACTCTTGTATTGAATGCATGCGTGCAGAGGCCGATTCTCCGCGCTCGATAAGCAACGGCTTTAATCCTGCGTGTGCAAGATACAGTGCAGCAAAGAGTCCAGCGCATCCTGCACCTACTACAACAATTGGAGAGGTGAGGGAAAGATTGCACGAAGCTGGAAATTGTGGTGCGGGTTTTGCTTCGCAATATGTTACTCGTGCATAAGATACTTTCTCATGGTGGAGACCTTTACGAGCGCCTTTCTTATTGCCGCGGGTACTGTGCGCCGTGCCCTTTGCATCCGTTTGATTTTTGTTGTAGGTATCAATGAGTTGCTGTTCATAGGCTGCTCCTTGTTTTAGAGCGATCCGAACATGATACAGCATGGTAAGAGCGCTCTTATGACGCGCATCAAGTGATTTTCGGATAATTAAGCAGTTGTCTATTTCATGATAAGAAATGCCAAACATAGCGCAAAGTTGTTGAATGACCCAGCGTTTTTCATCGGTATGCCAACGCTTATATGTTTGTAAACTGCAGGTAAGTGAAGATACATCAATCATGTTTATTTATCCTTAAGAGTTTTGTATGACGCGCATATGCTTTGAGCAGCCGTCATGCCAGACTTCCATGCCCACGAGAGATTATACCCACCACACATGCCGTCTATGTCAAGCGCTTCTCCTATAACGTATAAGCCGGGGATATGATGAGCCTCCAACGTGTGAGGATTTATATCAGTACTAGAAATACCACCTCGATGTACCTGTGCTGACATAGTTTGAGTAGTTGAAATAAACCTAAGTTTATAGCTTTGTATAGTTAAGCGTAAAGCCTCTGTATATGTGTTTAGATCGGTAGATTTTCGAGTCTTATGGTTGAGGTTTATAAAGCTTGTTTTGGCAAAAAACTGAGCAAGTTCGGGCGCAAATATGCCACTAAGCGCACAAGCTAGATCGCGCTCAGTATACGTCTTTTGCACTACAGCTACAGACATATGCACGTTATGCACGCTCTTTGTAGGATAAAAGCGCGTTATAGATAAGCTCATAAGCTCGTGAAGTTGTATATTCAGGCAAAAAGTTAACAATTATATGATCTTGTGGACGTGCGAATCGCGATGCATTAAAACTTACGATACCCGATATGCCATAGTCACGTATGAGAAGCTCGCCTGCTTCTTGCCAAATTACCTTATTTGCACGTTCAAGAGATAATTTTGCTTGCGCGCGTAATCCATTTAACATAAAAAGTGGGTCATCTTTACAAATCAAAGGACATAACAGGGGAGTAAAGTCTGTTTTTGATAGTTGAGATGGAAGATTTGGAAGGTTGTTTTTTCCGCCACATGCAATAACAACGTTTTGTGCAAGAATCCTTTTGTGTATACGATCACAAACCGCACGCTGCATTGTTTGCAAATCCCATAAGTTCTCATAGCTAATTTTAAAACCCGTATCTTGTTGATCAATACGAGTAACTGTACATCCGCATATATGAGTGTGCTTATAGGATTCTAGGGTACTTCGCAACACCGAGGTCACCGACGAAGCTTGCAACGAATGAGGATAGAGTCGGTCTTCTTTTGAACACCATAAGAGACCGCATCGCTTAAAGAACGCATAAATATCTTGAAGTGCGTCAGATCCAAAGGATTGCTCAACAAAATGTGGATTGTTATAGCCTAAGGGATTAAGACTCGTTGTTGAGAAATTACATGCACCATTACCAGTAGGAAGAATGGAAGTTCCCAGTTCTAGATTTTGTTCGATAATGCAAGGGGAGATACCATGTTCAGCCAAGATAATGGCGCACGCTAAACCAGCGGCACCTCCTCCTACGATTACAACATCTGCGCTACGAGGAGCCGTGACTTTATAAGCCTGTTGGATGAGTTGCGCCGTCCGCGCGCGTCGTGAAGGTTTTTTCCAAGTGGTATGTTTCATACGTAGTATCCTAAAATCACAGCAGCCCACATGTTTGCAGACCGAAAGTTGTGCTTTTATATAGCTCCGCATCGGTTAATAGGAGCAATAGTAGCTATGCACTTAGTTTTGTTGTGCTTCAAGAGCAGTTAACACCTTAAGTGTCTTTGGTATAAGGCCTGTTTGTAGGGTAGTTTCTAGTAATCCTGTATCACAACTTTGAGCTATGTAGGGCATGATTTCTACCTGATCAAGTGCGCAAACATTAAAAAGCTGTGAAGTTTCTAACAAATGTGACTTACCATAGGGATAGATTGCTGTATCACAATCAGGGCATTTTATGAACGACATGTTTTCAACAATGCCCAAAATATCAACTTGCATCATCTTTGCCATTTTGAGAGCTTTTCCAACAACCATTTGCACTAAATCTTGCGGTGAGGACACAATAATTACGCCGTCTATGGGCATCGACTGAAAAACCGTTATGGCAACATCGCCCGTTCCCGGAGGCATATCAATAAGCAAATAATCAAGGTTGCCCCAAAGGGTGTCTTCAAAAAACTGCTTGAGTGCGCCCATAAGCATAGGCCCACGCCACAGAACAGGATCGGTTTCGTGTTCCACAACCAAATTGGTGCTCATGATTTTTATGTCTTGTGACGAGCGAGCAGGGATAATTTTGTCGTCTTTCCCATAGGCATGTTGTCCAGAAAGTCCAAACATTTTAGGGATAGACGGACCTGTAATATCTGCATCCAATATGCCAACGTTAAATCCCTGACGTTTGAGCTCAATTGCACATGCTCCGCAGACGAATGACTTACCAACACCGCCTTTGCCCGATATGACACCAATAATATGCTTTACATGGACATGTTCGGTCAGTTTAAAGAGTTGAGGTGATCTTAGTTGTTGTTCGTGAGCATGCGCATGGCCTAAAGTTTGCTGTACCTCGCGCCTCAATGCCTCTTTATCAATTTCGACTGCCACAAATACTCCTTTTATTGCATGTATTAGTATGCTGTGTTGTGTGGTAAGTAATCTTGTATTAAAAATATACCCTACTTGAGCATAAATATGAGACAAAGCGATCGATTCAATAGTATTACCATGCTCGTCTTTTTGTGTTCATGCGCAAAATTGTTGCCGACATCAATAGTATCTATGTTGCAACTGTTGTGATTTTCACGTTCATGTATGTTCATGTTAGACTTAATACGTTGAGATAACTTAAGAGAACACTTCTGTAAGGGGTTCATGTGAAAGGTATCATTTTAGCAGGTGGTTCGGGTACAAGACTCTATCCACTTACCACCGTTACCAGCAAACAGCTTTTGCCTGTATATGATAAACCAATGGTGTATTACCCGTTGTCAACTCTTATGCTTGCAGGTATTCGAGATATTATGATTATCTCAACGCCTCATGATCTACCTAATTTCAAACGCTTGTTAGGTACAGGAGATGATTTTGGTATATCTCTTTCGTATGCTGTACAACCAAGTCCAGACGGGCTTGCCCAAGCTTTTATTATAGGCAAAGATTTTGTTGGGACAGATGCATGTGCATTAGTGTTGGGCGATAATATTTTTTATGGTAACGGCCTTGCGCTTCGTATGCGCAAAGCTTCTGCGCGTGCGCAACAAGGTCGTGCAACGGTATTTGGCTATCGAGTTGATGACCCCGAGCGTTTTGGGGTGGTTGAATTTGACAAGCATTTTAACGCGGTGTCTATTGAAGAAAAGCCTTTGGTGCCCAAAAGCAATTACGCAGTTACAGGGCTTTATTTTTATGATAATCGTGTAGTTGATTTTGCGTCAAAAGTTACACCATCCGCCCGTGGCGAGTATGAAATCACCGATCTTAATCGTATGTACCTAGATGATGGCAGCTTAGATGTTGTTACTTTGGGTCGTGGCTTTGCTTGGCTTGATACTGGTACCATGGAATCGTTGTTTGAAGCTTCGCAATTTGTACGCACGGTTGAACAAGCTCAAGATTTACCGGTGAGCGTTCCCGAAGAAATTGCATACGAAAATGGATGGATCACCCAAGAACAGCTGTTATGCTGTGCTGATCGATACGGAAAAAGCGATTATGGTCGGCATCTTAAAGCTGTTGCCGAAGGTAAAATCATACCAAGTGAAAAGGATTTTGAGTAATGAAACCACTTCATATTCTTATTACGGGTTCACATGGCCAGCTTGGCTGTGAATTGCAACGCCTTTTGAGCACCTTACAAGCCGAAATAGGGCCAGTGCCTTCTGAATATGCTAACGCACATGTTGATTACGCCGATCTTGAAGATTTAGACATTTCTGATTATGAAGCTGTGCGTGCCTATATTGCTGACAGAGATCCTTATGATTTGGTTATTAACGGTGCAGCTATGACCAACGTTGACGGATGTGAGCAACACGAGGCGGCTGCCTTTAGTGCTAATGCACAAGGACCTCTCAATCTTGCACGAATATGTGCAGAACAAGGCGCAAAACTCGTTCAAGTTTCTACCGATTATGTTTTTAGCGGAACCGAGGCACGTCCTCGCACCGAAGATGATTATCCATGTCCAATAAGTGCATACGGTCGGACTAAGCTTGCTGGTGAAGCTTTAGTTTTGGCGCAAAATCCAAAATCATTTGTTGTTCGAACTGCTTGGCTTTATGGATATGTCGGCAAGAATTTTGTACAAACCATGATTGGGCTTGGTAAAACCCATGACCAGATTTCTGTTGTGTGTGATCAGATGGGAAACCCAACTTCTGCAAATGATTTGGCATACGAGATTTTGCGTATTGCTCAAACTCAGTCCTATGGAATTTATCATGTGACTAATGAAGGAACTTGTTCATGGTTCGATTTTGCTTCGGCAATTATGAAACACGCGCAGCTTGCGTGTAAGGTTGTTGCATGTACCTCTCAAGAGTATAAGCGCATGAACCCTCAAGCGGCGCAGCGTCCTTGCTATTCAAGCTTAGAAAATGCACATCTTGCACAAACCATAGGAAACGAAATGCGCCCTTGGTCAGATGCGCTGGCAAGCTATTTTGAACATATCGAATATGTACAGAGCTCTTTGAACGCGCACTAACTATTGTCAGCATGTGTTTACATGCAACCTCGCAAACGTGAAAGGAACAATCATGAAAACATATCTGGTTACCGGCGGTGCAGGCTTTATTGGCTCTAATTTTATCCTTTATATGCTGCGTAACTATACCGATATTCGCATCGTTAACATGGACTGCCTTACCTATGCAGGAAATCTTGAAAACCTGCGTTCCATAGAAGATGATTCGCGGTATTCCTTTGAGCGTGTGGACATTCGTAATGCTGATGAGGTTTCACGCGTGCTGCGTACCTATAAACCTAACTATGTGGTAAATTTTGCAGCTGAGTCCCACGTAGATCGCTCCATTGAGACTCCTCAGATTTTTGTCGAAACAAATGTTTTAGGCTGCGTTACCCTTCTTAACTGTTGTAAGAAGCTTTGGCTTGATGATAAAGGAAGTTTTGGTGATCATCGCTTTTTACAAGTTTCAACTGACGAAGTTTACGGTGCGCTTGCAATTCCAGATGAGGTAAATCCAAACGGGAGCCCTAAAGATCCTGCACATACTACCTATTTTCATGAAGATACACCATTGTGCGGTCATAGCCCGTATTCTGCTTCAAAAGCATCTGCAGACATGCTCACGCGCGCTTATTGGGATACGTATAAGTTTCCCGCACTTGTGACGCGCTGTTCAAATAATTACGGACCATATCAGTTTCCAGAAAAATTGATTCCGCTTATGATTCATAATGCGCTTCACCATAAAGAATTGCCGGTCTATGGAGATGGTCTTAATGTGCGCGATTGGCTGTATGTAGATGATCATTGCAAGGCAATTGATATGGTGCTACAACGCGGACGGTTGGGCAATGCTTATAACGTTGGCGGTCATAATGAGCGCTCAAATATCTACATTGTAAAAACCATTGTTGAGCACGTCCGTAACGTCACAGGAGACCGTGCAATCACAGAAGATTTAATCCGCTACGTTGGGGATAGAAAAGGTCATGACAGGCGTTATGGTATTGAGCCTACCAAGATTAAAGATGAACTTGGTTGGTACCCAGAAACAACGTATGAAGACGGTATTATTAAAACCATCGACTGGTATTTGTCGCATCAAGCGTGGACCGAGCATGTCTGCTCAGGTGCGTATCAAAGCTACTATAAAAAGATGTATGAAAATCGCTAAGTCGCCGGTTTATTAAATACGTATGTATACTGCTCTCGTACTTTGAATAAAGCACGAGAGCAGTATTTCTTTTGGTTCATTATGCTTTTAGTCTTTATGAGGAGATATTCATTTTTTTACTTTGCTAGATATAAAAGGAGACGATAGTGTATTTTTTAGTTATTGGGCAATTGGCGTTGAATCGTCTATTTCATATAAGCGCATGGCACCTTCAGCCAGTATAAGCTTAAAACCAGGTGTCGTATCGTTTATGGCGTTTATTCCTGCAAATTGTTGAGGTACATACATCCCATTAGCAAAGGAAATTCTTCCAGGTTGTTCAAGTTTTAGAACGTAGTGAATTCCTGTTTCTTTAAGTGCTCTTCTTACTTCAGCGCTGTTTGGCCAGTTAATGACATTCGTTCGCAAATACACTGTTCTTTTTTCTTCATGATAATAGGAGGTATGTGGATGACGGTAAACCATCTTTAAATCAGCAAGAGCATATCCAAGATTTGAACCGTCATAGGGGTTATTGAGTATGGTAGTGTTGGTTCCAACAACATCGCAAACTTTGAACATAAATGCTCTTTCTCTACTGCTTAGATCATCGTTCTCAGCATGTAATTCTCGAATCTGTTTTTGATATTGGAACGGTTCTGTGTTGTGATAATGCGCGCTTGGATTTTGAACGAAAAAGATGCACAGAATTGAGAGTGCAAGAATTGTTACTGCACAAACCGGCTGAAGATTTTTAATGCGGCTGATCTTTTGTGTGAATTTGCAATTTTGCACGAAAGTGCATACCTTATCGATGACGGTATCAAGGCCTTGCGCTGCAAGCATAATAGCAATCAAACATGCACAAGAGGAGGTTCGTGCAGAATCGGTATACCAAAAACCCGATAGAAACGTCTTTACGTCTGAATCAAATAATTGTATATACACGGTTGTGAGCGCAAAGTAGAAAAATGGGAAAAGCAAAAATGGTGTTTTTGTTCGCCTTACAGCGGTGTATAGGCCAATTGCTACGAGTACGGGCAAAAGTGGCTGTGGAATGATGTATATATATCCATTTGCAAAATTAAGGAATAGAGCATCGCGTAATGTTTGATAGACAGTCTTTCCAGCAGTCCAATAATATCCGTTTAAGTATCCATATTGCACTATGACTAAATACAAAAGCACCCATACGCCAAGACATCCAAGTGCAAATATTATAGATACTATTTTTGGGGAGATTGATTTTTTGCGCACCAGTATACTTTGGGGGTTTAAGTTATATATGTACCAAGCAGTCCAAGGCCATAAGATGAGTGCTGCTGTGAATATGCCTGATGTATGTGTAAATGCCATCGTATAGGATGACAGTATAAACAATAAAATCAAGAGAACTTTTGGTGATGATTTCCAGTCTTTTACCAAATAAAACCAACTACAACATAAGGCGGGAAGCATACACTGTGCAAAGTCAAAGGGCAAAATTGGTCCATAAATAAATGCAAACCATACAAACGAGAAAAATAATGGCGATATAGCAGCAGTTGCAAGGGGTGTAAAGCGTCGATTTGGGATGATACATTTCATAAATCCCAAAATACCCAGAGGAAAAATGAAGGTGGTGCACAATAGATTAAGTGCGTGCATAGCTACAGGGATTGACGTATTGGCGCCTTGAGATATACACGCCGCTAAGATATGCCAAATAGAGGGATACAAAGATCGAGAACTAATGTCATAAGGTGCAAATGTTGCTTCTGAGGGTAAATACATGCTGGTATTAAACGAGGAAAAAATCCCCGTTTTAATCATAGTGTGCGGTGAGGTGACGTGCCAAATTGCATCCCATTGTAAAATAATCTTGTTGGGGTTTCCTAGAGGCAGCGCGTAGCAAAACCAACCAACAAACATCGCAAACGCTACCGCAAATAATGCGATACGCCAGTCAATAGGAGGAAGTGTTGAGTACGTCTTTGGAGTGCTGCCTGTGCCCTTTGGATTGCGGACGCATATTTGCTGTATAACTTCTTTAGCTACCGTTTTAAACGACTCGCCACTGGTGTGCACGAGATAGGCTGTATATATGACAAGAATCATACAAGAACAGAGAAGCGCAAGTGCTACTAAACGGGATGTGGTAAGCGTTATCCCTAAGCGATAGGCTACTTCACCAATTATAGATATGAGCGCTGCGCTTAATAGAGGAGCAAAGATCAGTCTCCATACTTTTGAAATAGGCAGAGTTGTACCGAGTGTGTACCCAGGTATAACGAGAAGTAAAAGTCCGTAGAGATATGCAATAAGAAGTGATGTCATCGGCTCATTCCTTGTAATAGATCTCGTCAAAAGTTTGACGCTTGCGATAATTTGATACGTTTAAATTGGTACTACGTGTTAAATGCGTGTGTTCTTAAATGGCTCAACAATTTCTTCAAAGGGGAGTTTCTTTTCGTTGTCTTCGCGTGTTTTCTTTTGCGCAAGTGCCATTTCTTGCGCGAGCTGATTAAGTCTAAATTTAAGGCGAGAAATTTCGACAGATGAGGTAAAGACCTTGATAAGCAAGATACCCACTACGCATAAAAAGACAAAATTACTGGTAGAAACAAAACCTAATATACGTGCAAAAAAGATCATTACAGCAGGTACCAACGCTATAATAACAACAATTCCCACGAACGATACCCAAAAAAGTGAGTCTTCTATCTGTATGCGTGACTTTTTAATGCTTCGTAAAACAACAGCCATAAGTCCTACAGCACCTATGATCAACAATATACGTAAGATAATTGACATATAGTTCTCCCTTATACAATAAGTGTATGTACCACTTCATGCATATTTTTGCTTAAGTTTTAGGTTATCTAAACCACTGAAATAAAACGATAGACATGCAGGTACGACTCATGTATGAAATGATATGACCAATATCAAAGTAGCTTTGGCCGCCTTGTCGTTCGCGCATCTTTACGGGCACTTCCTTAATGGTATAACCGTGTCGCGCAAAATATGCCAATGCATCGGGCTCTGGCGCTAAGTCAAAAGCTTGAGCGTAGGTGCGTATAAGCTTTTTGTTGTACATACGCATACCCGATGTTGGATCCTGAATTGATATGTGAGCTATGAGATGAATAAGTGCCGAAATAAGGCGCGATCCAAGTCCGCGCGCGCCCGTGGGTTTATCAACTCCGGTACGCGAACCAATGACAATGTCGGCATCTTGAGCGCACATGCATTCGTACATACTCATGATATAGTCGGGCATATGTTGTCCATCTGCATCAAATTGAACAACAGCATCATAGTTATGCCGATACGCATATTTCATGCCCGTTTGAAAACCTGCAGTAAGCCCGCAGTTAATGGGGAGAGACAAGTAATTAAACTTGTTCTGCTCGCAGATAAGTGCGGTTGCATCTTTTGAGCCATCGTTTACAACGAGATAATCTATTTGAGGACAACTGGCCGTTAATTCCCGAATAGTTCGCTCTATACAGGCGGCTTCATTGTAAGCAGGAACAACTGCTAATATTTTTGACATAAAACTCCTCATAAGTGTTTTTACATGCATGAGTATACACTATTTACGCACGTGTAATTTGCCGTGTATGCTCATCTATTATGAATTTATGAAGAAACGCCAAGTAGGTTTATCGCATTTTCTATGGGTTACAATAAAGGAGTTTCGTGAGCGCACCAGAGGTAAATGCCTCAGTGCTCATACATAGAGGGTTATCTCAAGGAGTTACTATGGAATCACCATGCATTGAACAAGGAAATTTTGTCTTTCATCGCACTAAAATTGATGGGCTTTTCATTATTAACACAAAGGTATTCGGTGATGAGCGTGGCTTCTTTATGGAAACATATAAAGAACCCGACTTTATACAAGCAGGTATTACCACCAAGTTTGTTCAGGACAATCACTCAAAATCTTGCCGTGGTGTTTTGCGCGGTCTCCATTTTCAAATTCATCATCCGCAATCAAAGCTTGTACGCGTGGTAAAAGGCCGCGTCTTTGATGTAGCGGTCGATTTAAGAAAAGACTCTGCTACCTATGGCCAATGGGAAGGCGTTATTCTTTCTGAAGACAATCATACGCAATTTTTTATACCTCAAGGATTTGCCCATGGTTTTTTGGTTTTGAGCGATGAGGCCGAATTTTGTTACAAGTGTGACGACATCTATCACCCAGGTGACGAGGGCGGTATTATGTGGAATGACCCTGATATTGCAATTGAGTGGCCTGCTTTATCAGGCGATACAGCGTTTGATCCATCAGAGCTTATTTTGTCCGAAAAAGATAAAATGCATCCTTTCTTAAGAGATAGTAAAGTTTCGTTTTAGAAACGGGTGCGCACTACCTTGTGTTTTGCTGCATTTTTAAGACCTATTCGGACTATAATCCAAATAGTTTCTTTATATGAAGAACTCGTACTGCATTGCTTATACCAGGGCGATCGATAACGCGTGCCACTGCTTTTCCAATACGCATAGGACGGCATGTTTCATAGGCATGTTTTATATCCAAGCGTTGTTGTGAGTTTTGCGTTTGTGCGCGCATAACTTCGGCACGCTCCAGCGAAAAGTAGAGGAATAAAAGCTCCTCGGTGGATGAATGCAAAATGGCATAACATCTATCCCAGCGGTCGGGATTTATTGCGGTGCTTCTACTGCTTTGCAAAAATCCTAAACGCGCGAGTCCATTTTCGTCACGCATGGTATGAACAATTTGCATAAAACCTTCGTACGAACGCGCACGCTGAAGATTCATTGCAACGCCTTCTTGTACCCAGTTTACAAACGAATCTCTATAGAGTGTCCATGTGCCTTGCTGTTCTAATGAATCTTTAAGCTCGCAAAATGCTTCATAAAAATCTAAAGGATACGAATCGCTGGTAAACAGCGCGCTTGCGGTGTTATTAACACGATATTGGTGAAGTTCTTCGTCAAGAAGTGCTATGCGGTCTGCTTCGGCAAGCGCTCTGCAAACAAAGAGAAGGTCCGCAGTTCTATGTACAGGCTGAAACACAAGATGTCGTGCGTCAACAAAACTTTTTCTGAATAATTTGTTATGGACCCAATTTTGAAAGGAATTAAAGATACGCTCTGGATGCTCGCGTGGTGAAAATACGCCGCTCATCCCATCTAATAGAATACGATCAACGCCGGTTTTTCCAACTAACTCGCTCACTCCCTTAGGTGCTTGGAGCCAATCGGTAACAAACGACCAGTAAAACGAGCGCAGCTCTCCTGTTTGATTATCAAGTTCACGCGTTTTAAAAATAACTATATCGGCGCGTGTAGCCTCACCTTGAGCGACCGCTTTTTCAATGAGGGTAGGCTCCATAAGGTCATCGCTGTCTAAAAAATAAAGCCAGCGACCATGAGCCTGCGTCCGACCATATTCACGCGCAGGACCTTCGCCTGCATTTTGTTGTGTGAAGACATGTATACGATCGTCTAACTCAGCTTTTTTTCGTAAAATAAACAGTGTTTCATCGGTAGAACCATCGTCAACACAGATAATCTCGAGGTCTTGTTCTGTTTGTTTGCACGCCGAGTCAATGGTTTGAGAAATATAGAGACTTGCGTTATAACATGGGATTATGATAGATGCAACGGGCATGTGCAAACCTCCAACTAAAGAACTTTTGTATCTTTTTGTATTATACGCTTAAACGACGCTACAATTATTGTCATGTGTAACCAGAATCACTTGGAGGCTTTTGTATGAAGGAATATGATGACAAGACACTTGCTCATGTTCAACGCCTAGAACTGATGATTTTAAAAGATTTTATTCATGTGTGTGACGAATATGATCTTACGTATTTTGCTTATGGCGGAACTGGCATTGGTGCGTTTCGTCATAAGGGGTTTATTCCTTGGGATGACGATATTGATGTTTGTCTTCCTGCACGTGACTATAAAAAACTTTTAAGTGTTTTTGAGCGTGATTATTCAAAAACATATACCGTTATGAATGCACATAAAGATCCTCATTATCCACTTCCAACATCGCGTATTATGATTAAAGGTACGCAATTTTGTGAAGAAGCGCTTAAAGATTTACCGCTTGATTTGGGCATCTTTCTTGATATCTACTGCCTTGATAATATTCCCGATGACGATAAACTTTTTCGCAAACAGGCTCGCAAGGCATGGTTTTGGTCGCACATGCGCCTCCTTAAATTAATTCCCAAGCCCTTTATTGTCTATCACGGATTTAAGGGGTCGCTTGTACGTTTTGTAACATATACGGCAGGTTGGATCATTTCGCATATGCCGCTTAGTCTTGAATATTGTCTAAAAAAAGAAACAGAAGCTCACGAACAGTATGCCGATAAAAAAACTGGTCGTATTGGCTATTTGTGTGATACTAATCCTTATAACTTGGTATGGACATGGGAAGAAGTATTGCCACCAGTGATTTTGCCTTTTGAAGGATTTAACGTAAAGTTTCCAGCAAATATAGATGCTCATTTACGTGCTTTTTATGGCGATTACATGCAAATGCCACCCGTAGAGCAACGTAAAAATCACTATCCTGCACGTCTCGATTTTGGTTCTTGGAAGTAATAATTATTATCTCATGCGAGTATCGTGCACTTTGCGGCGTTGCTGGGTGCAGGTACTTGCAGAGGTATATCTAGCGATATTAATCATTTTACTGCTTCATGCACGTTTTGAAGTTTGGTTGCTCATTTGTCCGCGCGCATACAGTTTGTTTATGGCGCGCGCAATGCAGGTTGGCCAAAAACGCTTAAGCATGCTTAAATCTTCTTGCTCGCGTTTATTATTTTCAATTAAACGAGATGTTTCTGATCCTTCATGGATTCGATGACACATAAGGGGCTTTGGATTATAAACAAACATGCCTTGTTTTCTACTTAAAAACTCCCATGTTTGCCAGTCAAGATTGGATCCATAGCTCGTTTCAAAAAGAGGACGTGTAAATTTATGCATAATATAGGTAACAGCAGGACAACAAATAGGGTTGCCAAAAGCTAAAATTAAGCGTTTTATGAGCTTTACCTGAGCTAAAGGACGTAATTGAAGCGGCATAAGCATGAGGCGCTTAATACCTAAAAGACGATTATCACAAACTTCTGTATTTCCACGGAGCTCTGCATATCCCGAAAAATACAGCAGCGGATCTGTGACCGCATTTATATGTGCAAGCATTTCTTCTACATAACGAGGTTTATATATGTCGTCTTGATGCGCTATTGTTACAAGCTTTGTGGTTGCACACGATAAAGCAAAATTCCAGTCGCCGCCTATGCCATGAGAGTTGGTGGTATTGACATAAAAAGGTATGTCATATTGTGAACAAAGATGTTCTATAGTGCTCGATGGCGTAGAGGTAACTAAAAGCACGCTACTTGCAACACTTTGACTTTTAAGTGAGCGCATGCAATCTTCTAGATAGGGGCTATCTTTATAAGCGCAGATTACAAAACAATGATCGTTAGATGTATACACAGTATTCCTTTGGTTGCTTTTATGCTTTGTAGAAACTTACCTAGTATAATAACAACTGAAAGTATAAAATGAACAAAAAAACTTATGTACATACATAACTATTACAGGTTTTTACAGAAGTGGAAGTATGATGTCGTATAAACAGTATGAACCTCATGAATTAAGGCAGCTTCAGCTCATTTCAACGATGATTTTGGGTGAATTTGACAGGATTTGTCAAAAGCTCAACATTGAATATTATGTGTATGGTGGTACCGCAATTGGTACGGTTCGCCATAAAGGTTTTGTTCCTTGGGATGACGATGTTGATATTGCGCTTTTTAGGGAAGACTACGAACGTTTTATGCGCGAGGCTCCACAAGAAATGGGGGAGGCCTTTGAACTTATCAGTGGCAGGACAGAGCCGTTTTTCCCTGCGTGCAATGCTAATTTTTCTCTTAAGAATACCTTTTGTGTTCCAGAGGAATTTGCACATTGTCCTTTTCAATATCCTATTGGCATTGGCCTGTTTGCAATGGATAAGCCTTCGAATAATCCCCGTACATTTGTGTGTCAAAGACGTATGACATGGTTTTTTGCACGTCTCGCTTTTTTGCGCGCTACGCCTGCACCTCATGTTCAGCTTTCTCAGCCGCTTAAAGGATTCGTCTTGCTTGCGTGTTATCTGGCTCATTGGGCAATGAAAATTTTTCATGTTTCACCTCGCTGGATTCATGCACGTTGGGAGCATTATGCTCGCCTGGCAGAACATGAACAAGGCGAAACCTACGTTGATTTTATGGACAGAGATCCTCATGCATGGGCGGTAACGCGTGCGGAGGCATATCCTGCCATACGTGCACCCTTTGAAACTATTACGGTTAATCTGCCTAAAGCTTACGATGCTATGCTCAGACGTGGATTTGGCGATTATATGCAATTACCGCCCGAAAATGATCGAAAAAATCATTATCCGTCTCGTTTAGACTTTGGACCGTATAAAGACATTAAGGAATAACGCGTGGAAATAGCTCAAAGTAAGGCGCAACTGCGCAAAAATTATATATGGAATACGCTGGGAAGTGCAGCAAATGCACTTTCCAGCGCAATTTTGTTGCTTATGACTACACGCATTTTAGGTCTTGAAGCTGCGGGTATTTTTGCGATTGCGTTTGCTTTGTCCCAACAGTTTCAAGTTATTGGGCATTTTGAAATTCGCTCCTACCAAGCAACTGATTCTCAAGAACGATTTTCGTTTGCAACATACCTTGGCGCGCGTTACGTAAGCTGTCTTGTTATGTGTGTGGTAATCGTTGGATATACACTTTATACCAATGGAATTACACCAGTTGCACTAAGTATTATGTTGATAGCATTGCTTAAGCTCTTTGATGCGTTTGAAGATGTATTTCATGGCATGTTTCAGCAGAGAGGCAGACTTGACATTGCTGGGCGCGCGTTTTTCGCACGTATTATTGCGTGTATGCTTGGTTTTTGTATCGCGGCGTTTATCACTAAAGATTTATGCTCCTCATGTATCGTCGCTTTTATTTTGTCTGCGTTTGCATTTTTCTTTTGCAATGTTCCTTTTGCTCAACAGTTTGTGCCGCTTCGTCCGTCATTTAAGCCTGCGTCCATAATTAAACTGTTTTGGACGTGTTTGCCACTTTGTATAGGCTCATTCTTTCTTGTGTATATCACCAATGCTCCCAAATATGCAATAGATATGTATTTAACCCGTGATTATCAGGCACTCTATTCCATTTTATTTATGCCGTCTTTGGTTATCAATCTTTTAAGTGGCTTTGTCTTTAAGCCGCTTCTTACCGATATGGCACTGTGCTGGTCTCAAGCGCGTATTAAAGACTTTGCACAGATCATTTTTAAAGGATTCATGGCAATTTGCGCCGCTACATTTGTAACTTGTTTGGCGGCATGGTTTTTAGGAATCGAAGTTCTTGGCGCACTTTATGGGGTTCCACTTGCAGCATATAAGCTTGAACTTATGCTTCTCATTGTTGGTGGGCTTTTTAATGCAAGTGGCATAATTCTTTACTATGCTGTAGTAACAATGCGTATGCAAAAGTACATTTTTGCTGCGTACGGTCTTGCGTCTTTGTTTGCATTTTGTGCATATGGATTGGTAGATACCTATAAAATTCGTGGTGCGGTCATGATATATGATACGGCAATGTTAATCGTAGCGCTTGTTTTTCTTTGCGTTACGCTTGCGGGATTTATACAAACGAAACAGATCAATCGATCAAAGACACGGTAAAATCATGCAACTATGACCTGCCTCCGTATCCAAGCCTCTTTGTGTTCAGATTATGTTTGCTCTATAAAATAATTGAACGTTCAATTAATTATAACTATACTTAAAAAATGAACGCAAGAGAGCGTTACCGTATGGATACCATGTTGGTATCGTAGTTGTAAAGGACAGATGATGAGTCTTAGTAGAGCTATGTTTTATATTTTGCGTGCGCAAGGAAGCTCCCAGCAGCTCTATACTCAGCGTGAGCTTTGCGAAATAACACACATGTCATTAGGTTCAGTAAATACGGCATATGCGCAGGCAAAACGTGATGGATATCTTGTAGATGGACGTCTAAGTGAAAAGGGTTGCGCTGCCTTAAAGCCCTACCAAGTCCACAATGCAATTATTATGGCGGCTGGTTTATCGTCTCGTTTTGCACCCATTTCCTACGAACGTCCTAAAGGTGTTCTTAAAGTTAAGGGCGAAGTCCTTATTGAGCGCCAAATTAAGCAGTTGCTTGAAAAGGGTATCTCAGATATTACGGTTGTTGTTGGCTATAAAAAGGAATGTTTTTTCTATCTTGCGCAAAAATATGGCGTGGATATTGTAGTGAATCCTGATTATGCAACACGCAATAATAATTCAACCTTATGGCATGTCAAAGATCGCCTGAGTAACACCTTTATTTGTTCCTCTGATAATTACTTTGTTATAAACCCCTTTGAGCGCTATGTCTACAGAGCATATTACGCAACGCAACATGTAGATGGTGATACAAACGAATGGTGTGTAACAACAGGAGCTCAGGGGCGTATTACCAAGGTCACTATTGGTGGTCATAACAGCGATATTATGCTTGGTCATGTGTATTTTGATACGGCTTTTTCAAAAAAAATTGTTGATATTTTGCAGGCAGAATACCCGAAACCCGAGACTGCAGATAAACTTTGGGAAGATATTTATGTTGATCACCTTAAAGAATTGTCCATGGTTTCAAAATTGTATTCAAGTGACGACATTAAAGAATTTGACTCACTTGAGGATTTAAGATCGTTTGATCCTCATTTTTTGGAAAATATTGACTCTGAGGTATTTGATAATATTTGTAAAACTCTTTCGTGTTCAAAACAAGAAATTGGTGGATTTTATCCACTTAAGCAAGGTCTTACCAATTTGTCTTGTCATTTTACGGTGTGCGGTAAAGAATATGTGTATCGTCATCCAGGCGCTGGTACCGATAAAATGATCGATAGAACAAGCGAGCGCGCGGCGCTTCTTAAAGCTCGCGAATTAGGACTTGACGCTACATTTATCTATGAAGATGAACAAAAGGGTTGGAAAATTTCGCGTTTTATACCCAACGCGCGTACACTTGATCCAACCGATGATGCGCAGCTTAAACGTGCTATGCAGATGTGTAGAACGCTTCATGACAGCTCGGCACAACTTGCACGTCACTTTGATTTCTTTGATGAAGGTTTGCGCTACGAGCAACTTCTTAAAGAGCATGGACCTATTGATATTTATGGCTACGATGAATTAAAAGAAAAAGTAACCTTACTTAAATCGTATACAGAGGCTGATGGGTATCCTTTATGCATTTCACATAATGACTTCTATATGCTTAACCTTTTGTTAGACGAACACGACACCATGACGCTTATCGACTGGGAATATGCAGGAATGTCTGATATTGCCAATGACTTTGGGACATTTTGTGTATGCTGCTCGCTTGACGAAGAACGTGCCAATAGATGTATTGATTATTATTTTGGGAGAAAAGCTTCGGATAAAGAGCGTCGACATTTTTGGGCGTATGTTATTTTTGCAGGTTGGTGCTGGTATATTTGGTCGCTTGAAAAAGAGGCCGAAGGCGAAAATGTTGATGTGTGGCTCTATATTTACTACCGCTATGCTAGCGAATATATCGATAGAATTTTAACTTGGTATGAAAGCGGCATTGCTCCAACTTGGAAAAACTAGTCATTGCAATATTCGTATTCTTGAATACCTAGATGCTATGAATGCATGAGTGCTTAGGCATAAGCAGGGGAGACATATATGAAATTTGGTCTTTTAAGCGGTATCTTATGGGGTTTAGATACCTGTATTTTAGGCATTGCATTTTTGTATCATCCGTTTAATAGTGCCCTTGACGCGGCTTTGGTGTGTGCGGCTGTTCACGACATTATAAGTGCGTTAGTTTTGATTACACTTGTTGTTGCGCGCGGAAAATTTTCTCAGTTTTTGCAGGCATTGCGTACAAAAGGAGCTCTCATCATATGTTGTGGTGCTCTTATGAGCGGCCCTGTTGGCATGAATGCGTATATGTCGAGTATCAACAATATAGGATCGGCACCAACTGCAATTATCTCGGCATTTTACCCCGCGGTTGGTACATTTCTTGCAGTATTTTTCCTTAAGGAATCAATGAATACTCAACGTCTTATTGCCCTTTTTGTGGCGCTTGCAGGTGTTATTATGGTTGGCTTGCAAACTGCACAAGGTTCGGTTGAAGGAAACACGATTATTGGTGTTGCGGCAGCATTTATCTGTGTTCTTGCATGGGGTTCTGGTGCTGTTTTTGCCTCATGGGGCTTACAATCTACCCAAGATTTAGATTGCGATGTAGCGCTTTTAATTCATGAGCTTACTTCCAGTCTTACCTATGCTTTGATTGTGCTGCCTTTAGTTGGTGCATGGGGTTTTGTCGCACAGATGTCAGTTGCACCTGCCAGCATATTTGTTATAGGCGCAGGTGTCGCAGGTGCTTTGTCGTATTTGTTCTACTATAAAGCAATCGATGTTACAGGTGCTGCACGCGCGATGGCGTGCAATATTTCTTATTGCGCATGGGCTCTCATTTTTTCATCGTTGTATGCAGCTACTATGCCTAATCTTATGAGTATTGGTTGTTGTATTGCTATATTTGTGGGTACTATTTTATCAGCAACACCTGATTGGTCGGTCTTTTTACCTCAAACAGATAAACAAATGTAAGACATACAAAAACATGGGTATCCTTGATATCATTAAGATAGAATTTTGGTAGTCAGCTTTACTTGGGAGCGTATTGATGAGTGACAGGGTAATTTCGATTAAGGGCGCGCGTGAACACAATCTAAAAAATATCTCAGTCACCATACCTCGCAATAAATTGGTTGTTATCACGGGCCTGTCAGGTTCAGGAAAATCAAGTCTTGCATTTGACACCATTTACGCGGAAGGCCAACGGCGTTATGTTGAGTCTTTATCGAGCTATGCGCGCATGTTTTTAGGGCGTATGAATAAACCCGATCTCGATTCTATCGAAGGCCTTTCTCCTGCAATATGTATAGATCAAAAGACAACTGGTCATAATCCTCGTTCTACCGTTGGAACCGTTACCGAAATTTATGATTATATACGTCTGTTATATGCGCGGCTTGGTTGTGCACATTGTCCTGAGTGTGGGTGCGTGATAAAAAAACAAACCGTCGACGAAGTGATCGACCGCATTCTTGAGCAAGCGTCTAACCGACGCGCATATGTCCTGTCGCCTGTTGTTATAGGTAAAAAAGGACAGTTTACCAAGCTGTTAGATGATTTACGGCGCGAAGGCTTTTCTCGTGTTCGTATTGACGGCACTTTTATGCTACTTGACGACGATATCTCCTTAAAGAAGCAGGTAAAACACACTATAGACGTTGTTGTTGATCGTTTGGTTTTACGCACAACAAGTCGGGTTCGTATTGCGGAGGCATGTGAGAATGCTACCAAGTTATCCGCTGGTCGCGTTATTTTTTATGTCTTAGAAGCGCGTGAGCAGACGGGTCAACACGCAGATACGATAAAGAATGAGAGTGCTTTTGAGGCGCAATTTTCATTAGCTTTGGCTTGTCCTATTCATGGACACTCTATAGATGAGCTCCAACCACGAGATTTTTCATTTAATGCTCCTTATGGTGCATGTCCAGATTGTGATGGACTTGGAAGTAAGCGATCCATTGATGTTGATGAAATTATCGAAGATCCACGGTTATCGGTTGCAGAAGGCGTTTTTGGTGGCGTTCTTGCGCGCTCAAATTATTATTCTCAGATCCTCGATGCTGTTTGTAATTTTATGGGTGCCTCTTCCGCAACTCCATATAAAGATTTATCAGATTCGTGTCAGCATGCGCTGCTCTATGGGTTAGGATCACAGGAAATTCCTGTTAGGTATCACACAAAAGATGGACGCATTAACGAGTGGAAAACAACTTTTCCAGGTGTTTGTGATGTGCTTTTTGATAAGTATCAAGAAACTACCTCTGAAACTATGAAGCAGCATTTTGCAAAATTTATTAAAGAAGTTCCCTGCACAACGTGTAAAGGTGCTCGTCTTAAGCCCGAATACTTGGCGGTTACTGTTGGTGATAAAAATATCCAGCAACTTTGTGACCTTTCATGTGCCGATGCACTGTCCTTTGTGCAGTCGCTTCATTTTGACGAGCGACTTTCTGCGGTTGCCCGTCCGCTCCTTAAAGAAATTCGTACACGACTTGAATTTATGGTACATGTTGGCTTGGATTACCTTACGCTTGCACGAAGTGCGTCTACCCTTTCTGGTGGGGAAGCGCAACGTATTCGCCTTGCAACGCAAATTGGATCGGGATTAACAGGCGTGCTTTATATATTGGATGAGCCTTCAATTGGTCTTCATCAAAAAGACAACGATCGTCTTATCACTACGCTTAAACAGCTTCGTGATCAGGGTAATACCGTAATTGTGGTTGAGCATGATGAAGATACTATTCGTGCTGCCGATTATGTAATTGATATGGGACCAGGTGCAGGCGAGCTGGGCGGAGACGTAATTGCTCAGGGTACGCCCTCACAAATTATGCGTGCAAAGCATTCGCTGACGGCAGACTATCTTGTGGGTCGACGAAAAATTGCCGTACCGCACGCGCGCCGAAAAGGCACAGGACAAGCGTTTACTCTTTCAGGTGCCAGCGAAAATAACTTACAAAACATTGAGATATCAATACCGTATGGAACCTTTACAGTTGTAACGGGTGTTTCAGGTTCGGGTAAGTCTTCTTTGGTTACCGATACCTTAGCACCTCTTTTAGCTCATGAAGTCAATCATTCAAAACAGCGCATAGGGTCGTATAAAAGTTTTTCGGGCCTCTATGATAGCCAACATAAATCCTATATTGATAAAGTTATCAATATAGATCAGTCGCCTATTGGTCGTACACCTCGTTCTAATCCTGCTACCTATATTGGATTATGGGATGATTTGCGCGCTCTGTTTGCTTCTCTTCCCGATAGTCGCGCGCGTGGTTATAGCGCTGGACGGTTTTCGTTTAACGTTTCAGGCGGTAGGTGCGAGGCATGCAAAGGTGACGGACAACTCAAAATTGAGATGAACTTTTTACCTGATGTTTATGTGCCCTGTGAAGTTTGCCATGGCAGGCGCTATAATCGAGAAACGCTTGAGATTTGCTATAAAGGAAAATCTATAAGCGATGTGTTAGACACGACTGTTCACGAAGCTCTTGCCTTTTTTGCGTCAATTCCCAAGATTTCGCGGAAACTACAAACACTCTATGATGTTGGCCTTGGTTATATTCACTTAGGCCAAAGTGCAACAACGCTTTCTGGTGGGGAAGCGCAGCGTGTTAAGCTGTCTCGCGAATTACACCGTCAGCAAACGGGAAAGACGTTTTATATTTTGGACGAACCTACAACGGGTTTGCATTTTGAAGATGTGCGTATGCTTATTGAGGTTCTGCAAAAATTGGTAGATGCTGGCAACACCGTGGTTATTATTGAGCACAATTTAGACGTTATCAAAGTTGCTGATTATCTTATCGACTTAGGTCCTTTAGGAGGAGCGCGCGGTGGTAACGTTATCGCAACAGGTACGCCCGAGGAGCTTGCAGCTTGTGATAAAAGTTATACAGGCCTCTATCTAAAAAGAGTTTTACCTGCCAAGGCATAATTTCTAAGGTGTTACTTTCGCAAATGAGATGAAGAATGTATTCGCGTATTATAATGAAATATGAATTGCAGGAACTGCATATGGATTTTTTCTTGTTAGATAGAAAGACGTTGGATGAAGCATACAAAACAACCGCGCGTGCAAAAAACAAATGCCATGCGTGAACTTGATAAAAAAGGTGTAAGTTATACCGTTCAAACCTATGATGCACAGCACGAAGATACCTCAACAGGTGTTGGCGTGCGTATTGCTCAATCATTAGGCAATGAAGTTGACGCGTCCTTTAAAACGTTGGTAACTACTCATGGCGGCTCTTCCTATGTTGTATGCTGTATTCCCGTCAATGCAGAGCTTGATCTTAAGAAGGCTGCAAAAGTTTCGCAAGAAAAATCTTTGTCAATGGTACATGTCAAAGATCTAGAAGCTCTTACAGGTTATATTCGCGGTGGATGTAGCCCTATTGGCATGAAGAAAGAATTTTATACCATTATCGATGAAACAGCATTATTGTTTGATCTTATTACGATTTCTGGCGGCAAACGAGGCATTACGCTTAAACTTAATCCACGTGATTTACAAACGCATTTTCAATTCCATTTTGAAGATATTTGTCACGATGTGTTAAAAGCATAAGCATGACAGATGCATTTTGATTATTTGTGCATATAGATCTCTACGTTTTAGATACTGATGTTATAAGGTTTATATGTTTGAAAGGTTTATATGGAAACATACAAGCAGTCTTCTTCTGATGTAAGCTCTCAAAACCGAGAGCAGCAACTTGGGAAAAGCGCGGCGCTCATCAGCGTGCTCGTTATTATAAGTAGAATAACAGGTTTCATTAGAACTTGGGCTCAGGCATATGCACTAGGTGCTACTGTTATTGCAAGTTGCTATTCTGTAGCTAACAATTTGCCCAATCAGCTTTATGAATTGGTAATTGGCGGAATGCTCGTAACTGCTTTTCTTCCCGTATATTTAAGTGTTAAAAAGAAATCGGGGATACACCATGCCAGTGAATATGCTTCTAATTTAACTTCTTTAGTTGTTATTCTTATGGCGGCGGTTACCGTCATTGGTTTTATTTTTGCAGGGCAGGTAGTTTATACTCAGTCATTTTCAGCACGAAGCGATTTTGATACAGCTTTAGCTGTATATTTCTTTAAGTTCTTTGTTATCGAAGTATTGCTTTATGCATTGAGCTCTATTTTTTCAGGTATTCTTAACGCCGAACGTGACTATTTTTGGAGTAGTGCGGCGCCTATTTTCAATAACTTTGTAACGATTGCATCGTTTTTAGCCTATGCATTTTTGGTAAATTCATACCCTGTAGCAGCGCTTATTATATTAGCCCTTGGTAATCCACTTGGTGTTTTAATTCAAGTTGTGCTTCAAATTCCTTCTCTTATTAAGCAAGGTATTCGTTTGCGTTTTCACGTTGATCTTAAAGATCCTGCACTTAAAGATACGCTTTCCATAGGCATTCCATCTTTAGTTGTCATGGTTGGATCATTTGTAACGGTATCTGTGCAGACAAGCTCAGCTCTTTCAGTGTGCGCCGAGGGTGCATCCATAGCATTTTATGCACGTCTTTGGTATACCTTGCCCTATGCAATTCTTGCAGTACCTATAACTACAGCTATGTTTACCGAGCTCTCATATGATATTGCAAAACATGATATGAGGTCATATTGCGCAGGTATACAAACGGGCACGCAAAAAATCTTGTTTTTAATGATACCGTTTTCATTGTTTCTTATAATGTATGCTTTACCTCTTATCCACCTTATGGCTGCAGGAAAGTTTAGTCCACAACAACTACAAGATACCGCTTTATATTTGGCAGGTTTAGCTATTAGTCTGCCTGGATTTGGTGTGTGCATGTACTTGCAAAAGATATGTTCATCGCTGCGCGCAATGAAGTATTATGCATTCTCTGTGCTTGTGGCTTCGGTAATCCAAATTGCATTTTGTATATATCTCACACCTCTTTTTGGTTTGTGCATGGTTGCTCTTTCAAGCTCTGTCATGTTTATAGTGGTAGACGTTCTCACGTTTATAATGCTTTTTGCAAAGCTGCGCCAGCTTTCATGCATGTCGTTGCTGGTATCTTGTCTACGTGCATTTTTCTGTGCTGTTGC
>CAMQEO010000008.1 GCA_946999785.1 uncultured Atopobium sp.
AAAGTAAAACAACCGAGATGATGTTCTGGGGCGAAGACGCCAGCGAAATTGCAACTATCGTTGAGCAAGCGTTTGGCGTAAAACCAGTTGATGGCATGGCTGTTCTTAAAGGAGTTGTAAGCCGCAAGAAACAAATCATTCCACCGTTAATGTCACTTTTACAAGATAGCGAGCACGAAAATTAATAAAGGTGTACTTGTTATCAGTGCAATTACCTTATGCGCAGACACAAACACCCTCTTTCATGAGAAAGAGGGTGTTTTCATGCACAAAAATATATTCTTGCGCAATCATCTTAGGCAAGCGCCGTATACATACGCATACATACAACGCTTACAACCTCTCAAAGCTGCGCTTTTATGCACAAGGTTGAGCATATAACCCAATAAGAGCCTCAAGCATATCGACCATTTTTTCGAGCTCAGGAACGGGGACAAACTCGCGAACACCATGTGCATTATAATAACATGCAGATAAATTAGGAGCAGCAAATCCTCTAAAGGAAAGTTGCGCACCATCGGTTCCTCCGCGCATAGGAACAAATTTCATGGAAACGCTTACTTTTTCGTATGCTTTGCGCGCATTTTCAATTAAGTGCTTATTTTTTGCTTGCGTATTACTTTGCCATGTTTTTGCAAAAGTTAAAAGACTTTTGTGAGTTTGGAAACAATCATGTAATATTTGGACATAAAATCCCTTATATTTCATACCTTCTCCACTTTTTTGTATTTTATTTATATTTAATGCATATTATTGCAATAAATTTCTGGTTTTCTTATTCAAAATGCGACTAAAAACAAGGTATATTTAATTGCAAACAAGTTAGAATCGGTTAATTACGTATCACTTACGCTTATGTGGTCATATGAAAGTTTAAATGTATGCGTATTTGTAAAACAAATGAATAGTGATACGCGCATCGCATAATTAGTAGCTGCTCAAGCACGAATCGCATATTGTATGAACGTTGAGAAAGTGTTGGGACTTTTATTTGTGATACCTTTACCATGTTATTGTGGCTTGGCATCTTATGTGCCTTTTTAAGACATGCTACTTGTAAAGCCAACATGGCGGACGCCATAGCAAACACTGCTTTGTTATAGTAAGAATTACGCGAAAGAGAATACGCATGCATGCACTTCACGCACGACTTGGGAAAAATTTTGATCTTGCACAGCGTCTTATACGCTACCAGAAAGCAATCGTAGAAAGCCCTAAAACGCTTCGTGGTTCATGGCGCAGCTGGTGTTGCCCATGTGAACAAGACGAACATGGCAAATTTATACAGGCAGCGTTTAAAGAAGTTCGCTTAGATTTGGGGTGTGGAAAAGGAAATTTCACGCTTGAGGCAGCACGGCGAGAGCCTCGTGTGCTCTTTGTTGGCGTTGATATAGAGCCGTTGTGTATAGCTATTGCGGCGCAGAAGATTTGTGACGAAAAGCTTTCTAATGTAGTGGTATTTTGCGCGCATTCAAGTCTTTTGCATGAATATTTTGCTCAAGGTGAGTTGGCGCGTATATACCTTAATTTTCCAACCCCGTTTCCGCGCAAAAAGCAGGCGCGTGATCGCTTGGTATATCTTGATAATTTGTTGGTGTATCGCGATTTGTTGGATACCGATGCAAAGCTGACGTTTAAAACAGACTCATATCCACTTATGCAATTTGCCAAAACGCAATTTGTACGTGCGGGCTATACATGTACGTGGGAATCGAACAATGCGCGAGCTGATCGCCCTGATGATCCTATGAGTCAATACGAAGAAAAACTAAGCGAGCAAGGCGCACGTGTGCTAGCACGAGAATACCTTGTGAGTGCGTTGCCTACACAGATTTCGCAGGTAGAAAAATTAAGTTTAGTTGATTATTTGCCGAGGGATCTGTCGCTTATGAGCTATATCCCCCATGGTATGCAGGGAACTTTTACCAATTTGATTAATTACGAGGCAAAACACAACGGCCAGCGGCTTGATTCGCATGGTCGGCTATTGCGATAAGGTTAATCCAGTAGAACAAGTTAATTTGATTTTGCATGACCATCCTCATGTTATCTATACGCAACACCTCTTTACAAAGTAAGCTTGTAAAGAGGTGCTCATTATTTATTTATACTAAACGCTATAAACATCGTATCCAATCTAATTGTTTATAGTGGATACAAAAGAATATAATATATGAATGACAAAAGCCATAGCAGTGGCCTAATTAAGAGACACAAAGCAAAACGAGGCGAGGATATGAAAGCACTTATTGTAATTGATTATTCATACGATTTTGTAGCAGATGATGGTGCTCTTACCGTAGGCGCACCGGCACAGGCGCTTAGCCAACATATTTGCGAACTTACACATAATTTTCTTAATGCAGACGAATACGTAGTTATTGCCAATGATACACATCATAAAGGTGATCCCTATCATCCAGAAACTAAACTCTTTCCGCCTCACAATATCGAAGGGACTCTAGGTCAAAAGTTATATGGAGAAATGCAAACCATCTTGGAAGCAAACGAAGATAATCCAAACCTTTATTACATGCCAAAAACTCGCTATTCTGCCTTTACGGGTACCGATTTGCACATCAAACTACGAGAGCGCGGCATCAATGAAATTCATCTTGTAGGTGTTTGCACGGATATTTGCGTTCTGCATACAGCTGTTGACGCGTATAACCTTGGCTTTTCTATTGTTGTTCACAAGGATGGCGTTGCGAGTTTTGATCCGCAAGGACACGCGTGGGCACTTAACCATTTTGAGCATTGCCTTGGAGCAAAAATTGAGGATTAAAAGTTTAGAGTTTAGATTATTTGAATCTCTACAAAAGATTGCCGCAAGCGTTGTGTTTAAATGGCAAGAGAAAGACTGAAAGTGCTGGTATAGTTATCGGTTTAAATATGTCTACGGTTTCGGCGACTTTTTTTGTATGAAGAATTTAATAGCTCACCTCGAGCCTCAAATATGTCTACGGTTTCGGCGACTTTTTTGTATAAAGAATTTTATAGCTCACCACGAGCCTTCGCTTTCTGAAACGCATTAAGAAAACGGAATATTCAAGCCCTCTATAATTTTGGCGCGCATATGAGGTATTGATGATGTGTGCAGAATTTCCATTAAATCGTTGTAGTCGTCTTCACTTTTGATAACTGCGTTACCGCTTTTTGCATGCACGCTCAAAGGGTTATTAAAACGTATAAATTATTTAATTGAACGTGTTGAAAAAATAAAATCCGCACCGCATATAATCAAAAAGAATTCAAAGATTTATGTAATGGAGTAATGGAATTTTATATAAATTTTTACGCAAAAAGACCGCAGCTAAACGCTACGGTCTTATCCTTTACTCAAATATAATCACTTGAAACTACTGCTCAATTTATTCTTTTTAGCTTCTCGCATCATTTGAATACAAGGAGCTATTTTATGCGGCTATTCCCACTCGAGATGTCCATTGACATTGTTTTAAAATGGCGTAAAATCGGGGTTTTTATTATCAAATTTAGCCTTATTATCCATTTTATTTCTGCTTCTCTGATTTTTTTGCAAGCATATTTATTAAACTTTCTTATTTTCCATAGTTAGCGGAAAAGTCATGTTATATGCATTTCTTATATCTTTTGCAAAGGTCAATAATACATTAATAGTAGAGTAGTCCATATAATAATATTCTATAAGACTAGATTTAATTATAAAATTCCATAATTCACTACTATTAGGCTGTTCTTTAAATATATTTTTTAAATCATCATTTGTAAAATCCTCTTTAAGATTTTCAAACATATTTTTTATTTTATCAGGTGTATATAGTGTTATTTCTTCGGTTTGCTCAACGCCTCTCCAAAAATCAATATATTTAGTCTGATTTTTTATTAATTCATATATTATTCTGTATAAATAACTTTCTGGTGCAAAATATCCAGGTGCAAATACCAAATTCGGCTTATGTTGCCTATCATTTAAACTTTTTTCCTTAGGATTAAAATCGATCTCCAAATAATCTTTAACCATTGGGTGTTGAGTTTTTTCCTTCAATCTTGCATCTCCATCCAAGAATATAATTACCCTATTAAAATATTCATCAGCCTCTGAAATCTTCATTAACTCATCACATCCGCAATGTGTTACAACCTGTTTTAACTCGTCTTTAATATTAGCTATATCTTCAAATTCAAGTATTTTTTCTCTAATAGCATCATGATTAGAAACATTCTCAGAATTACGAAAATATGTAGCATCGGAAGATTTCTTTATCAATTTTATTATGTTCCTAAGCGAATTTACATGTTGAATAAACAATTCCTGCCCCACACTATCTTCAAAATATATTTTAGGAAGTGTTTTCTGAAAATTTATTTTATTAAACATATCATTTTTTAATAGCTCATAAGATTTAATGCTGGCCACTATCGGCATAGATGGATTCTTTAGATATATAACTTTAGTATCTTCAGAATTTCTTTGTTCTTGTTTTAAACTTTCTTTTAAGATAGTTAAGGAATGTGTGCTAACAATAACCTGAAGAGAGATTTCATTACATAGTTTTTTCAGCAGTTCAAATAATCGTATTTGAGTATCTGGATGTAGAGATACATCAATCTCATCAATGCAAAGCAGAGCCCCATTATAGTCACTCTCCTTTGATAGCAAGTAAATATCAATCAATGCACTTATTATATTCCCAATGTTATCCTGCCCTATAGATTGTGAAAGAGCCGGAGTACCTTCTATTTCCATATGTAAAGAAGATCTTGGACAGGCCTTTTTCTCTATTATCGAAATTTCATGAGTTAACTTAATCGAACCGGGAATAACAGAGTTATACCACTCTCGGTAAATATTCAGCATTTCTTCTTTTGCAAAAGGATTATTTTTTCTTATTTTACTAATATGCGTAAAGTCTTTATTTTCTCCTAGTGGATATAGCCTAGATAAACTTAAATAAATAGTTGGTATTCTTACTCTTCCTGCTCCTCCTACACCAAATTTTGATTTAGCCTCTCTTTCAGCTTTTTTTATTGTGTAACCATCCAGATATTTATTTGTAGTTCGCGGAATTATTCTAATACCACGATTAGTACCTGTATCATCTTTAAACGAAAGTCTTTTAGTCAATGCGATTGACTCACTACTTCGTCCATATTTTAAATATATTTTATAGTCCTGATATTTTTCGTTTTGATCAATATTAAAAAAGTCTAAAAATTCAGGTTGAAAATTACTACCTAGCAAACTTTTCTTATTAATTCCAGAACCTGACGCAATTAATGATAAAATATTAGATTTTCCCACACCATTAACTCCGCTTACAATGGTTATTTTTTTACCTAATGGAATAATAACATCTCTAAAATTTCTAAAATTCTCTAAAATTAACTCTGTAGGCTTCATGTACATATATCTCTCCTTATGCTAAATTTACACTAATATTATTCTTCATTAATTCATTGATATCTGGGACACTAGAACTAGATTCAAATATAATTAATTCCTTGGCTTTTCTTTTTTTTGCCACACTATAATTAAGCTCAATTCTTTTTATACAATATTTTTCATAAATTTTTACTATCTCTGGTTCATCGTCATATGTTATGATCCAATCACAATTAACTGTATTGCCTATTAATTTTTCTATTCGAATATGGTCATTGTAATTAAAAAAATTAAGATATAATTGTTTTCCTTTATTAAAGTATGGTGGGTCGAAATATATAAATGCGTTATCTTCATATTTAGGCACATAATTCTCTAAAAATGATTTTATGTCTTTGTTGTATAGGTGGATTTTCGATTTATTTTCCGCAATTTTTTTAATTTTGGATATTAAATCTTCACGATTAAATCTAGCATCTAATTTCCATAACCCAGACTGCTCCATACCGCCTATTACTCCTGCTTTTATAATCCCTGAACGATTTGTTCTATTCATATAAAATGTTGCAAATCCAAGTTCAAAACTATATTTTTTGTTATTTCCAAAGCAAATATTTCTTTGTTTCTTCCATTCATCAATTGTAAGAGGAACTCTACTCACTTGTTCTAAAAACCTATCAGTTTCCTCTAATATTGCTCTCCAAAAAGAGTATATTCCTTTATCCAAATCATTTATAACAATTTCAGAAACTACACCCTTTTCAAGCAACTCGATTGCAACTCCGGCTCCACCAGCAAAAGGTTCGATATATATTCCTCCTCTATGCCCATATTTATCAATCAGTAATTCTATTAACGGCGTAAGTTTTCCTTTTCCGCCAGGATACCTCAATGGTGAATAAAACACTTATTCCACCTCCTAAATCTATAAATTAAGCCTTATACTCTCCAATAGCTTCTTTTATCATTCTATCGTGCCAATCTACCGTTTCTAATGGCATTTCATGGTACTTATCAAATATTTCATACAGATACTTATATTTAACTTTTTTCTCAATTATCTTCTGAGAGAATCTGTATCCATTGAAATAATCTTCATACCTGTAATCGTCTCTTCATCCTTACTGTATGGAATTATATTTCTATACCTAAAATCTGAGATCACATTTTATCTCACCACAATCCAATTTCCATCTCTCTTTGATCCAATTCTTTCTATCATCTTTTTTTCTTGCAAAGATTTAAATGTTCTTTCGATAGTCCTTTTTGTTACACCTATTATTTCTGCAAGTTCAACTGATGCTACACTTGGATTTTCTATCAAAAGTTCTATTACTTTCTTTTCAGTCTTGTTCAAAGCGACATTCAAACCGACATTTAAACCGACATTTTTATTGTCTATCTGATCAATTACTTCTTTTTCAAAAGGAATCGTGCATCTAATATAATTGCTTTCAATTTGAAAAACATCTATCCCATATTTCTCTACAATCGTTGGAATGCCATGCCCCGTATGTTCTGTAAGTCCCATATTTAAAAATATTCTCATCAATGTCGCATTTCTAGGTTTACTTATCCCGTCAAAGAATTGTTCCTTTGTCATTCCACTAGGAAGTCCACCATGTGAAAGTATCTCCAGTCTGTTATGAAACATTGAAATCTGAGGCTCTGTAATTGTCCAGTCGTTGTGAACTAAAGCGTTTAAAATTGCTTCATTAACACAATCAAAATCAAATAAATATGTGTCTTTTCTTGGTCTAACTGTCGTATCAGAAATACATATATTTTCAGCTTGCAATCTGTTTTTTATTTTTCCATATGTAGTTAAAATACATCCATAACCATAATCACTTCGTTCAGAAATTGAAGCTTTATTTTCTCCTTGAAATTTCACAAAAATGAACGGAATATTATTTTTATCTGATAGTAATTCTGCCAGCAAATTATATTCTCCCGCTTCATTCCTTAAATTCAAATTTGTTTCAAAGGATTTATCTTCTAAATGGTAATTTTTTTCAGAATAATATATTTTAAGTTCTCTAAATGATAGATTGGATGAATTCGCTCTTTTTTTTAGCATGTATTCATTATCTATAAACTTTTTCTCATATCTAATTTTTATCTGTTCCGGTGTCATTTCTTTGCAGGTTGTTCCTATTCTCATTGTGCATCCAGCAGAAGAAAATCCATATTTCTTTTGGCAATAAATATGATTATGCCCTTTATTTATGTGAATCACTATAAGAGTTTTTCCTTCATCAAATTTAAGTTCCGAGCTGATTTCATCCTGTGGATTTGGCTCTATTTGACTTGTTATAATATCAGATATTTTTCTAAGAACTTCGTCTATTTTGTCCACACCGATTACCATACCATTATCTTTTACGCCAATAAGAATCGTTCCTCCTGTCCCATTAAGAAAAGAGACTATTTCTTTTGTAATCGTATCGGTATATTTCTCTTTTAACTCCAATGTTTCTGATTCAATATATTGGTTCATCACAATCCTCCTCTAATGAAATTATTATATCATATTTGCGACACTTATAAAATACAAACCGACATTTTTATTGTCGTATTATTTATTTGCTAAATTATGTAAAATATATTCCCAAAAACATCAAGCTGTACTTTCTATATTTGGGGTATTCTGATTACAAAAAAAAACCGCAGCTAAACGCTACGGTCCTATCCTTTGCCCAAATATAACCACTTGGAACTACTGCTCAATTTTTCTTTTTAGCTTCAAGCATCATTTGAATACAAGGAGCTATTTTATGCGGTTACTCCCACTCGATAGTCGCAGGCGGCTTAGGCGTAATATCGTACACAACACGATTAATGCCCGCAACTTCGTCCACAATACGAGATGAGATACGCGATAGAACATCGTAGGGCAGCTTTGCCCAATCTGCTGTCATGGCATCGCTACTTTCAACTGCACGCAAAATAACGGGCCGCTGATACGTACGCTCATCGCCCATAACACCTACACTTTTAATATCGGGCAACACGGCAAAATACTGCCAACAAGCATGCTGCGAATTGCGCTCACCAGTTTGTTTATACAATTGCTCGTTATACGCATCCAGCTCTTCGCGAACAATGGCATCGGCAGAACGCAACTGCTCAAGCTTTTCTAAGGTTACACTTCCAATAATTCTAATAGCAAGCCCTGGACCGGGGAACGGCTGACGATACACCATCTTCTCGGGCAAACCAAGCGCCAAACCAAGTTCGCGCACCTCATCCTTAAAGAAATGATCAAGCGGTTCGATTAAGTCAAAATGAATGCCTTCGGGGAACGGAATTAGATTATGATGACTCTTAATAGTAGAGGCCTTACCACCTGTTTTGCGAGCACCCGACTCGATAATATCAGGATAAATAGTGCCTTGCGCTAAGAACTGTACATCGCCAATGTTTTGAGCTTGCTCAAAAAAGACTTTCCAAAATTCTGTTCCAATACGTTTGCGTTTTTCCTCGGGCTCACTTACGCCTTCAAGCAATTTTGCATAACGTTCTTCGGCATGTACGTGCACTAAATCAACGTCAAACTGTTTACGAAAAACTTCTTCCACCAGCTCGGGCTCACCTTTACGCAACAGGCCATGATTCACAAAAACACAGGTTAGCTGCTTTCCAATTGCACGATGAACAAGAGCAGCAACAACAGAAGAATCCACGCCCCCTGAAAGAGCAAGGATAACTTTTTTGTCACCTACACGCGCACGAATCTGTGCAATTTTTTCTTCGACAATGTTATCCATGGTCCATGATGGCTCAAGATTGCATACCTTAAACAAGAAATTGGACAGAAGCTCTTGTCCATACTGTGTATGACGAACTTCAGGATGAAACTGCGTTGCATACAGCTTTTTAGCAGCACATTCCATAGACGCAATGGGGCATGTATCAGTAGAAGACGTAACATTAAAGCCTTGTGGAACACATGAAACGCTATCGCGGTGGCTCATCCAAACTTTTTGATGATCAGGCGTATCGCCAAACACAAGCGAAGACCCCGCACGCGTAAGCTCTGCTGGACCATACTCCCCTTTTTCGGT
Organism: uncultured Atopobium sp.; assembly: GCA_946999785.1. Classification (GTDB taxonomy): domain Bacteria; phylum Actinomycetota; class Coriobacteriia; order Coriobacteriales; family Atopobiaceae; genus Fannyhessea. Next base: position 9,433 of record CAMQEO010000008.1, read on the forward strand.
ATGTCCAACCGCGCCACCCAGCGTGGCTGCCATAATCTGTTGGCCATAGCAAAATCCAAACACGGGAATACCTAATTCAAACACATGAGGATCCATAGATGGAGCATCCTTGGCATATACCGATGCAGGACCTCCAGATAAAATAATTGCTGATGGATGCATAGACGCAAGCTCTGCAGCAGAAATGTCGCACGGCACAATTTCTGAATATACGTGCAGATCACGCACGCGACGTGCAATAAGTTGACCGTACTGCGCGCCAAAATCAAATACTGCAACAAATTGCTTTGGTCTAAGGCCTTGCATAAGTGATGAACAAGTTGTCTGCTGCATCCATTCCTCCTGTAATCACATCAAATACATATCCTGTACAAGTCTTGGGATAATTGCTCAAGCTCATATATATCATCAAAACCTTGTATGCGCGACTTAGACGCGTACAAGCATTATCAATACCTGCAACACGTACAACGGATTTTTTTGTTAAAAAAGTTAGTTGCACTGTTATTGATATTTCATGTTCCTATTATAACGAGCCTATGAGTTTTTAGACTCTTGCAACTATTAAAGATGCAACACATGCACACAAAAGGTAAGATTATCTTCTGATATACTTGTAGGTCGATATATAACATGTAAGTCACTATACATTGTCAACTTATAAGTTGCTTGTGGTTAGCTATCTTACTTGTTTGAGTTCTGCGTAAACCTAACTCAAACAGATGCGTATACGTGCTCGTGAAAACATGCACGCAAACACAAGTGAAGTTATAAGTTGTACCATACTTGCGAATATTCTTGGAGGATTAAAGTGCCGCTCCATAATAAAAAGCACCAACAGATGACACGTGCGCAACTAAAAGCACTCTCAACATCTCGATACGCTTCGGGTTCTCGCCATGCGCAAAAGGCGTATAACAGCGCTTCTAATCGTGACAAAGCAGCTCAAAGCTTTATCTCGGCAGATAATGATTCACAAGCACAGCCCCAAACGCTTCGTAAAAAACGCTTGGGAACACAGCTGGCGCACCATGAACATTTTGCCGATCATGCCACATCGCAAACACCGCCAAATCCTACAGAAATACACAGCCGTAATAGTGCCGTAAGCTATTATGCTAAAAAGCGTATTGCAACCACAAAAAAGAAGCTCTTACGAACTATTGGTTTTTCATGCCTAGGGTTTTTGGTAACTGTTGGCGTAGCGCTTGCTGCAGTTGTTGGGTATCTCTATATGATTAACGGCCAAATTACAGGTCGTGTGGGAAAAGACTTATTGGCAACACTTACCGACACCTCAAACGATGAGCCATTTTATACCTTACTATTAGGCGTCGACAAAGATGAGGACCGTGCAGAAGGCTCCACGTACGGTCCCTCGGATAGCGCATATCGCACCGACACCATTATTTTGACGCGTGTTGATCCTAAAAACAAAAAAATAACGATGGTTTCTATTCCACGCGATACTTATGTTGACCTTGGAAAACATGGCAAACAAAAGATAAATGCAGCGTATTCGGTAGGCGGTGCCGCCTATGCAGTGCAGGTTGTAGAAAAGTTCTCTGGTGTTAAGATTTCCCACTACGCAGAAGTTGACATGGATGGTTTTGCTCAAGTTGTAGATTCTATTGGCGGTGTTGATGTAGATTTACCAGTTCCGGTAAAAGATCCGAATTATACCAAGATAGATTTGCCTGCAGGTAAACAGCACCTCGATGGCCATACAGCAGCATTACTTGGAAGGTCACGCCATGCCTACGATAAATACGGCGATGGCGACACCTTTAGAGCAGCAAATCAGCGCATGCTTATTGGAAATGTTATGAAAAAAGTTCTGTCATCAGGACCTGCAGGTATTGCCTCTAGTATTACCACTATGGCAAAATTCGTTACAACCGATATGAATGTCACTGATATTATTGCATTGAGCACTAAGTTTGTAGGCATGGATATTAATAATGACATCTACTCGGGACTTTGTCCAACAATCTCTAAGTACATCAATAAAACTTGGTATGAAATCTGCGAAACCAAAAAGTGGCAAGAAATGATTAAACGTGTTGACATGGGACTGCCTCCTTTTGATTCCGAAAAAGAAAATACCTCAAAGGGTATAGCTGGATCAGTTGGTATCAGCAGCTCCTCGGATGGCAATCAAACAGGAAATACTTCTGAAAATTCACAAGATGATACATCATTTGAAGGTAGTGTGGCTGTTCTTAACGCATCGGGCAAACAAGGCGTAGCAAAGCAGAAAGCCTCAACACTTGCCAAGAAGGGTTTTAGCGCACAGCCAGGTAATTCTAGAAAGGTTCTTCAAAACAGCGTTGTTTACTACACGCAAGGCAACGAAGCAAAGGCAAAAGGTGTTGCGCAAACACTAGGAATTGCAACTAAACCACAATTGAACAAAGGACAATTTGACTCGGGAACCGATTGTGTAGTCCTAATCGGAAAGGATTTGCTCTAGCGCGCAAGTCATAAGTTAAAAGTGCATGTATACTCGTATGAGCTGCACATATATTTGCGTATGAGCAGCAACTAGCACATACACTCATGCGCGCTAAGAATATAACATGCATAAAAATTGAGCCGTACTGTGTACGGCTCAATTCATATACCAATTATCACATTACCTTACACGTTAAAACGAAAGACCATCACGTCGCCATCTTGCACAACGTAGTCTTTGCCTTCCATACGAAGCTTTCCAGCATCGCGTGCGCCACTTTCGCCGCCAAGCTCAATATAGTCATCAAACGAGATAGTCTCGGCTTTAATGAACCCACGCTCAAAATCACTATGAATAACGCCTGCAGCTTGAGGGGCTTTTGCTCCAATTTTAACCGTCCAAGCACGAACTTCTTTAGGACCCGCCGTAAAGAAGCTTTGCAGCCCCAATAAACGGTATGCTGCCTGCGCTAAAATCTCTAATCCTGAATGTTGCAAACCTAACGATTGCAAATATTCAGCGGCCTCCGCGTCATCAAGCTCAGAAAGTTCTGCCTCAACCTGGGCACATATCGGCAATGCAGGCATTCCATGAATAACAGGCTTATCTTGCAACTGGTCTTCATCGCAATTAGCTACATAGAGCAGCGGCTTCATAGTAAGTAAGAACAGGTCATGCGCATCAGCCTTTTCATCTAAAGTCATATCCATATCGGCCGCGCGTTTACCGTCGTTAAGCCATGCTTGCAAACGCACAGCAATATCAAGGCGACTCTTTTGATCTTTATCGCGCTTTGCTTCTTTTTCGAGTTTAGGAATAGCGCGTTCAAGGGTGCCTAAATCTGCTAACACAAGCTCGGTTTGGATAGTGTCAACATCGCTTTCAGGATCAACCTTGCCGTCTACATGGATAACATCGGGATCACTAAAGTAACGCACAACCTCACAAATAGCGTCACATTGACGAATATTTGCTAAAAACTGATTGCCTAACCCCTCACCATTATTTGCACCACGTACCAAACCTGCAATATCAACAAACTCAACCGTAGCAGGAACAATTTGTGCGGGATGTACAATTTGCGCAAGTTGATTAAGACGCGTATCGGGTACCTGCACAATGCCCACATTGGGGTCGATAGTAGCAAAGGGATAGTTTGCAGCTAAACCAGTTTGTTTGGTAAGCGCAGTAAATAAAGTAGACTTACCAACGTTTGGTAATCCTACAATTCCAATTGATAAAGACACACAATCAACTCCTGAAAAAGAAGGCAACACTGCATAAACATGTGCCGAAAAATCTTCTCACATAAGCTATCTTACAACATTGCTTAAATCTTCTGAACGTGTTTTTGGTGCGATGATGGTAAACACATGGACAACCGCCCGAAAAAAGGAACATAAAAACCCTCCAAATTTAAAAACAAATTCAGAGGGTAATTTAGGGTATAACAAAATAACCCACCCGAATATCGTTTTTTTATTTGGTGAGTTTGTTCTTTCAAATACGAAACAAAAAGAGCCGATGATTCGTGAATTGTTCCACAATTTCATCGACTCTGCGTCTTAAGCGTCTGGCTCTTTGATGACAGTTATCTTCAAGTTGTCAACTTTAATCAATCTTTCTTGTCTGCATTTTGGACAATAAAGGGGATAATTCTTCAAAACTTCTTCAAAACAGTGTCTTTCCTAATTTTATTACGGGTTTTGCTCCCACAAACAGGGCACAATATCTATTCGCATTTCATCATAATTAGCTTCTAATCCTTTCAAATCTCATTTTATACGACTTTCGCAAGCTGTTAGGCTAACTTGTGGAACATATGCCGAACCTTATCTATACGGCTATTCGGGCGGCGGGGTTGGCAAATAAGTTTACCAGTAGCTGGCTGGTATCCTTTTAACTCTGTCAAGCAGACTCCCTGCCCATTTGTGAAATAAGTTAAATCGTTCCTGTATTCTTGAATACATCTGGCAGGGATTTCTCCTTTCAGAATGACCTCGTCATTCTTTATCTGGGTACTTACAATATCTGCACAATACCTTGGGGCATCATGATACGCCCGTGAGAGATATTCCTGCGGTGCATAAATTTCAAATTGGAGATATGGCTCTAATAGTTCTGTCCCTGCTTTTTTTAAAGCCTGCTCCAATACGATAGGGGAAAGCAGCCGAAAGTCTGCGGGGGTACTTACAGGACTATAATACAATCCATATTCAAAACAGATTTTACAGTCTGTCACTTTCCATCCATACAGCCCCTGCCCGCAGCCATAGAGGACCCCCTCCATAACCGCATTTTGGAACGATTGGTTTAAATATCCAAGTGAAACTCTGCTTTCATACTGCACTCCGCTTCCAATAGGGAGCGGCTCTATGGACAACCCGACAGAAGCCCAGAAAGGGTTTGGCGGGACTTCTATGTGGATGGTATATTCTGCTTTTCTAAGCGGTCTTTCCATATATATAACAGTAGGCTCTTTTATTTCTGCCTCCACATGATATTTTTCCTCAAGGATGGCACAAATGACTTCCATCTGCACTTTCCCCAAAAAAGAAAGTATAATCTCATGCGTTGTAGTATCCACATAATATTTTAAAAGAGGGTCGCCATCTGAAATTTCTGTAAGTGCCCCAAGCAATATTTCCCGCTGTTCAGATTTCTTTACTGCAATCGTTGTTTGGAGCATAGGGAGAGGATTTTCAATAAATGCTCTCTGCGGCAACAGCATTTCGTTCCCCAAAATACTGTTTAGCTGCAAAACATCATTTGGTAAAATTACAATATCACCAGAGCAGGCTGTATCGGATGAACATAATTCCCCGTTTGTCGGAACACACATCTCTGTGATTTTTATTTTCTCTTTTTCAGATATTCTAATAACATCCCTCAAATGCAATGTTCCGCTATATATACGCACATAAACAAAACGCCGCCTTTTCTCCGAATATTCAATCTTAAAAACCTGCCCGCATAGTTCAGATTGACCTTCAGGCGTTGATGAATAAAACTTACTGGCAATCACTTCTATAAGCTGCCGAATCCCAAGATTGTTTTTAGCGCTTCCGTGATAAACGGGAAATAACGTTCCGTTTTGGAATCTCCTGTTTTCTTCCTGTTCCAGTTCTGACATTTTAAACGGTTTCCCTGACATATATTTCTCTAATAGTCCATCGTTTCCCATAATTACCGCATCCCACTGTCCCATATCGTCATTGTCCGTTACATTTATATGGGGATGCTGCCCAACCTTTTGCTTCACTATAATTTCCGAAGAAAGCTTTGCTTTCATTTCCCGATATACCATTGGCAAATCAATCCCCTCTTGGTCAATTTTATTGATGAAAAAAATTGTCGGAATCTTCATTGTCTGTAGTGCATGAAACAGTATGCGGGTCTGTGCCTGTATGCCATCCTTTGCAGAAACTAATAATACTGCTCCGTCTAATACGGATAAAGAACGGTATACTTCCGCCAAAAAATCCATATGGCCTGGCGTATCTATAATGTTGACTTTTACATCCTCCCACTGAAAAGATGCCACTGCTGTCTGGATAGTGATTCCCCTTTGACGCTCCAAATTCATTGTATCTGTCCTTGTTGTGCCTTTATCTACGCTCCCTAGTTCTGCAATTGCACCACTGGTATACAATAAACTCTCCGTTAAGGTTGTCTTTCCTGCGTCAACGTGAGCCAGAATGCCTAAGTTAATTATTTTCATGTGATTTTCCTCCTATCAACACCCAAAAAAGGGCATAAAAATACCCAGTGATAAATACTCCTATCACTGGGTAAATAACTCCAATAGCCCCAAAACACTTATATGTTTTCGGGCATATAAAATTACATGATAAAAGTATTCTTAAACTGGGTACAAAAAACCAAGCCCCATATTAAAAGTGAAACGGGACTGCTACTTTTTGTTCCCACTATCAAATTGACAGTTTATTTAAGAATACCTTGCCGCATATTTATTAACTCCTTGTATAAAACTGAATCTAATTATATTCCTTAACCCTTTATTTGTCAAGCTGACAAACTAAAGCAGAAAAAGTGGCAGGATTTCACCCTGCCACTAATCATCTGTTTATGCAAAAATAATTTCCTTTTCCACAATCTCCCTCGCACAAGCCCTTATGTTATTCATTCTTCCAGTCCATTTTAAGGCGTTTTCTGCCTTTAACTGTTCTGTTATGCCCTGTGCTTGTTTCATGCCCTCTATGAGCCGTTCAAAGCGTTCCTGTGCCTGTCTGTCAATGTCGGCAAGGTAAGCATTGAGCCTGCCGCTTGTGAGAAGATTGGTGTATGTAATTTTGCGGTACTCCCGCAGATAGTCCAAGTGCCGCCGTCCGAATAAGTCTATCGGCTGTTCCTTTTCGGGTGGTATGGTAAGGCAGGGTAAAATGTATTCGCCTTGCCGTTCGTATCTGCCGCCCATTTCCTCAAAGATTGATTGTACCATTTGTTTTTCCTCCAAATAAGATATTCACTCCATAATCATGTCTGCTATCATTAACACAATTTACGTTTTCTCCTTATCTGGTTTCATTCATGTTTCACGGCACAAGAAAACGCAGGGCTATCGCAAGGCTTACGAGTTATCCTCGCTCAAACGTTCCAAGACGCGCAAACCACGCTCAACCTGCTTACGAGTGCGCTCTTTTATCTTTGCCACGCGCTCTTTACGTTCACGCGCCTCTTTTTGCAGACGAATTGCTTCTTCATCGCGCACAATAAGCTCATGCGTGTCGCCTTGCTTCATAACAATACATTGCTCAGGACAAACAAGCGCACATGCCGAGCAGTTTACACAATAGGCAGTCTGCACCGAAAAACGTCCATGCTCGTCTAAATTGCATGCATTAACAGGACACACACGCGTGCATGCCGAACACACAGTGCAAGCACTCATATCGCAAACTGGTATCAAATTTTGTTCTTTATAATGAGCAGCGAGCTGCGGATTTTTTTGGATAACAGATAGAAGTAACTTACGCTTTTGGGTAAGAAGACGATGATTATATGATGTAGTTGTATCTCCAAGCGCTTTCTCAAGCGTACATTGCAGCTCAAAAAGGTCGTTGGAATGCTTTTGGATTTTACGCGTTACGGCCTGAACGCCTGCATATACCGGATTTTGTGCAGCAAGCAAGGTTTGACCTGCTCGACCAACATCGCGTAAAAATTCTTGGCGCAAAAACGCACGCGACATGTCGTGATTAAGGTTATGTCTATCTACTTCTATGCCAACTTCTTTACCAATAAACTCTTCAGCTGCTCCAATTTCATCGGTATACGCAAGCTCGCCCGTAGTTGTTTTACACTTATCACACACACCTATGGGCAAATACACGCTAATATTGGAATACTCTTGTAACAGGGCTATCCATACTTCGCGCGGAACTACACCTAGGCAGGGCAAAAGAATTTCGTTAGGACGAGGCAGCTTTCCTAGTGCTCGCGTACAGGTGATATAGCATACCTCATACATCGAAGCAACTTTTGCAATACGATCATACAGGGATTTTGCCATAAAGCGAGAAACAATAAATGCCTCGGTAGGGCATGCAGCAATACACAAACCGCAGGCACGACACGTGTCTGCAATCTTTACGGTTGAGCCTTTAATATCAATGGCATCAACGGGGCAAACATCCATACACGCATGGCAGGTGCACGTAGTATGTGCGCCCACACCTTCGGCACGATACGCATTATAGGCTCCAACATTCAAACAAGAAAGCGCATTTGCACGCGGTTTTTCTTTGTAATCACGCGGATCAAAGACGCGCGCAGAACTCTTATCGCCTGTTAATACCTGCGTAATCTGGCCTAAAGGCTGCGATAATGCAGAAAGATCCTGTTTTATATCGATGATATCATCGAGCATATCACGCTTAGTACTCACCGATATATCCCCTGTTCATTACTGTGCGTTACAAGCGCAAGACGCTCATGTAAACGCACAAATTCCTCTCCCTTGTAACAAAATCTCATAAAATGCCACGTATGTGCGATAAAAACTACCAATTTTAGAACATGTCATCAAACGAGCTGTTTTGTCATACGCTTATACTACCGCAAAGTTTTATTCCAAGTTGGTTACAAGTCTTGTTTTTTAACGAAATTGCACGAGAATCAAGTAATCTTATGATAGATATAAATTGTGTTGCACTGAATGTGCCGTGTTATATTAGTTTCGTTTTCTTTTGATGTGGCAAAGGTATAGCAAAATAAAACGAAAGCTCAATATGGCATAACCTATACCAGCTTGCACACACGGATTCGCAAAGGAGTGAATATGCGGAACAACAGCAACGCGTCAGCTTTTGATTTAAAAGAGACGCAAATCGCAATTAAGAGTCTTAAAGATTATTTTGAAAGAGAATTGGGCAATTCGCTTAATCTTGCGCGTGTGTCAGCGCCGCTCTTTGTTCGTCCGCAAACAGGACTTAATGACAATCTTAACGGCGTAGAAAAAGCAGTCAGCTTTTCTATTCGTCATCACCATTTAGACTGCGAAATTGTGCAATCGCTTGCAAAATGGAAGCGCTGGGCACTCAAGCGTTACAATTTTGGTGTGTATGAAGGTCTTTATGCAGATATGAACGCTATACGTCCGGATGAAGAGCTGGATGAACTTCATTCTGCATACGTTGATCAATGGGACTGGGAAAAGATCATCAAAAAATCTGACCGCTCAACCGATTATCTGAAAGCATGTGTACGCGAAATTTTTGAGGTCTTCAAACGTACTGAAACCTATATTAACAGCGTATATCCCTATATTCTTTCAAAAAAGTTGCCTGACGAAATCACGTTTGTAACTACGCAAGAAATGGAAGACGAAATGCCGGCGTTATCTCCGCGTGAACGTGAGCGCGAATATGCTCGTAAATACAAAGCTATTTTTATTATCGGCATCGGAGGAGCGCTTAAATCGGGTAAGCCTCATGATCTTCGCAGCCCCGACTATGATGATTGGTCAATGAATGGCGACATCATTTTTTGGGATCCTGTGCGCAATGATTCTATTGAACTTTCAAGCATGGGCGTTCGCGTAAATGAGGATGCGCTTAAAAAGCAGCTTGCTATATGTAACGCTGAAGATAGATTAAAACTGCCCTTCCATCAGGCACTCATGAATAAAGAGCTTCCCTACACTATCGGTGGAGGAATTGGGCAGTCGCGTCTGTGTATGTATTTCCTAGAAAAGCACCATATCGGCGAGGTTCAATGCAGCGTTTGGGATGAAGCTGATATTCAAAAGTTTGCACATGAGAATCTAACTATTCTCTAGCTTTTAGGTGTAGTTACTCATAAAGCCCATGCTGTGCGCGCACAACATGGGCTTATTTATACCTTAAAGAACTTATGCAGTTCATCGTTTTGCTTAAGAACTTAAAGATTAAGCGCTTAAAACGATCAAAACGATTAAGCACGTACAACAGAAATAAGACGTCCGCTACGACTGAATTCGCGTTCTGCAATACGGGCAAACTTTCCAGTCGGCATTAAGAGGACGATGACAGGTAGGACATACGTTTCTGACTTGCGTATTGCAAAGTGGACATACCACAAAATCGCGGTCAATAGGAGCTCCGCACTTAGGGCAAATACCGTAATGCGAAAGCTGATGTTCGCGCAATGCTATATCTAAATCTTGTTCTTCCCTATCAATAAGGTACGAGCTAGGACGCAAAATAACATACGTTAACAATCCAACAATAGGTACAACCGCAACAAGGGACCATACCCACCACGGCTCGGCACCACGGCGCTGAGCATCGCGTGTTACGTAAACAATTGACAATATATAAACCATTACGATGCACATTACAATTAAGTAAAGTACCATACGTACTTCAGGCGTAAGAATTTGATCGAGCAAATCTGACATTGGCCTGTACTCCTTTGTCGTAGGTATATGCAATACACCTTAGTATAGCGGTCTTGCTTTCTGTAGACGGCAACTATTTACTATACACAAGTTTTTCGTTGCATATAAGCCGCCACTTCTCCAGCAAGCGTAATAGAGCCACATGCAATAAAATCACGATCTAAAAGCGCATTCATTGCATCGTTAACACATGAGTACCATTGTGGCATATATTGCAGCTTTTTTGCAAATATTTCCGCTAATTTTTTAGCCTCAAGCGCACGAGGCGAATTTGTTTGTGTGCATATCACACAAGGAAACGCGCTGGCAAGGCGCTCAACAATGCCTGTAACATCTTTATCTGCTAATATGGCGCATAATAAAACAGGACGTGTTGCTCTATCAGGTAATACCTGCTCCATATTAGCAAGAAAGGTATCAACAGATTGTGGATTGTGACATGCATCAATCAACGCAAGTGGTTTATCGCGCACAATTTGAAAACGACCTGGTGTAGGACATGTATACACTGCTTGTTGAAGGAGCTTGAGGTCAAGGGGCCGATTAAGAAACGACTCAGCCAAAAGCGTTGCACAAGCAATATTTGCCGCCTGATATGTAGGTTTAGAAGCTCTTAGATGAGTATAGGTTTGCCGTGGCGAGGTAACGCTTAACTCCATAACATCATGCAGATCGCCAAGGTGTTTATCAACACTAAAATGCGCATAGGTATAGCCATCACGATGGCGAATATTTCCGCTATTTATTTCGCCTGTTGCGTCTTGTTTGTGGTTAGCTTCAAGAAGAATAGGATCAACACCTGCAGAGCTACATTGTTTTAGGAAAACATCTTGAACCGTTGAAGGTGCAGCAGTGCCCACGCCTAATACACACGAGCGGGAAGGCTTGATGATTGCTGCTTTTTCGGCAGCAATTTTTTCGAGCGTATCACCCAAAATTTTCATATGGTCAAGCCCAATACCGGTTATACCTACCGTTTGAATGGATGAAACTGCAGATGTAGCATCCCAACGACCGCCCATACCGCATTCAAAAACAACAACGTCTACCCCAGCGCGCGCATACGCAAAACAAGCCGCAACGGTTAACAGATCAAATTCGGTAATGCTGTAAAGCTCTAATCCGCAAGCTTTACGCTGCGCATTTACGCGATGTGCCGCCTCGAATGCATAAGAAAGTGAACAAGCAAAATCAGACTCTGAAATAGGCACTCCGTCTATTTCAATTCGATCAGTATACGAAGTAAGACCAGGTGATGTGTATAATCCCGTGCACAAACCATGCGCTTTTAAAATTGATGCGGTATAACGAGCTGTAGATGTTTTCCCATTGGTACCAGCTATTTGTATGCTCTTATAGGCATAATCGGGATTACCCAACATACAGAGCATATCGCTTACCGACTCAAGCATAGGAACAATGCCAAATCGTAAAGCTGAAGTAAGCTCTTGTAAAGCTTGTGTATACGATTTTGCGGGGCATGAAAAAGGTGGAACGTACATGGAATCACGCTTTCAAAACTTGTTGTATCTCTGCAGCCTCAACCACATGCTGCATAAGAATAGTTGTGGTAATAGAGCCAATACCACCAGGTACTGGAGTTATAGCACAAACTTTTGGCTCAACATGCTCAAAATCAACATCACCCACGAGCTTTTGGGCCGACGCGTCCCAATTTATACCTACATCAATGAGCGTCTGGTGCTCTAAAACCATATCGGACGTCACAAAACGAGCATGACCAAGGGCGGCAATAATAATATCAGCTGCGTGCAAATGCTTGGTAAGATCTTTAGTTTTTGAGTGACACATCGTCACCGTTGCATTTCTATGCTGTGCCAGCATAGAAACAGGACGACCAATAACTAACGAACGACCAACAACGCACACATTTTTACCGCAGATGTCAATACCATAGTAATCAAGCAACGCCATACAAGCCTGTGCAGTACAAGGAGCAAAACCCACCTTTTGACCAGCAAAAACACCGTAAAGCGAACCTTGTGTAATGCCGTCAACATCTTTTTGAGGTAAAAGTGTATTGCAAATTAAGCGTTCATCCAACGTCTTTGGCAAAGGACGAAACAGCAAACATCCATGAATCGAGGAATCCTCATTAATTTTTGTGATCTGCGCTATGAGCTGTTGCTGCGAAACATCCTCATCAAAGGCGTATACCTTTAGCTTGCAGCCAAGCTTATCAGCGCGCTTTTTCGCCGCGCGCTCGTAAGAGAGCGCACCTGCATCCTCACCTACTCTTATAACAGCAAGTGTAGGCGTAATGTGCGCCTGCGCAAGTTTTTTAATTCTTGGAAGCAAATCTTCGCACAAAGAAGTTGCAACAGCAGCTCCTTTAAGAAGTTGAGCCATAGTATACTATCCTTTCATATACCGACGAATACGTTCGGCGCATGCTTCGGCTTGTGCAACAAAATGGGTAAGCATATAACTACATCGAGTATCAACTGCCTGCGCTTCTTGTTTATCATGTAACAATCTGATGTTAACTAATACGTTATAACTGGCAGCCTCAAGTGCCGCTCGGCAAATAAGCGCTCCACTTCCAACGTCGGAAAGCAACATAGGCGCACACATAGAACTCATTTTGTCTAAAATATCAATGGCAGAACAAATTTGTTCCATCATAGCAAGGGGTGCTTTATACGCACCTTGTAATGCTTGTTGAAGCAAGTCCGAGCGCTGAGGGTTATCTTTAGGAATCTTATAGACGCTCATAAGATGAGCTAATCCTTTTGCGTCCTCGTCTACCAGCGATAACAGTGCAACTCGCACAGACGAAACCTCTTCAAGGAGCTCATTGAGTGCCTTTTCATGCGCCATAAACTGAGGCTTTGAAATTGTAAACTGTGCTGCCATTGAAGCAAGCGAAACACCTACTGCGCCCACAAGAGCCGCGGCACTACCGCCTCCTGGTGCCGAAGTCTTGGCAGCAAGTGCGGTGGTAAATTCGTCAAGAGAAGCTTGTGAGTCAAAGCGCAGGCACGTTGAGTTCGTTTGCATAGGTTCCTTTACATGTATAGACTATAAATTCTTAAAATACATCCGTTAAAAAATTCCAACAATTGTTCCATCGTCCAAGACGTCAATTGCCTCAGCCGCGGGTACTTTCCCCAAACCTGGCATGGTTACAACCGAGCCGCACATAATAACAACAAAGCCAGCACCAGCAGATACATGCAATTCACGAACATGTAAATCATAGTCATGGCTGCAATCCAACTTATGCGGGTCATCGCTTAAAGAATACTGCGTTTTAGCAATACAAACACGCGCAGTATCTAAACCAAGCACAGAAAGCTCACGAAGTTGCCTGCGACTTTTATCCGACCATACAACACTGCGCGCATGGTACCACTTTGTAGCAATTTTTTCGACCTTAGTTTGAATAGAATCAGTTGCATCATAGAGTTGTGGCGTCGTAGATTGTGGCTCTGAAAGAGCACGCGTTACTGCGCAAGCAAGTTCAAGGCCACCTTGGGAACCTTGTGCCCATACGTATGTAGGTACTGCGCACACACCAAGTTCTTGACACAGATCGCTTACAAGCTGAATTTCATGTGGATCATCGTTTGCAAAAGCATTAAGAGCTACAACGCAGGGTAAACCAGCTGTTTGCCGTATGTTTTGAATATGAATACGAAGGTGCTCAAATCCTTGCTTAACTGCGTCAATATTGGGCTTGGAAACATCGGCTGCAGCAACACCACCATGATATTTTAATGCACGCATCGTTGCAGTTAAAACAACACAATCGGGGTTTTTCTGCAATTGCGGACAAACAATATCAATAAATTTTTCTGCACCTAAATCGGCACCAAAGCCAGCCTCGGTAATAACCACATCAGCACATTTAAGAGCAGTACGCGTTGCTATAACGGTATTAGCACCATGCGCGATATTTGCAAACGGACCTCCGTGAACAAATGCAGGAGTTCCTTCAAGAGTTTGAACTAAGTTTGGCTTTAGCGCATCGCGCAGCAAAGCACACATAGCTCCAACTGCATGAATGTCTTTTGCATAGACAGGTTTATTATCATAGGTATAAGCAACCAACATAGCGCCTAAACGCTTTTTAAGATCGGCAATATCTGACGCAAGACACAACACCGCCATAACTTCTGACGCGGCGCAGATATCAAATCCATCTTCGCGAGGCACACCACTTGCACAGCCGCCCAGACCATCGACAATATGCCTGAGCTGGCGATCGTTCATATCCATGCAACGCTTCCACACAATACGACGAGGATCAATGCCGAGCTTATTTCCCTGTTTAACATGATTATCCAACAAAGCGGCACAAAGATTATTGGCGCTTTCGATTGCATGAAAATCGCCCGTAAAGTGAAGATTAATATCTTCCATAGGACCAACTTGTGCATAGCCGCCGCCTGCAGCGCCGCCTTTGATACCAAAAACAGGTCCTAGGGAAGGCTCACGCAAACAGAGTGCAACTCGTGTATTTTGGCTCGCAAGCGCATCTGCCAAACCAATAGAAATCGTTGTTTTGCCTTCGCCAAAAGGAGTTGGATTAAGGGCACTTACCAGCACCAACTTAGAAGAAGATTGCACGTGCTTCTTGGCAAAATAGTCTGAAAATACATCAATTTTAGCTTTAAAATTACCATAATGCTCAAGTGATGCCTTAGGAATATCTAATTTTTGAGCTATCACCTCAATCGGTTGAAGATGTGTGGCTTGAGCAATTTCTATATCTGACAAAAATTGAGACATAAACCCTCTTTCTACCGACTATACAGTTATTACGCCAACTTAATCGTCGTATCATACATTGACGTTTGCGTTATAACAACGTCAACCGGCCTATCATGCGCTTCAACTAAATGCAGCGCATGGAGATCGTCTACCAGCGTTTGAGCTCGGCACAATCCAACCGTAGAAACATATGCTACGCACGAAAGTTTGTCTAAGATGCGATCATAATAACCCGCACCGTATCCTAAACGATACCCAAACTTGTCAAAAACAAGGCCAGGTACAACTA
>CAMQEO010000009.1 GCA_946999785.1 uncultured Atopobium sp.
ACGTGAATCAAGACCTGCAGCTCTTGAAAGCTGGGCGCGCAGAAGAAAAACGCTCGTAAGCGGAGAAAAAGAAAAACATCTTGGCCTTGAAGACGTAGATCTTATGTTTAGAACTGTTCAAGCAGAATTTAAAGAGCGCAACATGTTTGCATAAGCATAAACTCCCTTGCATCTATATACATGCATAAGATGTGTGTTTACACGTCTGTATCGCATGAGTTTACTGTATGCTTATGTATAAGACCTCTAAATGTATGCCCCTTAAAGTTACCTAATTCACTTTAAGGGGCACGTATTACATTTTGAACACGCACGTGTCTTTACGTATACTACTTTTTGTCGTGAACAGCAGGAGATTGATGAAGTGTACAATCACTGCAATACCCATACATAACCGACCTCATAAGATCAACTACAAATTTATGCTCGTTATGAACATGTGAGGCAAAATTAACAAGAGCATCGCAATCAAAGGGAATAACCTTACCACAGCATATGCAAACAAGCTGACCGTATTCTTGGCCTTTACCTGCCAGACGATACCTCGACTCTTCTCCCCCTGGAGCTGCAACCTTGGCAACAATACCGTCTTTTACAAATGCTTCCAGCGTTCTATACACGGTTGTTCTGCCAGGCGACTCATTTTGTTGCGCCAGACGTGCGTAGATTTCGTCCACGCTTAAATAATGATCTTGGTTATTAGCCAAAAACTCGCCTATGATCTTCTTTTGTCGTGTGTTATAAGAACGTCGCTCTACCACAACACCAAGCTCCCCTCGTACATGCACGATACTGGTCGATACGTACTAAGGCTTTAACCGTGCTTACCATTTGATTATATCATGGTAAGCATAGCTCTTAAGTTATCCTACATTAACTCACAAATATGCTTTGCAAACACAATGGGGTCTTCAATGGTAAGGCCTTCAACCAACAGAGCCTGATCCAAAAGCACGCTCGCATATAATTTAAGCTTGTCTTTATCTTCAGAAGCACAAGCATCCACAAGTTTTTTGAACACAGGATGCTCAGGATTGATTTCCAAAATACGCTGCGCGCGCGGTGCATGATCTGCATCGGGGCTTTGCTCAAGAACGCGCTCCATTTCAAGAGATACATTGCCTTCTGCAGAAATACGTGCAGGAAAATCTCCTAATTCAGCAGAAACTCTTACATCGGTAACTTTAGATTCAAGTGCGTCTTTAAGTGCTGCAAAAACATCCTTGTGCTCTTCTTGGGTCTTTTGAGCCTTCTCTTTTTCTTCCTTAGAAGCAAAGTCAAGACCTGCCGCCGAAACATTTGTAAATGCAAGCTCACGCGTGGTTTTTTCAGACGTTTCACCATCTTGTGAAGCAGGCGCTGCCTCATAGTTACGCCAAACCTGGAACATGAACTCGTCTACGTCCTGCGTGCACAACAAAACATCAAAGCCATGAGAAAGCGCGGTAGTTACCATAGGAAGCTGCGCTATACGTTCACGCGAAGAACCTGCGGCATAATAAATCTTATCTTGATCCTTTGGCATGTGTTCTGTGTATTCGGCAAGCGTAATAAGCTTTTTATCGCGCGCAGACCAAAAGAGTAACAACTGCGATAAGTCTTGCGCTTTTGCGCCATAGCTACTATAAATACCAAATTTAAGCCCGCGTCCAAAGTGCTCAAAGAATTTTTCGTAATCTGAGCGTTTGTCGTTGAGCATACGCAACAATTCGCCATGAACTTTTTTCTCAATTCTGCGCGCAATAGCATGTAATTGAGCATTTTTTTGGAGCGTTTCGCGCGAGATGTTAAGACTAATGTCGCACGAATCAACTACGCCGCGCACAAAGTTGTAATAATCGGGCAAGAGCTCGGCACATTTATCTTGAATAAGAACATTAGACGAATAAAGTGCAAGGCCTTTTTCGTAATCTTTGCTATATAAATCAAAGGGAGCTTGTGATGGAATGAACAGAAGCGCGTCATAGGAAAGCGAACCCTCCGCGTGAAAGCTCAACACAGAAAGTGGGTCATTCCAATCGTGAAACGTTGACTTATAAAACTCGTTGTAGTCCTTTTCTTCTACATCACTTGCACGCTTTTTCCAAATAGGTGTCATAGAATTGATGGTTTCAAGCTCTTGGTATTGTTCGTACTGCGGCTTGTAATCATCGCCCGCGTCTTTAGGACGTGGCAATTCGCGACTTTTTGTGACCATCATTTTAATGGGATGGTGAATGTAGTTAGAATACTCGCGAATAAGCTCTTGCAACGTCCACTCGCTTAAGAAATGGTCAGTATTGTCTTCTTCGGTATTATCTTTAAGATACAAAATAACATCTGAACCATGATCCGAAGGCGCAGGGCGGCTAGAACTTTCTTTAATTTCGTAGCCGTCAATGCCATTAGATTCCCACTCGTAGGCGCAAGTCTCGCTCATAGAACGACTGATAACGCGCACACGTTTTGCAACCATAAATGCCGAATAAAACCCAACACCAAATTGCCCGATAATATCAACTGGTTTCTGCGCAGAACTTTTTGTTGTATCATCTGCTGTATTATCTGCGGTATCATCAGATTTTTGCGTTTCGCTTGTAGATGAGTTTTGTTGTTGCTTAAATTGTTCAGAACCAGAATGAGCAATGGTTCCGAGATTGGTGTCTAGTTCTTCGCGCGTCATACCAATACCGTTATCGTGAATGGTAATAGTGCGTGCGTCCTTATCAAAATCAATGGTAATAGCTGTATTTGTAGAATCAACTTTAATGGAAGGATCGGTAAGCGAGGCAAATGCTAATTTATCAAGAGCGTCAGAGGCATTAGAAATAAGCTCGCGCAAAAAGATGTCTTTATTGGTGTAAATGGAATTGATCATCAAATCAAGAAGTTTTTTGCTTTCGGTTTTAAACTTTATCATACGGTATTATCTCCTATCTACATATATGTTATAAGCTTGAAACATGTTTGGTGCGCTGGTTACTTAGTTACATACGGTATTTGACGATACGTGATGCCACAGCGATCTAAAATACTACGCGAAATTTTTGCACCTTCGGTATCTTTATAGGTATCCTCGGCATAAATCACCTCTCCAATACCTGCTTGTACCAGCATTTTTGCACATTCCTGACAAGGGAAAAGCGTAACATATGCCGTTGCCCCCTGCATGTCTTTAAGAGAGCCTCGATAATTAAGCAATGCATTTGCCTCGGCATGGATAACAAAATTATGCTTATCGCGAAGCGGATCTACCGATGATTCCCACGGGAATTCATCGTCGTTAATTCCTGTTGGCGTTCCGTTATACCCAACCGATAAAATGCGGTCATTGCTGTCGGCAATACATGCTCCAACCTGCGTATGAGGGTCTTTACTACGCATGGCAGCTGCAGCGGCTACACGCATAAAAAACTCATCCCATGTGATAACATTTTTACGTTTACCGGGCATATTAGCCTCCTCAAGCATTATCATCACGTAAGGCTCATCTTAATTTATAAACAAATTAAGAGAGCGTATGTGCATAAAATATATACTATACAGACTTAGATATTCTATCATGCAAATTATATATATCTCAATAAATAATCACAATAGCGCACGCAAGCGCTGCGTGAAAGCAACAGTTACGCAGGTATCATATATATACGTATGGTTTAGGCGATTAAGGGCGACCAAGATACACCACGCAGTTGCCTATTTATGAGAATCAAGCACATCAAAGCGATTGATACGCATTAAAATTTGCTCAATATCCAAAATTGACCAAATATGAAATACATAATGCGTGTCCTCGTGATACGTATTGGCGTCAACACTGCGCGGCACTTCATGAGGCACTGCTAGCTTAGTATTGGTAATCCCGTCTTGTGTGTGATTGGCGAGCTTGTTTTGTGCTTGATTGCTTGTTTCATCTTGTTCATATGTACATTTCTTAGGATCTTGCAGGGGTTTACTTTCGGATACATAATCAGAATGGTTTTGAGTCGGGCAAAACGCAACGCGGATACTTTGCTGCGTGGCAAAGAAATACGCAGGCGTCCATTTCATTGCGGTAATTTTTTCGTACGCAACAATAAAGGATTTCCCAAAAAATGGAGTAATACACATTTGTGTATCATAGGTTGCAATACAATAACGGCTTAACAGTATCCAAATAGCTGCACATGTGAGCGAAAATGCAGAAAAAAATACCGTCACTATGATCGAATCAAACGGGATGCTCCCAGTTGCACACAAACATCCAAGAACAATTCCCATACACGAACTGCAAATAGATGCATATGCAACAACTTGCAACAAAGCTGGAGAAACCGAATAGGTATCATGGTGCGCGTGATGGCGCTCGGCAAGATCGTTTGAGCGCTCCCACGTCCGCCATACAACAAAAAGAGGTGCGCACATAAGTATTACAAGCATTACTTCAAATACCATTTTGTCGCCGCCTCTGCTGACGTCCTTAACACCCAATCTAGTTACAACGAGCCTCACCTTTTGAGTACACAATACGCGCCCTTACCATTAAGGCACTGCAAAGCGCAAAACTTATGTACAGACATTTGTATCAACTCAAGATTAGCTTACCTGAAGATACGTACTGCGGTATACAACAGTTACGTATATGGACGTGTATTGTCTGCAGATGGTTTCCTCGTGCTACAACGAATCAAACAATATTTTTATCAGAAAAGAAATGAGTGCACACTTAAAAGCATAGATTCCTACGCAAGCAATTTAAAGTAAAGAGCTAAACCATGCAATAAGTGGAACAAAAATTATGGGCAAAAACGCGGCAGGCAGCATGTTTGCAACCTTAAACTTTCCAACTTTCATAAGGTTAAAGCCCACAACAATTAAAAGAAGCGAACCAGATGCAACAACATTATTAATGACCTCGGGACTTAAATATGGACTCACAATATGAGCCAGAACGCTTAAGCATCCTTCATAAATGAACACGCTCAGCGCACAAAACGGCACGCCTTTGCCCATAGAGGCACCAAACGCAAAACAGGAAATCATATCAATAAAGCCTTTTGCCAGAAGCGTTGAATGGTCGAGTTGCATGCCGCTTTGTAGCGAGCCAATAATAGCCATAGCGCCCGTACAGGTAAACACGCTTGCACAAATAAAGCCCGAAGAAAAGGAAGCGTGAGCACATGAGTCGTCTTCGCTCCTAGTTGCGTTTGTTTGTGCTTTACCAGAAAATTTTTGAGCAATATGCGCAAGTGATTCCTGCATAATATTGGCAAAATGCGTAATTTTTGAATCTATATTGAGCGCAAATCCAATTAAAAAACCAAAGCCCATAGAAAGCGTTATGACACAAATATCGCTGTGATACCCAATCATTCCTTGTATGCCTAGCAAAATACAAACAAGACCTTGGCCAATCAGCAAAAACTCCCCTAGATCACGTGATACATGACGGCGAAAAATAAGCCCTAAAATGCCTCCTGCACATGCAAGAATTGCATCAACAAGCGCTCCTGTAAGTATCATGTATCAACGCTCCTTTCTTATGATGCCTTTGTGCTGCAGCACCTCAAGGCCAATAAAAAACACGCATGAACTAATCAGTACGTGTTTGTTTGCATATGATAGCGTTTAACCTCGTGTTATGAGGCGTCATCCACAATATCTTGATATTCGGGGTGCTTTGCAAACCATGATTTTGCATAACTACACGAAAGCTTTGCACGATTGCCCGAATCCTTAATATATGCCGCTGCGCGACCCATAAGCCTGCCTGCAAAACCAAGTCCGCGGTCATTAGGGCTTACATATGTTTCTACAATATCAATTACACCATCTTGTGGATCGCTCATGCGTACGCGACCTTTAACGTCGCCAGTATCACCCAAAAAAAGAACTTCATTTGGAGTAGTTTGAAAAACCATGGTCAACTCCTTCTTACGCGTTTATTCATTGTTATCTCTTGTCAAGTATGAACGCAAATTACCTAGAAATAAAAATTACACGATAAATAAACGAAAAAAATGAGGGATACTCATGTTTTCGCGTCTTTTCTCGATCTGTTATACAAATAGATGTATATTAATACCAGCTATGCTGTGTATTTGAGAATTAGGAGCTGAACGCATAGGACATTCAAATTGTTTGTTTTATATGCTTTGATATATTGTTACACTTCAAAGACACATGCCAAATCGTCAAAACTTTTTTTACAAAAATAGTTATTCTAATATACAAACAGAAGGGAGAACGCATGAGTGATTTTATATTGAGCTGCTGCTCAACAGTTGACTTAACAAAAGAGTATCTTGCTAAGCGTTCAATTAACTGCATTTATTTTAATTACGAACTTGATGGCGTTGCGTTCAAAGATGATTTTGGTGCTTCTAATTCTAGTCATGAAATTTTTGAACGCATGCTCAAAGGTGCCGATGCAAAAACTTCGTGCGTTTCTACCGGAGCATACATCCAATCATGGACTCCTTTTTTAGAAGAAGGCAAAGACATCGTCCATGTATGCCTTTCTTCTGCAATTTCGGGAACCTACAACGCTGCATGTACCGCACAAGAAGAGCTCCAGCAACGTTTTCCTGCACGACGCATTGAAGTTATTGATTCGCTCAACGCGTCCGCTGGATTTGGACTCTTAGTAGATAAACTTGCCGACTTGCGCGATGAAGGCAAGGGTGCAGAGGAAGTTTCCGCGTGGGCACGAAAGAATCGCCTTAACATACAAGCTTGGTTTTTTACCTCAGATTTGCGCTTTTTCATAAAAGGTGGACGCGTATCAAAAACAGCTGGCGCTATCGGCGGCTTGCTTAAGATTTGCCCTATTCTTGCTATTTCTCAAACAGGCGCGCTTGAAGTTGTAGAAAAGGTGCGTACAAAAAATCGCGCTATAAAACGCCTGGTAGATATAATGAAAGCCACTATTCCTAACCCTCAAGAAATTAGCGGCAAGGTGTTTTTAAGCAACTCTGATTGTGAGACAGACGCGCTTGAACTTACGTCACAGATACAAAACGCTTTTCCATCACTTGAGCCTAGCTCTATTCAAAATTATGAAATTGGAGCCACTATTGGCTGCCATACCGGACCTGGAACTGTTGCCGTATTTTACTGGGGAAAAGAAAGAGAAGTCTCCTCAAAACAATAAGCGAGTGCATAGTTCTCTATGCACTACCTTAATTCTCTGTGTACCACCTTAGGCTTTCTTTTGCTTTACTGTGGCAAATGATAAAACTGCTCGTACAAATCAAGTTGGTGTGCGTCATGAGAACTTGTTGCAAACGTCACGCATCCACGCTCAATTTGATCGTTCAGCAGATCTCTATCCTGCAAAACATCTCGTACATGATGAGCAACTCCTGCGGCACCATCAAAGCACACGGGATTTCCCAAGATTGATACAATGCGATCTTTTACAAAAGGATAATGTGTACACCCCAAAACTACCGCATCAACATTGCCGATATAGGGTGCCAATATAGTTCGCAACTCGTTATCTAAATCGGGCGCATCAAGGTTTCCTTGTTCAATTCTATGCGCCAAACCATCGCATGCCAAAGCAGAAATCTTTACGTGAGCACTGTTACATGCACACATACGATCACGAAGTTGATGGAATTTCTCCATGCGCAACGTCACAGGCGTTGCCAACACCAAAATATGTTTATAGATATGCGCATCACACGCCTGCTTAAGAGCAGGCTCTATACCAATCAGCGGAAGTTGAGGATAGATTGTACGTAGTTTATGCACAGCAACGGCAGTTGCCGTATTACATGCAATTACTACGGCCTTTGCTCCTTTGGAAACCATGTTGTCTACAATGGTTTTTGACAAATCAAAAATATCGTCAGCACTGCGCGCGCCATAAGGATTATGAGCAGTATCTCCAAAATAAAAGAAATCCTCGTGGGGAAGCTGACTCACTAGCTTCTTAAGAACACTGATTCCGCCTAATCCAGAATCAAAAACGCCTATAAAACCCTGACGATTGTTCATACTTTCACCTTATATCCCTTACGCAGGCTCGAACGTATATAAATTATTGCACAAGTATAAGATGTAATAAGCTGCAATTAAAGAGTTTACATGCTTATTACGATTACCATCTTGAGTATTACGGTTGTCATCTCGTATACATAAAGGTTGCCCGCCTTAAAGAGCACGGCGCCCGCAACAGCTCATTGTCGCTAGTTTGCGCGACAAAATTGCAGCGCCCAACCAGCGCAGGTGCACTATACTGTACGCAATAGGCTATTCGTTTTGAAAGCAGGATTTATGTCAAGTGGTTCTTATAAAGCAAAGCAACTTATTATCATGCGCAAAGATCTCCATATGCGAAAAGGAAAAATCGCAGCTCAAGCTAGTCATGCAAGCGTAGAAGCCGTGCTTATGGCTTTGGCTCATAATGGACGGCAATCAGATATAACATTGAATGAAGAACACACGTATGCTTATCTTGCACCGCATGCGCAAGCAGCCTATTCAGATGATATAACCCCTCTTGACGCATGGTTTGAAGCAGGCGTCGCAAAAATTTGTGTATACGTTTCTTCGGAAGATGAGTTGCTGCGCATTGTTGACAAAGGAAGACAAAGCGGCTTTTTGGTAGCTTTAATTAAGGATGCTGGACTAACCGAATTTCACGGTGAAGCAACCTACACCTGCTGCGCGTTTGAACCGCTTTTTCCCGAACAAATTGACCCTATAACTGCCGATTTACCACTCTACTAATTCACGCGCCACAATCGCGCGCGATAAGCACAAAGAGGCTAAAATTCAGCGTTACCAACCGTACGTGGATGAGGCAAAACATCGCGAATGTTATCAACGCCAGTTAAGTACATTACAAGACGCTCAAAACCTAAACCAAAGCCAGCGTGATGGCACGAGCCATACTTGCGCAAATCGCAATAGTAAGCATACTGCTTAGGATCCATACCCAGATCTTTAATGCGTTGTTCCAAACGATCAAGGCGCTCCTCACGCTGAGATCCGCCGATAATTTCGCCAATACCGGGAACCAAACAATCTGCAGCAGCAACGGTTTTATCGTCGTCATTCATGCGCATATAAAATGCTTTAATTTCTGCAGGATAGTCGGTAACAAATGTTGGCTTTTTAAAATGATCTTCGGTAAGATAGCGTTCGTGCTCGGTTTGCAAGTCAACACCCCACGAAACAGGATAGGTAAAATCATGACCTTGAGCTTGAGCTTCCTGCAAAATAGAAATAGCATCTGTATAACTTACGCGCGCAAAATCTGAGTGTGCAACATGCTCTAAGCGAGCCTGCAAACCCTTGTCTACAAACTTGTTAAACAGCTCCATTTCATACGGGCAAGCGTCCATAACATAGGAAATCACATATTTAAGCATAGCCTCGGCGCAATCCATATACCCTTTAAGATCACAAAACGCCATCTCGGGCTCTACCATCCAAAATTCTGCAGCATGACGGCGCGTATTAGAGTTTTCTGCTCTAAATGTTGGACCAAACGTGTAGACATCACCAAAACTCATAGCAAAGTTTTCGGCCTCAAGCTGACCCGACACTGTTAAGCTCGTAGGCGCACCAAAGAAATCTTGACTGTAATCAACCGCACCATCTTTCATAGGAACATGAGCTAAATCAAAGGTAGTGACTTTGAACATCTCGCCTGCACCCTCGGCATCAGACGAGGTAATAATAGGCGTATGGACATACACAAAGCCGCGTTCTTGAAAAAACTTATGAATTGCAAAAGCTGCGGTAGAGCGAACACGAAATACCGCACGGAACAAATTAGTACGAGCACGTAAATGCTGCTGCGTACGTAAAAACTCACGAGAAGCGCGTTTCTTTTGCATGGGGTAATCAGGATCGGAGGTGCCTTCAACCATAATGGTTTTTGCTTGAAGCTCAAAAGGTTGAGGACGCGAGGGCGTAAGCTCAAGCGTTCCTGTTACAATAAGCGCCGCACCCATGTTCTGAGCAGCTATTTCGGCATAATTTTGAAGCGTTTCGCGTTGCATAACAACCTGAAGGTCTCTAAAGCAGCTTCCATCATTTATGGTAACAAAACCAAAATTCTTCATATCACGAACAGAGTGCAGCCATCCGGCAACAACTACTTCGGTCTTATCAAACGAATCCATATCATCATAAATGGCTGCAATTTTGGTTCTATCCATATATGTATCTCCTCGTGGTACAGCGCGCCTACGTTGGTTTTATCGCTTACAATACATGTAATTCTATATCAAAACGACGCTCAATTTTTCCAAAGTAATAAATCTTTATCTTTACAATGGTTTTTCTCAAAAAAACCTCCCGCCACAGCGGAAGGTTTACATGATTGCGTATGCTTAATATGCTACATAGCCTCTTTTGTTACATGGTAGGCGTTTATTTGAAGCCTTACGCTTTATAAGGTTCAAGCGCTTGCAGAACAAAAGCGTTTGCTTTCTCGCACAACTCATCGGTAGGAGCTTCAGCCAAAACACGAATAAGTGGCTCTGTTCCACTTGCACGCACCAACACACGACCATTGCCCTCTAAAAATTCCTGCGCTTTATGAATAGCTGCTGTTACGTCCTTAGCTTCCATAACTGCTTTTTTATCAGCAACATGAACATTGATAAGCTGCTGCGGATAACGGACAACAGGGCGCGCAAGTTCGGAGAGTTTTTCGCGCTCGGCATTGAGAACTTCCATTACGCGCAAACTGGTCATAATTCCATCGCCTGTTTTCTCAAGATCAGAGAAAATCACATGACCCGATTGCTCGCCACCTAACGAGAAACCGCCCTTCATCATAGCAGCCCATACGTTTTTATCGCCAACGTCAGTTTTTACATAAGAAATACCTGCGTCATCAAAAGCTTTAAACAGGCCAAAATTACTCATAACGGTGGGCACAATGGTGTTTTTAGCCAATCGACCGTGCTTAGCCAGATACGTACCGCAAATATACAGAATAAGATCACCATCTATAACGTGACCTCGCTCATCCACAGCCAAGCATCTATCCGCATCGCCATCGTAGGCAAAGCCCACATCAAGATGGTTGCGCAGGACAAGATCCTGCAGGCGCTCAATATGGGTAGATCCACAATCAACGTTAATGTTAAAGCCACTTGGAGCGTTGTTGATAACATGCGTTTCTGCACCCATAGCGTCGAACACAGGACGCGCAACACTTGATGCAGCACCATTGGCACAGTCCAAACCAACGCGCCAACCCTGCATTGAGAACCCACACGATGCAATAAGATGCGCAATATAGCGATTTCTTCCCTGCATATAATCTACCGTGCAGCCAATTTTATCCCCTGTTGCCAGCGGAACATCGCTCGCACCGTCAATATAGTCTTCAACCTGCAACAAGACATCTTCGTCCATCTTATAACCCTCGGAATTTACCAGCTTAATGCCGTTATCATCAAAGGGATTATGAGATGCTGTAATCATAATTCCGCAGTCAAAACCACCATCAAGCACCTCATAGGAAAGTCCTGGCGTTGGAATAACATGCAAAATATACGTATCTGCACCCGAAGCAACAAGACCCGAGACAAGCGCACTTTCAAACATGTAGCTTGAGCGTCGTGTATCTTTTCCTAACAGAATGCGCGCTTTTTTACCTTCGCGCAAGCCGTAATACCAGCCGATAAATCTACCTATTTTAAAAGCATGATCAACACGTAAGCCTTCGTTGGCTTTACCTCTAAAACCATCTGTTCCAAAGTACTTCATTCGTAGTACCCCTTCTATATTGCAGTGCAAAAATTCCCACGTTATGTCTCGATAAGCGGCTCATGCATAAAAGCTTATACAGACACAAAAGTTGTTACCTATTATAAACCGATTGACGCATTATTGCGAAAAGCGCACACATCACAGATGTTTTATATGCACACACGCCAACACAGAGAGTTGTTACAAAAAAAGAACTTGCCTGCATACCAGACAAGTTCTGTAATACACATATGTGTATAAAATTAACGCTTTGAGAATTGCGGGCGTTTACGAGCCTTCTTTAGACCGTATTTCTTACGCTCAACAGCACGTGAGTCACGAGTAAGCAAACCTGCTTTTTTAAGATCTGCACGATACTCGCCAGCCTCAAGAAGTGCACGGGCAATACCCAAACGAAGCGCACCAGACTGACCGTTAATACCGCCGCCATCACACAAAGCAACAACATCAAAGCGATTAACAGTATCGGTTACGCGAAATGGTGCAAGAGCATTGTCAAGCAATTGGTGGCGACCAAAGTACAAACCAGCATCGCGACCATTTACCAAGATTTTACCAGTTCCAGGAATTAAACGAACACGGGCAGTAGCCTCTTTACGGCGGCCAGTGCCGGTGTATACAGCGCTTGTATCAGCCATGTGCTATGCCTCCAAATCAATCTTTTGTGGGTTCTGTGCAGTATGAGGATGCTCGGCACCTGCATACACCTTAAGCTTGGTAGCTTGTTTACGTCCAAGGGTACCCTTTGGAAGCATGCCTTTAACGGCGTGTTCAATAACGCGTTCAGGATGTTTTTCCATAGCCTCTGCAAAAGACTCAAACTTAATGCCGCCAAGGAATCCAGAGTGACGCCAGTAAGTTTTCTCTGCCGCTTTATTGCCAGTCAACTGAACTTTAGCAGCGTTAATGATAACAACAAAGTCTCCAGTATCAGCATTAGGTGTGTACTGAGGCTTATTTTTGCCACGAAGAATCATCGCAGCTTTGGTCGCAAGGCGACCGAGTGTTGCGCCATCTGCATCGATGAGCACCCATTTGCGCTCTACTTCGCCTGCTTTGGCGTAATGAGTCGATTTAGTCACTTGACTCCTCCAGTTATTACGATAAACCGCTTATCCTTTTGAGATTACGGGGCTCAGTGGTAAGCCTTAAAAGTATACGTCATTTTTATTTGTTTATGTTGGCTGAACCTTCGCATTACTAAGCCGTTCAAATTTTATACACAAAAACCTCACGCAACTGCGGTGCATACATATGTGCGGCTCGTGGTGCTTATCTTTTACAAGCGCCAATCGATCGGTGCTACTCCTTGAGAAACCAAAAAAGCATTCGCCTTTGAAAACGGCCTTGACCCCATAAAAGCTGGACATGCGACAGTACCTTTGTATGCAGAAAGCGGACTGGGGTGTGTAGACCTTAGAACGCATACGTGTTGAGGTTGTATTACACGCATGGCGTCTTGTGTAATGCGATACGCAAAGCTTCCCCAACACATAATTACCTTTGGTTGCCCAAAGCGCAATGCAACGCGCAGAATTTCCTGAGTTATCATGTCCCAGCCCAATTTCTGGTGACTATTTGCCTTATGCGCCTCAACGCTCAGTGTAGCGTTAAGAAGAAGTACGCCTGCCTGTGCCCATGGTGTTAAATCACCTGTTGTTGGAATATCTATTCCCAAATCATTATGCATTTCAATAAATATATTACGAAGCGAGGGCGGAATTTTGGTTGGCGCGTCTACCGAAAATGCAAGCCCATTAGCTTGATGTGGCTCATGGTAGGGATCTTGTCCAATGATAATTGCCTTCACCTTATCAGGAGGAGTGAGCTTAAGAGCGTTGTATATCTTGTCGCGCGGCGGATACACCGTTTTGTGCTCTTGTTCGACAAGCGTTGCTATAAGTTGATTCATTGTATGCACTCGCTCGCGCGACTCACGAGACATATAAGGAAACCACTTTTTTGAATTCTGTAAAGATCCAGCTGGTGCATTTTCAAACTGTACAGGCATGGTGCGCTCACCTTATAACACAAAATTGTATACGTATTGATATGTAGCAGATACACTATGAGATGTACCTAAATGATACCAATTTTTTATGTTTACTACAAAGTCTGCTTTTTATTACGCACCTACGTTAACCCACATATAAATCATGACTTCATACACCAGTGAGTGGTACCGTCACATATCAATATTTTTTTGAATACAAGTTGATGATGTTCGGAGATTTTTTCATATTTTACAAGAACTTTAGAATAAAAATTGCAGTACAATCGATACATGAATGCATAAACTTTTTCAGCATACTTTATACAATATAGGATTATATGGACGTTATAGTATAAAGAGTATACTATGGTGTGTGATATAGCCAGCTGTACCGGACAGCTCATAAGCTACGCGCACAAGGAGCTCACAGGCACGTGTCTATATGACCATAATATGTATTTCATCCAACTGGCGGGTGCAGCATTACGGAAAGGCCGTCACATGAAAATACCCAAATATTCATTGGTAAAAGACACCCTAAAGGCCGAAATCACTACTGGTAATTTTTCTGTCGGTCAAAAGTTCTACACCGAAGCTGAGCTTATTCACAAGTTTAATGTTTCATCCATTACGGTTGTACGCGCGCTCAGTGATCTTGTACGAGAAGGTTATCTTGTCCGTCATCAAGGACGGGGGACTTTTATTTCACAAGCACCACAACGCAAGAATGAAAAACTTGTACGCATTACCAACCAAAATATTGCAAACGAAATAGCTGCGGTTGTGTATGTGCAACGCAACGCAAATCATAAAATTCTCTCCGAACTTGATTTAAACGATGATAATTATTGCATTGCAATTGCTCGAACTCATTCAGTTAACGATATGACTTTTGAATACCAAGAAAACTATTTGGTAAAAGAATTGATCGATGAACACAGTGACAAGAATAATTACACTCAACTTTACGACTACATAAGCGCAAATAAACGCATTTGTTTACGTGATGAGCCTTACGAACAAAGTATCTGCATTGAGGTTCCTGCCGAAAAACATGTAGCAGATATTTTAGGTTTGCACGAAGGCGAAGTATGCGTTAAACAGATAAGAAAAACAAGTTCTTCTATCACCGGAAAGCCTCTTGAGTATTCCTTAAGCTTTATACGCTGCGAGTTCTTCAAAGTTTCTATCACTAATCGGTAGCGTAAACTAGACATCGCGACGCGCCAGATTTTAATGTTTTACAAGCAAGAATTAGTTGCAAAACCTGTCACATTCTTTGTCACATGAGAATTTTTGGTGTATCGGTCACAACCTGTCATACCAGTTAAACTGTCCGTCTTCCACAGGATGATGACTGCCGGTCTTATCATGCTCACCTCCGAGAACATAAGCTGGTACTGCGGCCGGTTGCTCGTGGTACCCGACATGGCGGCGCCTCGTACTCCTTCACAATGTTGTATCCGTGAGCCTTGGCGAACGCCCGTGCCTGTTCGCACTGCTGGTCTATCGACGCTTCGTTTTGGCTATGGGAAGAGAAGCGATAGTAGGCTATGGTAAGGTTATGTCGTTTCGCTTAAATTGTTTGCTCATCGTTCAGTTGCTATCGCCTACAGCGCATCCTCCAGCTCATCTTCTGAATACCCGAACGTGTAATCCTCGTCCTTACCGTTTGAAGCCCAAATCAGCGCGGCATCATATACGCTCAGACTTTCGCTATCTTCCTCATCATCCTCATATCCTGAAGAACAGTAATCGCACTGGTACGTTTCTCCGTCCCAGTTATCCCAAGAATCAAGCACACGTCCCATCCTATGTCCACATTCAGGACACATTGCATATCTACTCATAAAAAAGTCCTCCTTAAATATTTCCCTAATCATTGATGTGCTGATGTAGCCATTCAGGCATGTTCGGGTCGTCTACAGACCAAGACCCGACTTCAGTCTCCTCGTGGTCCCAATTATTCTCATGTCCGTCAAAAAACTTCTGTCGATGGCACTTATATTTTGTGACTGTGCTCCCTTCGAGTCTGTACTCATTCCAGTAGTAATTTTGCTTGCCATAGCCCTTCCACTCGTTCGTGGTATAGATTGTTGACATTTGTTATTCTCCTTCTTGAATCGAGTTGTGATTATCTACATGCTCCTTCGCTGCAAGGCGCAGGAACGCAGACAGAGAGAGTCCGTACCTCTCGGCACAGCCCCTGAGTTCATCACACTCGCTGTTCGTGAGCGATATGGATACGGACACGCGCTTCTCTTTCTTATTGCCATCTTCCATCGGAACCGCCAGACATAAATCGCTCATATATGAGTTTATTATGCCATGGAATGACTCTGTATGCCATAAATCTTATGTAAGTCTTAGTAATACTGGCTCTCGTCATTGTGCTTGTGCTCATCGGCCTCTAGCAGGTTGCCAAACCGCAGAGAAATATCGCGTGCACGGTTCTTGACGCTGTCCCGCTTCTTCTGGAACGCCTGCCATGTCTTCTCGTAGTTTGCATAGAGGTGCGGGTACATCTCCTTGACCTTGCCGATGACGAACTCGGAGAAGCCAGAGGGCGCAGAATCGGCCTCCTGTGCGTTTTTCATCAACTCATCGACCTGTTTTGCCCTGTCGGCAATCAGACGCGCCCAGTTGCGAATGCCGCGTCCGTATTTCTTGCCTGGTTCGGGGTTGTCCGGCCTTCGTTCATGCAAACCCACTTGATGAGGTCGTTGTGGTCTTGACCACGTCCTCAGGCAGCTCGGACAGGCTCTTTCCTGCACGTACACGCAAGGCACAGAACACCGCGTCATGCAGCGCCTTGTGATAGTTCTCACCGCCAGAGAGATAGGCAAGGTTGTAGACGTCCCCCTTATTGCCAGACGGATAGCCATGACCCATCTGCCAGCCCGCTTTCGTAGATGCGTCAGGCGCTTAATATACGGGCGGAATCGTGTTATTATTCATGTACGTGAACGAGGCAGCTCCCTTAGCTGGCAAGGCGCGGGAGCTGTCCTTTTTTGTGCCGCTCATGAAATATCGCCTCCTTAACTCTTTGGCATTACAGCCTTGTAATGCTCGTCAATCCACGTGCTCAGGTCATCTGCCTTGTAGAAGACCGCAAGGTGAAACTTGTAGAACACAGATCCCTTGCGCTATGCCCTCCATGTGCGAAGCGTGACAGGGGCCACGCCCAGCCTGTCAGCCGCCTCATACGTGTTCAGAAAATCCTTCTTGTCGCCTTTCTCTTCCATGTCTCATACCTCCTAACTCAAATGCCGTACACAAACAAAAAAAGCTCCTGCCAAAACCAGAAGCGGACACAACAAAAAGTCACGTCTATCTCTGGTTTTGGCAGGAGCTTCGTTAGTCGTCATTTCACCTGCGGCGCTCGGCGGTATTCCACCTTGCGCTCGACTCTTATTCCCGATAGCAACACCGCATCAAAGACGGGACGGGTGCTGGGCCTTTGTTTATCTTATTCCATAATACTTTGTAAACAAGCAAAACGCAAGGCAAACATTCGAATTCCAGCAGGTCAGAGACCTGTTCAACTCATATATGAACAGAAACAAGCAAAAATATTTTTTATGGGTTCTGACGGGATAGCCAGAGAAGCACAGTAACGACAGCCGGGGGCTAACCACATGTGTGACCACATCAAAATGGTATGTGGTCACCTATTTTGAAAAATTTACACTCGTCTACAAGGGGATTTTTTCGATTTTGGCCACTTGACCACATGACCACTTACAAACCGACTTATTTTATTTCATTATTACGTATACATACCCTTCTTCGAATTCTTAAAAATAAGTAGCTAATAATGTGGTCATGTGGTCAGCCAATACGTTCATTTATGAGGATTCACGTGTTTTATGTCACGTTTCGCATGTCATATGACAGTGTGCATTTCGGACGCTAACGCGTCCTCAATGCAAAACAGGGCGGCCTCAAGGCCGCCAGATTAACACGGGGCACATGCAAAGCCCCGCACTCACGCATGCCACCCTTTCTCTGTGCCCTGTCTATCTTCTGGAGGACAACGGAGGCGCGAAGCGCCGTAGTTTTCCAACCAGACTAGAATGTTGCGGACGGCGCAGCCGTCCCAACCTACATCACGTAATCAATCCTGCGGCTCAAATAGCCGTTTTAAGACGTGAAAAGACCTTGAAGAGAAATTTCCCATCCAAGGTCTTAAAATCGCTCTACGAGGCTTCCTAGAGCATCCTACGCGGTCAATAACTATCCGCGAATCTATATATAAGCACCAACTCATTCCTTACAAAATAGAGTTCAACGCTTCCTACTATGGTGGAGGTGCGGAGAATCGAACTCCGGTCCAACGCAAATTCCTGGCAGGTGTCTCCAAGCTCAGTTGTCAATTACATTTAAAACATGCACCACTTAACAACAGGCGATGTATGTTCGATTCTGTTCAATCTTAAACATAAGCATACAGTCCACGTCTTATGTTGCATCTTCCTAAAATGACGACGCCCTAAAAACGGAAGCAATTCTTAGTTTGTCGGCTGCTTGTATAAATTAAGCAGCAAGAGCAAGCTTGCGCTCACTCTTGAAAGGAATAACATTGTCAATTAAATTTGACAGTACCCCTGATTAACGTGGCGAGGAGACCACGGCTTGCTGCCCACCTCAAACTTACCCTGTCGAATCCAGTCACCCCCAAAATGCATACACGGCACATAAGTTAGAACAGACAAAAAATATGCGTGCCGAGGCTTTGTGAGATCTAAAGGAAAGATACGCACAATTCATGCGCGTAAGCAAATATCCACCAACTATCAAAGAACACCATCTATAAAGATCTATAGTAAGTATAAGTATATCTAAAAATGGGCGCGACACAAACTGCAAAGAGAAACAACATTCGGGCACGGATAGAAAAACTAAACAAGATCCCACCTGTAGGCGGCAGTTAATAGCGCGGCTTATAATGCGATTTATAGCGTAGTTTATAACAAAGCTCACACCGCAGTTTATGCAAAATGCTCACGCGTGCGGGCTTTTAACACTCTTTGAATCTCACGATCAGAATCGCGCTTTGCGGCGGCGGCACGCTTATCGTACATTTTCTTTCCTCTACCTACCGCAACTTTAACTTTTACGCGATTGCGTTCGTTAAAATAAATTTCAAGCGGAACCAACGACACACCTTTTGTCTGGACACGCCGTGCAATCGATAAAATTTGCTTTTTGTGCATCAGAAGGCGACGCCTTCTATCAGGGTCAATATTCCAAACGCCCCCGTGAGAGTATGGATGAATGTGCAAGCCCACCAAATATAATTCGTTATTTCTTACAATACAAAAACAGTCGGTCAACTGACAGCTACGCTCGCGCAAGCTTTTTACTTCAACACCAGTAAGCTCAATACCTGCTTCTTCGGCATTGTCTAACTCATAATCATGATAAGCAGTACGATTTTTAGCAATAAGACGAAAAGTTGCCTGCTTACGTACACCCTTATGTGCCTGCTGCTGAACTATCTGCTTCATGCATACATCCTTAATTCTGCTCAGATTCTGCGTTTTGGCGAAGCTCATCAAGAAGTTTATACACCATATCTTCGCCTACCAAATGAACTGCTCTAAGCGTCAGATTAGTAGCTTCATGGTCATCACCATGCTTGCGCTGAATTTCAGCCGCAGTAAGCAGACATAACACAATATCGGCATTGGCTCCATCGGGAAGTTGATTTTGTTCCAAGAGCTCGTGAGCTTTGGCGTCGCTAAGTCTGTCTGCGTCTAAATCGGTATCGGCAACCTCGTGAATGAGCGCACATACTCTACCATCGCGCGCATCAAGCCTTTTAATCACATGTGTAAGCGCAGCGGCTACATCTGTATCGCCTTTATCACGATACAAGGCAACAAAATTGCAAAACGCGCGTGCAAGATGATCAACATAACTTGCACGCTCCAAAACAGAATAGCTAAGAGCTAGGTACTCATCGTGATTGCCCAAAAAACGATACACATCCGCTAAGTTAAGGCGCGCAGCACAATCCAAAGGATTCCAGCGAACGGCCTGCTTAAGCGCCTCACGTGCCAACTCCTTATTATCTTTATGAGCATACGCAAGCGCTAAATCGGCATACATACGCGAGAAAGGCTCAGACACATCATGAATGGTACGTGGGTCATTTTCAAGACGCGCATACGCCAAATGTTCAAATATGTCATTAAAGGAAAACCACTGATCGTGAGCAGACGCTTCGCAATTTGCTGCAATATAGCTTTCTGCATCATCGGCAAGACTATGCAAGAGCTCTAACGCTTGATCGTCTTCCCCTTGGCACAAAAGGCTTTCAGCAACCAATAATTCATCTGCCAAATTGGATTGGTTTATATCGATAAATGACACAGACTCACTCCCATATACGCCTACACCTTAAGATAGCGTCTCATTGCAATAATAGAACCAAACATACCAATTAAAAGACCGATAAGAATTAAAGCACCATATGTTGCAAGCAGCACTTCCAAAGAAAGCTCAAAGGTTAAAAATTGCAAGCTTGATTGCAATTTTGGAATAACAAGTAACAAGCCAGTTTGCAAAACTGCAATGCTTAACAGTGCACCAATAAATGCTTCAAGCATACCTTCTAGCATAAAAGGCCCGCGAATAAAGCCGTTGGACGCACCAACAAGACGCATAATAGCAATCTCACGACGACGAGCAGAAATTGCCAGACGAATGGTGTTATTAATAAAGATAAATGCAATAAAAGCAAGCATAACAATAAGCGCAATTGCACCAATACGTAAATAATTTGTTACGCTAAATAGACGCTCAACTGTTTCACGTCCGTATTGTACCGATGAAGATGGCTTATCGGCGTCATCAGCAACTTTTTTGAATAACGTGTCTTCAACCAGTGTTGACGCAATGTCTTCGACACTTTGTGGATTAGTTAAATTAATAACCAACGAAGCTGGCACGGGATTTTCTCCATCCAAAGCAGCTACTGCGTCAGCAGCATTTCTGTTGCTCATGGTTTGCTTATATTCAGCTAAAGCTTCCTCTTTGCTTTTATACGTTACAGTTTTTACACTATCCCAGCCTTCGATTTTCTTTTTAAGCGCATTAACATCGTTTTGATCTGCATTGTCAGACAAAAATGCTTGTATGGTTACTTGATTTTCAACGGTACCAACCATATTTGCCACAAAAGCAGAGGCAATGGTAAACAAACCAATTACAAACAGTGATAAAAATATGGTGATTATAGCTCCAAGGACGGTAGACCAGTTGCGTCTAAAATGTCTTCCTACCTCGCGAAATGAATAACCTAAATTAGAGAGCACCATAAAAACCGTAGCCTCCCTTCTCTTGATCGCGAACAACTTGACCTGCTTCAAGTGCTATTACACGCTTGCGCATAGAATCAACCATCTCGCGGTCATGCGTTGCCATAACAACGGTGGTACCTGCGTGATTAATACGGTCAAGTAGTTTCATAATGCCCAACGAAATAGCCGGGTCAAGATTACCTGTAGGCTCATCGCACACCAAAAGTGGTGGTCTATTTACCATAGCGCGTGCTACAGACACACGTTGTTGCTCACCACCAGAGAGCTGATCGGGATAGTGAGACATTTTTTCACCCAAGCCAACAAGACGTAAAACCTCGGGGACTTGTGCTCGAATAATAGACTTTGGCTTTCCGATGCACTCAAGCGCGAATGCAACGTTTTCGTAAACTGTTTTATCTGGTAAAAGCTTAAAGTCTTGATATACCGTACCAATTTGGCGGCGTAAATAGGGAACTTTCCAGTTGCGCATAACAGTTAAATCGTGACCCGCAACAATAACTTTACCCTTGGTCGCGCGAAGCTCACGCGTTAAAAGCTTTAAAAACGTTGACTTTCCCGAACCTGAATGCCCTACCACAAATGCAAACTCTCCTGGGTAAATATCGAGCGTGACATGGCTCAATGCCGGTTTATCTTTTTGCGCAGGGTAAATAAGTGTCACATCTCTTAGTGCAATTGTTGGTTTTCCAGCTTTTGCAACTGCAGGCTCAGCAGAAGAAAGAGGCGCAAAAACCTGCGTAAATCCGTTTTGCGGGTTTTCAGCTTGGGCATGCGCTTGAGCATTTCCATCTAAACTCTGCTGCACACTTTGATGAGACATAGGGCTATTTTGTACCTGTGTCTTTTGAGCTGTCTGCATGTTAAGGTTCTCATGCTGCGTTTGTTCTTCTTGTATAACGGGCAGTGGTTGACTTTGTTGAAGCTGCTCGGGCGAAGCATTGGTCATTTGATTGCTGTACTGGTTTTGATCAACCCGTACATCAGTTTCGCCGCTTTGTTCACTGCCACGAAAGTGGTTTGCCACAGAAGCTCCTTAATCTAGTAAATTTATAGATACCTGTGTTTATTCTAACAAAATTCTGAAATATATTCCAACAGTGCTCCCTGTTGCTCGAACAAAAAAGCGCGCAAGATCGGGACAAAATCTTGCGCGCTACGAGGAACTTTAATGGATAGGCGTATAAATGAACAAAACATGCATACGCTGCGATACTTAAATCTGGCTTATTTGTACAAAAACGTCTTATGCATTCTTCACTTTTTCCCAGTCATGAGCAAAGCTGGCAAGACCTTGGTCGGTAAGAGGATGGTGTACACACTTCTTAAGCGCTGCAAACGGAATCGTAGCAATATCCGCACCTAAAAGCGCTGCTTGTGCAACGTGATACGGCGTACGAACAGAAGCGGTAATAATTTCGGGGCCACCTTCTTCTTCCCAGTACCCGTATGAATAATTTTTAACTGCATCAACAACATTTGCAAGCTGGTCAATTCCGTCTTCTGCAACATCATCAAAACGGCCAACAAACGGAGAAATATAACGTGCACCCGCACGAGCTGCAAGAAGTGCTTGTGTAACACTAAAAATAAGAGTCATATTTACACGAATACCGCAAGCTGCAAGCTCATGGGTTGCCGGCAAAGAAGCCTCACAAATAGGCAACTTAACGCAGATATTAGGAGCAAGCGCACTTAAACGTTTACCGTCGGCAATCATTTCTTCGGTAGTAGTTGCACACGACTCAGCCGATACTGGCACATCTTTTCCTACGATCTCACAGATTTTTTTCATGTGATCTTCAAAGTCAGCTAGTTTTCCTCCAGTTTTTGCATACAAACTTGGATTCGTGGTAACGCCAGACAATACACCCCACTGAGCAGCTTCGCGAATTTCGTCTAAATTAGCGGTATCGATAAAGAATTTCATACGTTGCTCCTTCTGTCAGCTTGTGCAATCTTTGTGCACCTAAGAGTTATTGTACAAAAGTCGCACCGTGCAAACACGCAACTTGTGCTCGTTTTCGCTCGATGGTATCTTTATTAGGTTAAACGTTTTATCATTTGTAAAAAATAAATGTGTGTACACAAAACCAACAAACGATTACAACAAGTTATACAAATAGCACGTGATCTTTTAGAGCGTATAAGTAACTCAATAACCAAAAATTTATACACTACAGCCATATCAGAGATAAGCGGCTTTACGAAGACGAAATTTGACCAAAACCTTCGCCAAAAGCTTCATGTACCTCTGAAACAATCACAATGGCTTCGGCGTCAATTTCTGCGACAATTTGTTTGAGGCGCAAACTTTCCGCACGTGAAAGCACGCACATAAGCATAGGTTTATTATTGCCACTCCAAACACCGCGTGCCTGTAGCTCGGTACAGCCTCTACCCAAGGTGTATAAAATTTCGTTGGCAATCTGAGCATGTCGATCAGAGATAATATATGCCACGCGCGAAGTATTAGGACCGTCTACCACGGCATCGATAACCTTACCCGTAATATACATTGCAATTGTTGCATAGAGCGCATTGCGTACAGAAAAAACGGGTACCGACGCCAATACAATAGCGCCATCTACAATAATGGTAAGCGTGCCTAGTGCAATACCGGTGTGTTTTGCCAACAACTGACAAATTATATCCGTACCACCCGTATTGCCACCCGACCTAAATACAATACCGATTCCCACGCCTACAATTACGCCGCCCCAAATGGACGCAAGCAGCAATTCATCAGCAGCAAGATGTGGGACAAGCGGTGCAAACAAGTCGGTAAAAAAACCGGATACTAAGATACCAAAGATACTTCGAGCAACATATGTCCAATCGTGAGTAGTAACAACCACAAACACCAATAATGCCACGTTCATCAAAATTGTTTGTAAACCAACAGGGGCTATAATTCCAAGCTCCGCTGCAACGGCAGAAAGAATGGTCGCTAAACCCGTGAGACCACCTGCAGCCAAACCGTTTGGAATTTCAAAGATGTCAACGCCAAGCGCATAAATAGCGGAGCCCAAAATAACTAAAAAACTCTCTGTTAACACACGGCGCCACGAAATATCAGAAAGCATGTTATCCCCTCCGCTCACTTGCCCATCTATGATAGGCAATAATAAATTGGTCCAAATCCCCCTCTTGTAAAACCGCGTCAACGTTTCCCGTTTCAACTTGGGTACGCGTGTCTTTTACCAGTTGAAAAGGATATAAAATATAATTTCTAATCTGATTACCCCAAGAGATGTCGTGTTTAGGGCCACGCAAGTCGTCAAGCTCTTCCTCACGACGTTGTTTTTCGAGCTCATACAACTTACTACGTAGAATTTGCATAGCAGCAGCCTTGTTTTGCAGCTGGCTGCGCTCATTTTGGCACGTTACTACTATTCCAGTTGGAATATGGGTAATCCTCACCGCAGAATCTGTGGTATTAACACCTTGACCACCAGGACCAGATGCATGATATACGTCAATTCTTATATCTTGGGTGTCAATCTGTACTTCAATAGTCTGAGGAAGCACAGGTAAAACTTCAACACCTGCAAAGGTAGTTTGTCGACGTTTTTTTGCATCGGTAGGAGAAAT